>JBLHVW010000119.1:0-12546 GCA_047628775.1 Salibacteraceae bacterium | reverse complement strand
TCATAAGCAATGTCCATTATTTTGTGGTCCACAAAAGAGTTGTTTACCACATTCCATGATGCTCCGTCCCAATGTTTAATGGTGATTTTCATATCAGTGTTCGTCGGGTAAGATGAATAAGCATACGTTGGACGCGTATTGGCGTGTCGAATAGTCATATCACAGCCATGTACAGCTGCAATAGAGGACGGAGCGTACCATGGCTCAAGGGTTGTAGAAACCTGTCCTGGCATAGAATACTGAACAATTCCAACTTCATTGTCAGGGACAGTTGCTGTGTGAATCATTAGGTTGTTCGCACCTGTCGTATCGAACTCAGCCGTAATGTTCGCTATAGTATTCCCGAAACCCATTCCAGTTACGCTGGTCATAAGACTATTCCAGTTACTTCCATCATAGGTTGCAACTCCAACCTCGAGACCATAATTCTCATAGGCGAAGTACATCAAACTGTCCTTTTCGTTGTAGTTTATATCTGACTCGTCAAAATAAGTTCCGTATGTAACCATGGTAATCGTAGCCATTGGAGTAAACGTGTCGCTGTTGTAATTGAATTCTACCCAGGCGGTACCTGCTCCTGTATTGTATGCAATATATGCCAGGTTATCATGCGGGTTAATTGTAAGATCACATTGGTCAGTATTACTACTTGAATAAGCGCCGATCAAAATTTGTTCTTGCCAGCCATTGAAGTATTTGCGCAGGTACAGAGAATTCCCTATCGCGTAAATGACGATAATTTTATTTGAAGTGATGTCAAAGTCGATTTCAAAATCCAATACATTGGATGCAACTACAGGCACTAAAGGATCGAGTGCACTCCAGGCGAAACCATCAAATTTATCTACCCTTAAATTTCCATTCTGCATTTTCGCAACAAGCGGTGCATTTTGACTGTCGTAAAATACCTCAACTGGATCACTGGTCAACATTGACCCGGAAAAAGGAGCCCCTAGTTGATCAAAGGTTTGTCCTGTTGTAAATTGTGAGAAAGTGCTAAATAGTAAAAATGCAATAAGAATTCTGAGTCTTGCCATGTCTGTTAGATTGGAGGATAAAGATAGCAAATACATTTCGGCTAATGAAGGGTGAAAATAGACAATCCCAAAAGTCAAACAATAAACGTTCACTCTTTTGCAGGATTGCAAATCCAGGGGAGCGGGTGAACTTTATGCGAGCTACATCCTTTGAATTTACTTCCAACTCGGCAATTAAATATACGATGTGTTGTGTGCGGTTGATATTATTTCAATGGTCTTTTTTTTATCATACCCCCTTTTGCATCTTTTATACTGTGCATTACAACAAATGCATTCTTATCTATCTTATCTATTTCTGTATGCAGTTTTGCCAATTCTAATCTTGTTATTAATGTATAAACAATTTCCGTTTGCTCCAATGTTCTACCTCTCTTACCACAATAAATAGTACAACCCCTTCCAAGCTTTTCAATTACAGCTAATCTGATTTCGTCGCTATAATTTGATATAATGGTTACTCCTACATATTCTTCTATTCCTGACACAACAAAATCAACAGTTTTTGATGCTGCTAAATAGGTCAACATTGCATACAGTGAAGTTTCTATTGTAAACACATATGCTGCAACTAAAAAAATAAGAACATTAAATATTAAAATCACATCACCGATTGTCAATGAAGTCTTTTTACTTATAAAAATTGCCAACACTTCCGTTCCATCGATAACTGAACCACCTCGTATTGCTAATCCAATCCCTAATCCTAAAAAGAAACCACCAAAAATTGCAATCAACAGTTTGTCATTGGTTATGATGGGATACGGTATAAAATGTATCAAGAGAGCAAGCAATACAATTGCAATAATGCTTTTGAACGCAAATTGCCTACTGATTGTAGAAACCCCCATAATTATAAATGGAATGTTTATTACAACTATTAAAACTGATAATGGTATTTCTGTCAGTTCGGCTATTGTAAGAGAAATCCCCGTTACACCACCATCTATAAACATATTTGGCAGTAAAAATCCTTTTAAACCAAAACCAGCTGATAGAACTCCTAATAAAATAAATAAGCTATCACGAATTAAATGTGAAAACTCAACTCTTGTATTTATTATTGCTTTATCAAAATGCGTTGACGGATGTTTTTTCTTTTTTAGTTTACGTTTTACTGTCTCTGAGATTATGTATTGAAAAAGATTCATACTTTGTTCTCTTTATTAGTGCAATAGCACACACCATTTTAATACAGACGATAGCGCTTTTCTGCTAGCATTAGACGGTAGTGTATAGTTCCCCAAAAGCATCACTAAGTAGAACTACTCGGGGCTTAATCGTTTAGCTTCTAAACTTTAAGAAAAGGATTCAACCTAATCATTGCTTAGCAATTTGCGAGTGAAGGTGTCCGAAGGCACATCGTTTGTGATGCCGCGTAACGCCTTTTCGATATTAAAGAATTCCAAACCGCAACGATGAGGCACTATACACTATTGTCAGATTATTTAGTCTAACCATTCTACCTTTCCGTTGTCCATATCATAAACCGCGCCTACTATTCTGATTTGCCCATTGTCCTCCATCTCTTTTAGAATAGGACTTCGCAGTCTAATTTCATTGATTGTACTTTGGACATTTGATACAGAAACATCATGTACGAATTCTTGATTTCCAGAATTTCTTTCACCGTCGTAAGTCACGTTGTCAACCGCGGGTCTTATTTTTTGAAGCATTGCCGTTATGTTGCCCAACTTTACATCATCAATTGCTGCTTTTACGGCACCGCAATGTTCATGTCCCATAACTAAAACCAATTTTGAGCCAGAGACCTTACACGCAAATTCCATGCTGCCCAGAATGTCTTCATTTACAAAATTACCGGCTACTCTTGCTACGAATAGGTCACCAATGCCTCTATCAAAAACATCTTCGACAGGTACCCGGCTGTCAACACATGACAATATAATAGCTTTGGGAAACTGAGATAACGTACTTTTTCTAACTTGTTTTGAATGGTCGCGAGCTGTTAAATCATTCTCCGTAAATCGTTGGTTCCCGTCTTTTAGTATTTGAATTACTTCACCAGGTGTCAACGCTTGTTGCTGTTCTTTTGTCAAAACATCTTCTACCAGTCCCGTTGTGATTGCTTCAGAATTGAGCGCTTCAATATCAATGTTTTTTTCTGTTTTTGATTCACCAGTACAGGCCGTCATTGCTGCTACTAGAAGTAAAAATGTCGTGAGATTTATAGATTTCTCCATTGTTTTAGGTTTAAAGTTTAATTCCATTTTTTTGGTGTCTAATTGATTAGGTAAAAAGTGAATCCTACAGCTCAATTTAAACTGGAGGCCTTCCTTTTTCTAATGTAAAACTCCTTATAAAGAATTAGTGGTGAATTAAGGTGGTATTAGAATCCAATTAGAATTTGGAAAACAAGTGACAGGTCCACAACATTTTTAATTATCTATGTGCCATATTCTAATATTTTTGAGTCATGAAAATTTTAATTATCGAAGACGAGCAAAGTATTGCCTCATTCCTTAAAAAAGGGTTAGAAGAAAATGGCCATGAAACACACCTTGCCTTTGATGGAGAAATAGGATTGAGGTTAGCCGCAAGCATTCCTTTTGATGTTATTCTGCTCGACATAATTCTACCAAAAATTAATGGCTTAGAAGTGTGCCATAAACTTCGAACCGAGCTCAATTTTGACAAACACATCATTATGCTCACCGCACTTGGAACGACAGATGATTTGGTGGATGGGCTGAATATCGGGGCCGATGATTATTTAGTAAAACCTATAAAGTTTAAAGAGTTGCTGGCACGACTGAATGCCATTAATAGAAGGGTTGATTCTTCAACAACCAATGCTACTTTGAAAGTGGGCGATCTTGAATTAAACTTGGACAGTAAAGAAGTTACCTTTAATGAAAAAGAAATAAAATTAACCGCGAAAGAGTTTTACCTTTTGGCATATCTTATGCGAAACAAAGGAAAAGTGATGTCCAGAATTGACATCCTTGAAAACGTTTGGGAGATTAATTTTGATTTGGGAACCAATGTTATCGATGTTTATATGAATTACCTTAGAAAAAAAATTGACAAGGAGTTTAACATCAAATTATTACACACAGTTGTGGGTATGGGGTACGTATTAAAGGAAGAATTATGAAAATAAGAAATCGAATTTCTTATACTTTTACTGGGCTTTTTGCAGTACTAATTTTGGGTTTTTGTTTACTCATTTACGTTGTTTCTTCTTCAACTCTTGATGAGTTGTTTTACAATCGTGTAAATTCAAGGCTCGAAATAACTGAAAAGTTTTTTCTTGAAAAAGATAAATTTTCCGAATCTGTTAAAAGTACGGTACAACAAAACTTTCTAAAAACCTTGCCCCAAGAAATTGAATATGTAGACACCCTTTCAAGTTTTTCAATTCCTAGCACAATGCAGAGTCGCGTGCCGTTGGACTTGAAGAGTTCTTTAAAGAATCGCAATGAAATTTCTTGGGTGAAATCAGATTATCAAGGAATTGCGCGAATATATACCGTTGATGAAATAGATTATGTTGTATTGGTCGCAGCGTTTGACAAAGACGGGGCAACGTATTTAAAAAAATTACGGTCCATTTTAGCTTTCTCTTTTTTCTGTTCGTTGCTTATCATTTTTGTCTTGAGTAAATACTTTTCTCGGAACGTTCTAAAACCGATTGCAGGAAAAATAAAAAAAGCCAATAATATAAGTGCCTCAAACCTTGATATGAGGTTGACAGTTCATAATGAACACGATGAACTAGGAATGTTGGCCCTTTCATTCAATAGCCTTCTAGACCGCTTGCAAACGTCGTTTGAATTGGAAAAAAACTTTGTGAGGTATGCTTCTCATGAAATTAAAAACCCCTTGGCGGTAATTCTTGGTGAAGCAGAAGTCACGCTTTTAAAGGAAAGGTCTTCAAAAGAATACATTGAATCGATAGATAAGATCATGAGTACTGCGGGGAAACTCAATCAATTGGTTGAGCATTTTTTAAACCTTTCTAAAATGGATTCGGCAAAGCTGAGTTTGAAAAAAACAGGAATTGACAGTCTATTAATGGATATTACATTCAGTTTATCTCAGATCTATAAGCAGATTGATCTCCAATTCGATATGGAAGAGAATAGTTCATCGGAAGACTATGAATATTTGGCTGATGAACCACTCTTGCACAATGCCCTTTACAATATTGTCGAAAATGCGTGTAAATATTCAAATGACAATGCGATTGTATCTATTGACTTATGCAAGAGAGACGGAAAGATCCAAATAACAACAACGGACAACGGTATTGGTATTCCAGAGGATCAAATCAACCATATTTTTGAACCCCTTTATCGGGCTCATAATGCTCAAAATAACGAAGGGGCAGGAATCGGCCTTTCTTTGGTAAAACGAATCATCGAATTACATGAAGGGGATATTCATGTGCAATCTGATCTTGATAAAGGCACTGTTTTTTCAGTACTGCTTTGATTCTAACCTGATTTTAATCTCCCTCTAAACTCGGGTTAACTTGACGTCCATAGATTTGTTCAAAATAAGAACGATGAACACATTCAAGTCAATAATTTCAAGCACGATCGTATTCGCTTTAACGGCAAATTTAGCTTTTGGACAAAATAATCCAGAAATAAAAGTCTACCACTCAATTGAAGAAGGATTGAAAGAGCCAGAAAAGGTAGAATACTTAGAAATAGAAAGTATTTCAGATGAAGATAGCCTCAGGTTTCTTAGTCAATTTCCAAAACTTCAATCCTTAAGTCTAATTGACTTGCATTCAGCATCGGCACCTGAAGCGATAGCTGACCTCACAGGTTTAAGAGAACTTCGTTTTATCAATGACGATTTCTCAACGATTCCAGCGAGTTATGCAAAGCTCACCAATTTAAAACGATTGGAATTTATTTATGACACCCACCTAAACCTTCAAGAGGCTTTGAAAGTTATTAATAAAATTCCATCTCTGATTGAATTAAGAATAGAGGGTTTACCTGGTTCTAATTTCTCGAATGAATTAACCTTTCCAAGTCAACTTCACCTACTGAGTTTGAGAAACAATCATTTAAACCATATTCCGAATGGTATATTGGTATTATCTGAGCTTGAGACTTTGGACCTTGGAGACAACGAATTTTTTGATCTGCCATATCAATTGTCCAACCTTACCAATTTGAATACCATTTACCTTGATCGGTTGCCCCTTATTCAAATCGATCGCATCTTTCCAATTCTGAATAATGTTCCCAAACTTCAAATTGTTCATTTAGAGGGGAACCATCTAAATAAGGAAAAAATAGACGGGTTTAGGGAGCTGTCCTTGTTTCAAATCTTCTTGGATGAAAACTTAATAATGAATCAGCAAAAAGTCTATTTGGACTTGCCCGAGATCTCAAGATATTCTAACGATCCTAAGGATGCGTCTATCAAAATCCCCATTAATCGAGATTAAATTCTAATGTGATTCTAATTTAACATTAATCAGTCTATAATTCAATCTTATCAAATTTATACAATCATTAAAACAAACAGATATGAAAACCCTAAAAATCACCTTGGTAGTACTTCTTTCTTCTTCATTCTTGTCCTGTACAGTTATTCGTCCAGGTCAAGTAGGAGTAAAGCAAAAGCTCGGTAAATTATCAGAAAACGTTATGGAAGAAGGCTCCCATCTTTACAACCCTTTTGTGACTAAAATCATTAAAGCTTCCGTGCTTACTGAAAATTTAGAATTAAAACTGAATTTACCGAGTAAGGAGGGTCTAAATGTTGAAGCAGAAATATCGATACTATTCAATATTCAAAAAGAAAAAGTTCCGAGTATCATAAAATCAGTTGGCTTGAATTACAAAGAAATAATTAAAAATGTCTTCAGATCCGCTTCCGCTGATGTTTGCGCGCAATTTTTAGCAAAAGACATGCATTCTGGAAAAAGAGCTGAAATTGAAAGTGAAATTAGAGTTAAAATGGCCGAGAATCTTGATAAAAAAGGGATCAGTATTGATGCTGTTTTGATGAAAACGATTAAGCTCCCACCTGGACTTTACAGTTCAATCGAAAACAGGTTAGAGGCGGAACAAGATGCTATGAGAATGAAGTTTATAATTGAGCAAGAGAAGCTCGAGGCTGAGCGAAAGATCATTGAGGCGAAAGGTTCAAGAGATGCGCAAATCATTTTATCTGAAGGATTAACTGAAGAAATCTTGAAACTTAAAAGCATCGAAGCACTTCTAAAACTTTCGGAGTCACCAGGAGCTAAGGTGATCATTACCGGAGCAGGTGAAACGCCAATGATCATAGAATAGCGAGAACACGAAAAGCGTCTTTACCTTCTAATTCTAAAATTTAGAGCGAAAGATTAAAAACTCACTTAAACCTTTTGTTTAAGTGAGTTTTTACTTTTATATTCCTTTGAAAGATGGTATTCCATTTAAAGTTTTGGAAGAAAGAAATAGAGTTGGCGACAGAATTAATAGGATCGATGGAATAAAAAAAGCCCAATCCGACTTCGGCTAACCGATACGAATTGGACTTCTCCTCATTCTAACTCAACTTAAGAATATTTCACTTTAGGTGGTCTCACTTTAGGAGAACTTTCGTCTGGTTTTTCCTGTCTCTCCATCCCTTTTTTGCCATCATTCATGCGTTGAAGCATGTCTTCTTGCATCTTATTCGATCGTTGCATCATCTCTTCCATTCTGGTGTTCATATCAAGCATACTCGACTTCATTTTCAAATCCATACGCTCTTGCATGTTTTTCATTCGATCATCCATTTCAGCCATCTTAAGGTCCATTTCAGGCATTTCAAAATCGCTTCCTTCAATCGCTTTGCCATCTCTTTCAAGATAATAGTTGTCCTCAACGAGTTCGCCATTTTCGTAACGCTGGTACTTTTTCTCTTTCTTAGAGTGGCTTTGTTGTGCGCACAATGATCCTATGCTGAACACTATTATTATCAGGGCTAAATTTTTCATAACGATTGATTTTAATTTCTAACTGACTAGTACATAACGAATACTATGCCATGCTCAAATTTACAACTGCAAGGATGGAGTGCTTTTTTTAAATCTTAAGGGACCACTTAGTATTCAAACAATATAGATTTAGTAAACAACGTGCTAAAATTAATTACTCTAAAAGTATCGGCAACACCGGGATAAGCTCTATTGAGTTTCTTCCCTTTCTAACCCCAAAAGTCTTTATCAACTTGGCGCGATAATTGACACAAAATCCGTAAATTTAGAATTATGAAAAGTGTAGCTAGTTTATTTTTAATGTTCTTCCTAGTAGGGTTTTCTTATTCTCAGAAGACTGAAAAAATACAAACTGTTAAGATCAAAACTTCTGCGGAATGTGGTCAATGTAAGGATCGAATTGAGGAAAAGCTCAATTACACCAAGGGTGTTAAATTCTCCGAGTTGAACTTAACAGTGAATTTATTGGAAGTTAAATTCAACAGTGAAAAAATCAGCCTCGAACAAATAAAGAACGTAATTGTAGACTTGGGTTATGATGCAGATGAGCTGAAAGCCAACGCAAAAGCAATTGAAAATCTACCATTATGTTGCAAGCCGGGCGGAATGAAATAGAAATTGCGTAGCAACTAATAAGGAAGAGATCCCTTCGTTATTACCAATTATTTCTGCTCCACTTCTATCTTTATCAAATCAACGGTTTTAATCTGACCAGCCAAAAATAATTTTTAAGTTTTATAATCACACAATCTGAATTCATAAATTGCGCAATGTGCGTTTGAATGATAATTGTTAACGCTTAAAATTCCAAGGAACCAAATTTCACTTAACGATTGATTATAAACCCTAACTGTCTGGTAAATAGCTAACAACCTATCCTGCTAAAGTTTTTAATAGAATCCCCTTTTCAAACTCCAAGTAACTATTTAGAATATAAACATTATAAAGATGGAAAAATAAATTGGTTACTTTTTTCCAAAAAGCACATATAGATATAAATGGCACACCCTTTGATATATATTTTATGCAAAGCCACAACTACTGCGTCATATGTTTAACTAATTGAGATAACATGCCGGATTTAAGCCCACGGGAAAAACAAATTTTAAAAATGCTTCTGGCCGAATACAGTCAAATCGAAATTTGCAATGCCTTAGCATTGTCATACAGCCGTGTCAATGATGTCAAAACAAACATTATGAATAAGTGGAAGGTCACAACCATGATTGGTTTGGTCAAAGAATCAATTAAGCAGGGGTATTTGGAAGTCGAGGACTTGGAATTATAACACGTGTAAATCAATAGGACTCTACTTCACACCGCCGCTCCAAAAATAAAGCCCGCGATCACTTTTGTACCACTTGCTATTTTCCCATACTGTCTGAAGTATGGATAACCGGAAAACTCTTTGAAAGTCGAAGCATTAAGGTATTGTCCCGGAACAATAATCGTTGTGCCTGTGACATCCCCCACAGCACCGGAACTGTCCGTTGATCCTTTAATACCAGGCTTTGTTGTTGCTGGAATAGTAATCTCTTTTTCCTTTCCTGCTCCGTATAGACAACATGAGGAGGGTCTGTAAACTTATTCGTGATGATATCGTCCGTTCTTTCCCAAACAAAATTAAGCTTAAGGTCTCCCGTAAAAATTAATACCTTTTTGCAATAGCTGCGTCGAGAATCCCCTTGTATGTTCTCATAACATGCACTGAAGATAGTGATTAGATTGTCTCATTGACGAAATCTAACTGTAATTTAGAGACTCCAAAAAGGCTAAACAAGGATTCAATAGAAAAAAGGACAATGTGCGCAATGTGATACGTAGATGTTGTAACTCACTCAATCGGTTCAACGAGCAGTCGTTGGCAAACATCATTGCTCAGCACAACGGGTGACATATTGTTATAAGCTACTTTCTTGCTTTTGTCAAACGGTTCGGAGCGAACAATCTCTACTGTGGTTCCTAGTTTAATTTGTTGTCTGTTGAGGTAATGCAAAAACTCCTGTGAGCTGTCCTTCAAAGCGCAAATCCTATAATTGTCGCCAGCAACCGCATCAGACAATGGAATGTATTCCCGTTCGACAACATTTCCTTCTTTATCTGGAATTGGCGAACCGTGAGGGTCCACAGAAGGATAACCAAGAAGCTTGTCCATTCTATCGAAGAAATTGTCAATTTTTATATGCTCAATTTCCTCTGCGATATCATGCACTTCCTCCCAACCAAAGCCCATAAATTTCTCAAGGAACATTTCGGTTAATCGGTGCTTTCTAATAATTAAGGCCGCTTGCTTTCTCCCTTTCGGAGTGATTTTTAAAGGTTTGTATTTGGCGTAAATCACCCACTTTTCTTCTTGAAGACGCTTTACCATACTATTCACCGTTGGAATGCTCACGCCCATTTCCTTACTCAATTCGGACAAAGAAATATCGTGATCCTTCTGGTCGAGGAAGTAGATTGCCTTCAAATAATTTTCCTTAATGTGGGTCGCCATTAATCCTTTGGTTGAATACGAATATACACAAATTGTAGTGACAACGAATTCCCAGCCCCTTGGCTTTGGGACATCAAAAAGCATTATAACTCAAATTATAATTGTTAGTGCCGTCTAACTTTATATCTTTGTCCACTAAATCAATCATTGTTATTGAAATATGAAGGGACTTCTTTTTGCCGTATTCATTCTTTCTTCCAGTCTAATAGTCGCTCAATCAGGAGTAATTACAGGACATGTAAGCAGTCACAACGCTGATCAAGAATCAGTAAAAGTCAAATTGAGCAATGGATCCGGCTCTTATACGGATAGCGAAGGAAATTACGCCATCACGAAACTTCCTTTCGGAGAACTCACAATGACCATTTATTCATCTGAATTTCTAACGGTAGAAAAAACGGTCGTCCTAGATTCATTAAACCCTGTTCTATTCATCAACTTCGAATTGGACCCAATCTCTCAATTCATTGATCAAGTTGTTGTTACAGGAACAAGAACGAACAAGCGCCAAACAGATTCACCAGTAATAGTTGATATTATTGACACGAAAACGTTAGAGGGCGTTCAGGCATGTAATTTAGCGGAAGGTTTAAAATTTCAGCCCGGTTTGCGCGTTGAAACGGATTGTCAAACATGCAATTATACGCAACTTCGAATGAATGGATTGGCGGGAGGATATTCTCAGATCCTAATAAATGGAAGACCCGTTTTCAGCCCGCTTACTGGATTGTACGGACTGGAGCAGATTCCTGCAAACATGATCGACAGAATCGAAGTTGTTCGCGGCGGAGGATCGGCGTTGTACGGATCATCTGCAATTGGCGGAACAGTGAATGTGATTACTAAAGTCCCAAAAGAAAGCGCCTTTAGTTTCTCGAACAATTATCAGAACATCAACGGTTTGGCTTCAGACAATATCATAAGTGGAAACGCGAATGTATTAACACACAAGCGTAATGCTGGCGCGTCTTTCTTTGTCAACAATCGAAACCGTGAAGCGTATGATCATAACCGAGATAACTTCTCAGAATTGCCTGCATTGAAAACGACTTCGTTCGGAACCAATTTGTTTGTTCGGCCAAACGATCAGCAAAAATTAGAAATTACCTTGAGCACGATCAACGAATACCGCTACGGTGGCGAAATGATTCAAAAAGCACCGCATTTGACGCAACAATCGGAGGAAAGAACGCACAACGTTATGGTTGGTGGAATTGATTATCAATACAATTTCAAAAATGACAATTCATCAATAATCGTTTATGGCGCAGGGCAGAGAACAACACGCTTGCATTACACAGGTATTTTTCCTGACGACAGCTTGGAAATTATCGATCACCTTAAAAATCCACCCTACGGAAGTTCTTTGGTTACAACGATTCAGGGAGGAGCGCAATTCAACCATCGTTTTGAAAAATTCATCAAAGGATCAAATGTTATTACTGTTGGTGGCGAGTACTTGGAAGACATGGTTAAGGATGATATCGAAGCTTACAATTACAAAGTGAATCAATTAACCGCCAACCTAGGAATGTTCCTGCAAAGTGACTGGGAGATCTCAAAGTCGATCAAAGTATTGCTTGGAGCCCGCGCAGACCAACACAACTTACTCGATAATTTAATCATAAGCCCACGTGCTTCGTTCATGTATAAACTCAAAGAATCGACGCAGTTCAGAGCAACTTGGGGAACAGGATTTAGAGCACCACAAGCCTTCGATGCCGATCTTCATATCGCATTTGCGGGAGGTGGAATTTCGAGAATTACTCTTGCTGATGACCTGATTGAAGAACGATCGCAAAGTTTCGGCGCTTCTGTTAATTACGATAAAAAGACATCGAAATACATTGCTGGATTTACAGTTGAGGGATTCTACACCTATTTGAAAGACGCATTTTACCAACAGCCTTTAGGCGAAGATGCTTTTGGTGAATTGTTTGAAAAACGAAACGGGGCAGGAGCAACGGTTATGGGAGCATCACTTCAATTAAGAGCCAATTTCAATAAGAAAGTTGAGTTCGATGGCGGGATCACTTTGCAAAGCAGTTTATTTGATG
>JBLHVW010000118.1:0-12550 GCA_047628775.1 Salibacteraceae bacterium | reverse complement strand
GTTTTTTTAAATCCTTTGCCTTGCCGACATAGATAATCTTCTCGTTTTTATCAAAGTATTGATAAACGCCCGGTTTGTTCGGAAGAACTTTAAGCTTAAGTCGAATGGATTCTTTTTCGGCAGACATGAATCAAAGATAGTTAAAACAGTAATTAGAATGTACTGGATGATTCGATTTTCCTGTTGTTTCGCGCGTGCAGTTAAGATGGATTCACTGCCGAACTGATTTTGAAGAACTTCGATTTAATGCAAATTAAACCTTGTGTCGAACACCAAAGTAAACAATGCTTTATCGTTGTAACCTTGCGTCTCTGCGGTTTAAAAACAAAACAAAAAAAGCACCTTATTCTTGATTGAATAAGGTGCTTTCGATAAATTAAAATGGATTCTAATTCTTTACAATACGTTTTGTCGTGCTTGCATCATCCGAATAAACAGTGACGAAGTAAAGGCCTCTATCATATCGTGTTAGATCAATTAAAGATTCATTGTTTAAAAATGCTTCTGTTTCAATCACCTGAACCGTTTGCCCAACTTGATTGGTAATGACCACTCGAGAATTAGCTCCGGCATTATTTGTAATTGTCAACGTAGCTGTTCCATCAGTTGGATTAGGGAAAATGCTGAATTGAACTTGATCACTCTCATTAATCGACAAGTCACTCGTTACATTGATGTTGTCAACATAAGTAGAATTTCCATAACCATTGATGTTGATGAATCGGAACATTACGCTTTGACCCAAGTAGCTAGCAAGATCTACAACTTCATTTCTCCAATCACTCGCAGCTGAAGGGCTCCAGTTACCGGTTGAACTTCCAGCAGTTTCTAATGTTGCTCCACCTTTGGCGTAAATTGTTGTCCAAGTTGTTCCGCAGTCTCCTGAAATTTGAACTGCAAGACTGTCGTCCAAACCACTGTACTGAACTTTCGCTAAATCAAAGGACATAATTCCCATTCCTCCTCCAATAGAGAAAATTTCGGTTTCAAAATAATCTTCTTCTCCCGATGCATTGTAACTGTAGTTGTTTACATACGCCGCTTCTGTTGTCGTTCCATTGGGACCCGTTACAGAAGCTTCTTCCCACGTATAATCATTATCTGGGTTGTTCAAAGACCATCCAGGAGGCAAGAGTCCAGCAGCTTCAAAGTCTTCAATAAATGGAGTTGCGGTTGCAGACCCTTGAACGTAAAAGTTGATTGCCTGTTCGTTGTTTGTTGCATTTCCATCACCAGTTACGTCAGCTGTACACGTTAAAGTGTAATTACCTGTGGTTAAAACGGGCAAGGCTGTTGTGAACGTATAAACGACTTGCTGTCCAGCCAACAATGTCCCAGTGTACGTTTCGGTTACCAAAGGCTGCCCGGTCAATTCATAAGTAACGGGGAAGTTTGAAATTGGAGATGTTCCAGCATTCAAGATTGATATTTCAGGATAAACAGGGTTTGTATTACAAATTGCGAAGAAATCTCCTGCGGTACTATTGATACCCGCTAACTCAACATCCGTAGCAAAAAAGCAATTAATAAGACCTCCTGGGTGATAACTAGCAATTGTGCGTCGACCCTCCCAACCTAAAGGCGCATTTTTTGCAACCAATGCATACCAAATTGGTAGGTTAGGATCCGTTATAGTGTGTACGAATGTCGTAGTGGCTGAATTCCCAACAATTTCCATGTATTGTGCTCCTAAAACATAAACATCATAACTGTCTGCATTCGTTACCGCATTCCAAGAAAAGGTCACTGTAGTTGGACACAATTGTGTAATTGTTTGACCTGTAACCAAAGGTGCAATTGAGAAAATTGAATCACTAACATCAGAGACCCCTCCGCGTGTTACACGAAACAAAGCGTCTCCTGTAACGTTGTTAGGAACAGTCCATTCATACGTTCGATCCGATGATCCAACAGTTGATATTGCGCTCCATGAAGCACCGTTGTTAGTACTGTATTCTAAATCGAAGTTTCCAGTTGATTCTGGTGCGTCCCAATGCAAAGATTCATCCTCACCCGGCACAAAATGCTCACCACGGTTCGGATATGTTACCGTTATTTCATCTGTGATTATTTCATAAACAATGAAGTAATTTTGAGGTCCCATTGGAACAGCAAATCCAGTCACATCGATTGTATAAGTTCCCGCAAGAGGGTTATTAATAAGAACTTGCTCCACATTGTTTAAGTGATCATCACCGTTCGTAGCGGGTAAATCCAATGTGGTTGCGTTGGGCGCAGGATTTAAAAGCCAAGGTAAATACGTCGTTGCACCCGGATCACTTACAACAAGATCCAAATCATTAATCAATGCAGTAGTAGCTCCAACAGCGGCAGCAGGATCCATCCAGTAAAGCATGAACCGAACTTGTTTCGTTCCAACGGGAACAGTTATAGAGTGGTTATTCGAATTTCCTTGAGAAACGGTACTCGTTAAGTGTCGACCATCTTCAATCAACATCCCAGCGCGCAATCCATTTACAATTCCCCAACCAAATTTATAATCAGGACCTTCGTTCCCAGCCTCATTTGCGGTATTCAATAAAGTCGCTTTAATTAATGCTGATGGAGGAAGGGCTCCACCATTTACAATTCCGTATGCTTCATACAATTGAGCCGAAACTCCAGCAATTCCTGGAGCAGCTCCAGATGTCCCACCAAATAACATGTAATCATTGTCTTCATCCGTTGAGTACTGCACTCCATTCGCTGCGATATCTGGTTTGATTCGGCCATCGTGTGCTGGGCCTCTTGAACTTGAATTTACCAAAGAACCATCAAAATATGTATTTGCAGTTGCAATTACATTTTTACCTTGTTTGTGCCCTCCAGTGATATTACCCCACTGGTTTCCTGCTCCATATCCACAATCATTATTGTTAGAGTTTCCGGCAGAGAAGACATGCAAAAGTGTAGGGTTATTGACAATTTGGTCATCAACCGTGAGAGTAGTTGTTGTATACCCACCATTGCACCCATTCGAATAAGAGGAATTGGTAACTTGAACGGATCCATTCGCTATTCTATCTGTTGTAGCGACATCTAAAAAGTTAGAAGCATAATTGGAAACAAAGACATTTGACCCTGCTGCCATTCCGCGCATGCTAGGATCCAAGTTTCCTGCTCCCGCCATAATACCAGCGACTCCATCACCATGTGTTGAACCAGTCCCTGTTGCTGTTGAATTATCAAGTCGACCTTCAAAATCAATGTGTGGACCTACAATTCCATCGTCTCTTACCATTACTCCGATGTTTTCACCTGTGTATTGCCTTCCTGTTGGAGTTTGCGTATCCAATCCATTCGAACGGTGCAGACCCTTTCCTCTCGTATCGTCTTTAATTGATGGAGCAGTAATTTCTTCTACCCACTTAACAAAATTGAAACCTCCTAAGGAGTTAATTTGAGCAATCGGAAGAGAAACCTCTAGAATTGGATGACCACGGTAATGATTTAGAATTTCAACTCCGGAAGTTTCAAACGTTGAAATTACTTCGTCCATGTTAATACCATCGAACAGTACAACAATTAACTTTGCGTTGTCTCCTTCAATAGCCCATGAGTTTATCGAGCCATTTCTTATTTCTGATTCGATTTTAACTTCTTGATGCACTGGAATAATTCCTTTTACATTGTTTGATGAAAGAAGTTCACGGGAAACGGTTGTACTAAAGCGAACGAGGTAAGTCCCTTTTGCTATGTAATCAAGGAACTCAACGCCGCCACTCTTAACCGCATCTTGCTGTTCTTGATTCGGGATTTCATTAAACTGCATCCATGCGTAAATAACATTGTTGTATCCGCTTTCCATGTTTAACTCATTAAAGCTTACGGTAGCAACATTTTCAGGTATTGATATTTCTACCCCTTGAAATGTGAAGTCATTTTTAGATTGCCCAAAAGAGAGATTTTGAAATAGCATTGAACTGAGAACACACAAGAATAAAATGCGTAGAAAGGATCGGTTTGAACGTTTCATTTATTTTTTTTTAGTTTGAAATAAGAGTGTAGCAGGCTATTAAAGCCATGCGCTTAAGTTACAAAATTCGTTGATAGAAATGAAAAAGGATTGTTTAAGTTGAAGCTAAAATTGGAATCACATTTGTTCTTAGATGCTTAAATTAAGAAGAATCAGTCGTATTGAAGAAGGCGTTTAACAACTAAAAAACCAACGGGAGTGCAGTTATACGGAGCAAGGGTAAATTAGCGGTGTTATACAATCTTAAACCTCAAACCGTGAACGCTAAATTTATTCCGAAATCAATTGGTACAAATCGTCAAGGTTCGGAGAAATGATAATTTCAATTCGACGGTTCTTCGTTTTGTCGTTTGGATCAACGGGTTGAAACTCTGAACGCCCACCAGCCATCAATTGTCTTGGATCGATATCTGAGTTAGAAGTCATAATTGAAATAACGGAAGTGGCTCTTAAAACGGAAAGCTCCCAGTTGTTTGCCGGATGTTTCGTTCCAGCCATTTTATCGGTGTCTGTATGTCCTTCAACGATGATTTCAAGTTCTTTTTCCTCTTGCAATACTTTTGCCAATTCAATGAGCGCTTTTTTACCTTCGGCTTCAACGGCCGTACTTCCAGAGGCAAAAAGAAGTTTGGCTTCGAGACTAACGTAAATTTTCCCATTGCGCTCTTCAACTGTTAACCCTTCGTTTTTGAAGTTTTTTAGCGCTGCGTTCAATTTGTCTTTTAGTGCTTTACTTGCCGCTTCTTGTTGTTCAATCATGGAATTTAATGCGGTAAGCTCACCTTGCTGTTTCGTGATTTGCTTCTTTTGAAGTAAAAGATCTTGTTCCAACGCAATTAATGCATCTTCTTTCTTCTGAAGTTCAATTCTTCTCACTTCAAGATCAGCATTCAATTTGGCCACATCGGCAGCTCCAGTAATTCTTAATTTTCCATAACTTGCTTCAAGCGCTTCGTTGATTTCAACTTCCTTATCATATTTAGCACGTAAAATTTTATGGTTCCTACTAAGGGCGGTTGAATCTGCTATAAGGTGTTCCAGTTGTTTCGAAGCGACTTCATATTTCGATTGGTAATCTTTTGACGATCCTTGAAAGTTCATAGCCTTCGTCTTGTATGCTTCCAGTTCTTCTGAACATAGCTTCTCTTTCTCAACAAGTTCTTGGTACTTTTTTGCAGGGACAAAACAAGAGGTGAATGAAAACGCTACTATTATAAGAGAGACAAATAATTTCATGATAATCGATTTTAAACAAAGATGATAAGAACCTTATTCATTTTTGGCACTATATTTAGTTTTTATAAACAAACACAGTTGGATAAACTATACTGTTAAAAAGTAAAAAACGACCATGAAAAAGAAGCACACACTTTATTTTGGATTCGCGCTAATGACTTTAATTGGTTTGCAGTCTTGTAAAACCACCGAGGAAGTAATAGTAGAACAACCAGCAGACACCCTTGCAAATGTCTATCCACTTTCCATCAAAGAAGGCGCAAGCGGCTACTTGACAGGATATGGAGCGGAAGGAATTGAAGAAGGAGGAGTCGTCATTAATTCGCAAGAAGAATGGGATGCATTAA
Source organism: Salibacteraceae bacterium (assembly GCA_047628775.1). Lineage (GTDB taxonomy): Bacteria > Bacteroidota > Bacteroidia > Flavobacteriales_D > Crocinitomicaceae > UBA4466. The sequence goes on along the minus strand of JBLHVW010000118.1, from coordinate 6,991 downwards.
CGACGAAAATGAATTCTGTAAATAAAGCCATTAAAGAACAGCCTATTGATTTCGATCGCGTTACAGTTTTGGCCTATTTTGATCAAATTCGTGGCTCAGGAGGATATACTGTTGAGATTGCATCAGCTACAAAAACGGGCAAAAAAATTCAAGCTCAAATAAAAAAAGCATCCCCAAAAGGAGATGCTATTGAGATTATGACACAACCTTTTCATATTGTGATCATACAAAAGTCTGACGAGAAAGTGTCGTTTACTGAATAATGAACCGCATTTGATGGCTTACACCGTCAACGTTAATTTTCAAGAAATAAACGCCAGAAGACAATGTGTTCACATCAATGAACGCACTGTTTTTTCCGGATTGACCGCTGACTGAATAAGAGGCAAGTTGTTTTCCAGTTAAATCTAGAATTGTTAACTCTGTAGCTTGCGCGTTGTTTAAATCAAATTCAACATTCAATTCACCATCTGTTGGGTTTGGATACAATGAAGCATTTGAGATTTCCATTTCTGATAAACCTACACCCGAAACAATAGCATCAGAAGGCGCTCCTTGATACAAGTTAATGTTGTCCAAGTAGAAATTGTTTCCACCATCACTTTCAAATTCAAATTTGAACCTGAAATCACCTACAAAGTATGCGTCCGTAATATTAGTCATGTGAACTGTAGTCCAATCTGCATCCGAACTTGGAGCCCAAGCTATGCTAAACGTAAGTGGAGAAAGCGCATCGCCGTGAATTGTTTTTCTCTGTACCCAAGTATCCTCACAACTTTTCGTTACAAAGACCTTTAACCACTCATCGTTTGCGGCAACTTTCTTTCTGTATGAATACCGGAAAGTCAATGTCATGTCATCCGTAGATGCTAATGTAGAAAGATCAACAGGGCCTGAAATCAATTCATCTTCGAAGTTTCCATTTTGAGAATAATTGTAGAGACTTGCACTTTTTGTTCCTGATAATGAGGTGTTTGAGTTAATCAAAAATGGCTGATTTCCATCAGGGTTAAATGTTGACCACTCATCAATATTCAAAAAGTTCGTGTAATTTTCAAAGCCTTCGAAATAAGGAAGACCAGGTGTAATAGCAACATAAACTGCATTCGTAGAATAGATTGAATCAATTCCAATCCCATTATTTACAACCATGGCAACATCGTATTGTCCAGGTGTAGCATAACAAACAATTGGGTTTTGGTCTGTTGATGTCGCAGGCGTTCCTCCGGGGAAATACCATGTATACGTTGTACCAGGAATTGTGTTTGAAGATTGGTCGGTTAAGTCAAAACAATGACCTGTTCCAGCCGATGGACAATCAATGTCAAATGCCGCAATCGGTGGGCTCCAAGCACAGTTGAACTCTCCCAAACCTTTTTCAACAGCAACAGCTCTTTCTCCTCTTGCGTTGTCTGGGCCCAATGCGCGAACACTGAACCAACCATTTGTCGTTGAGCCAATTGGTACTGTAAAGTTAGTCGCAGTAGTCGTTCCTATAGAATCCATATACTTTAAGCCAAGCATGCTAACCTCATAACTGGTAGCACCAACAACAGCATCCCAAGACAAATTAGATGAATCAGGACATGCCCAAGCAAACGCTAAGTTGTTTGGAACATCAATCAATGTGAAAACAGCATCGCTTTGATCAGAGACAGCGCCTCTAGAAACTCTTACACGAGCCAATCCAGTAACAACGTTCGGCGTTGTCCAAGAATAATACCTTCTGTCAGCAGGAGCAGTGCCAGCTGTATTCCAGGTTGCACCATCATTTGTTGTATACTCGATAGTGAAATCTGTAGTTCCTTCTGGAGCGTCCCAACGAACAACTGAACCAGAGGCCGTTTGTATTCCTTCGGCTCCAATGGGATGCGTTACCGTAATTTCATCTCTAACAAAATAATAGACGACATAATAATCTTGTGTTCCTTGTGGAATTGCAAAACCATTCAAGTCTATATCGTACGTCCCAGTAGCTGGATCTATAAGTGTTACTTGCTCTACATTGTTTAAGTTGTCAATTGCACGAACGGCCGTTAGATTTACATTTGCAGGCGTGTGATCCAATACCCACGGGTTGTAAGTTGTAGCCCCCGGATCTGTAACAACCATGTTGATGTCGTTTACAAGCGCTGGGTTTGCATTTGTTGAACCCTCTACGTCTGTCCAGTAAACCATGATTCTCAATTCCGAAACACCTGCAGGAACTGAAATTTGGTGGTTGTCATTTCCTCCTTGTGCAATTGAACCAGCAATGTATTGATTGTTTGAAATCAAATCGAATGCCTGACGTGCATTAATACGTCCCCATCCAAATCTGAAATCTGGACCAGCGTTTCCTAAGTCTTCAGCAGTATTTAAAACACTCGCTTTAATTAGTGCCGCATCTGGATTAGAACCGCCATTCAAATCTTTATATCCTTCGTACAATTGTGCAACTGTCCCCGCGATTCCAGGACAAGACATTGAGGTTCCTGAAATGGTGAAATAAATATTGTCCGGCCCTGTAGATGTTACGGAAGAACCTACCGCACAAATGTCTGGTTTAATTCTTCCATCAGTTGCCGGTCCGCGACTACTTGAGCCAGCAAGAACATCTGTCGAGGTTAAGTTTCCAACCGTCAATAGGTTTTTACCCATTTTGTGTCCACCTGTGATGTTTCCCCAAGTTGCTCCTGCTCCGTAATTGTTTGGGCTACAGGCAGAGGCTCCGTTGTTTCCAGCTGAGAAAACATGAATTAAAGATGGACGGTCAAAAATTTGCTCATCCAATTGACGCGCCAAAGAAGTATATCCATCGTTGCATCCATTACTATAACTCTTAGAAGTAATCGTTAATCCATCGTTATCATAAAGGTTCGGAACGCTACTGTAATTATTGTTGTTTGAACCGTACACCAAAAGATCTGCTCCGTGAGCCATTCCTCTATAAGCAGGGTCCAAATTTCCAGCACCTGTAATCGTTCCCGAAACGTGATCACCGTGTGTGTTTCCAGCAGCTGTAGAACATCCTGCACAATTCGACTGATCAATACGACCCGTGTAATCAATGTGAGGACCGATAATTCCATCGTCCTGCATCATAATTGTTATTCCAGTTCCGTTGTATGCAAGTCCGCCGCTGTACTCTGTCCAAAGCGTATTACTTCTGTGATTTGCACGACCCGAGTCATTTTCAGGCATTGATTCCGATTGTAAAACTTCAAAATAGTAAAAGCCATGCAACGCGTAAAGCATATTTAAATCCGACAGGTTCAAACGAATATTCATGGTTTGTTGACTTGCGCTTGTACTAACAATCTGTCCACCAATAGATAGAACTTGTTTCTCGACATTTGCATAAGCTACTTCCTCAAAATAAGAGGCTACCAATTCAATTTGATTCTCTCCGAATAGCGTCCAGTGTGGATATTCTTTAACCGCTAGCAACCGCGATAATTTGTAGTCATTTTCGATAGGAAGAACAATTGCATTTTCCAATGATGTCCAGTTTACGCTGTTTGATATTGAAGCGAAAAAGGAATTTCGTGGCAAGTAATCCATAAGGTCAATACCCGCTTCGGCCAATTTGGCTTTTGCTTCTGAACTAGGAATGTTATCAAAAACAATGATTCTATAAAATCGGTTATCGATTAATTCTTCTGAAGTCCAACTAAGGTCTGATTCAGTTACGATTGTGTATGTTCCAGACTTAAGGAGTAAGGTGTTTTCTTGTGAAAAAGAAGTAAAAGAGATGGCGCTAATTAAAACGGCAAAAAATGCCGAAAGAGAGAGTTTGATCATAATAGTTAATAACAGAGTTCAGGTAAAGATAGGAAATTAACAACAAGTGTGAAAATTAACTATTCGAACAAAGGACATGTGGCGGGCCCCGAACGGTTTGGTTTACAGGTGGTAAAGCGAAGGGATAATTCGTGCGTGTTTTTGGCTACAGATTGGATTGCTGTAACCGCATAATCGAACGAATAGCTGATAGAAAATTGCTCCTTGATTTTAAACGTCACGATTGCATTTAACGCATCTCCTGATCGATAACCAACACCTAGACCAAGAACATTCTTAAAGTCAGCATACAAAGTAATATCGGCCGAAATAGGGTTTCTAGGAGGAATCCTAATGATCATTGAAGGTAAAAAAGTGATGTTCTCATTTAACTTAACCCGATACCCGCCATTGATGGCTAAATGAACGCGGTGGCGAGAGTCCGTTCCGATATCCATCCATTTGCTTCTGAACATATTCCTGAGAGTCAACCCAGCAAAGTAATTTTCAGAATTAAACCAAGCTCCAAATGTTGCGTCAGGAGAAATAAAATTGGCCTGCTGCATCACGGTTGGATCGGGATCAGCCGTTGTCGAATTGCTTGGGTCGTATCCCGTTTGTATAATTCCGGCGTATACACCTAAGGACAAACGATCCGTTTTATTAAAGTTAAAATGAGCCGCATAAGCCGCATTTAATCTGTTGGTACTGAACTGCCCAATCCTGTCTGTTTCAAACTTGAATCCAGTTCCATGTCTGGCACTTAACATTTTTCTTTTCCTCGCCTGAAGTGGAATGCTAACCGAAAGAAACCCGCTATCTGGAGCTCCGTCAATACCCACCCATTGGACGCGATAGAGTGAGTGAATATCTACACATTGTTTAATTCCCGCATGAGCAGGATTAATGGCGAATTGGTGCAAGAACCATTGTGTGTACTCGGGAATTTGCTGCGCACGACTGATTTGTGCAAAGACAATAGATAGGATTATTAGGATACCTTTTCTCATTTTAAAACGGTTAAGGTTCCTTTTAAAACGACATCACTTCCGTCGTTCAGGTCAATTACATAGTAATAAACGCCCTCCATGGCATCGCCGGAATTGGATGTTCCATCCCAAGTTTTGTTCAACGAATAGCTCGAAGTCTGATAGATTTTTTGTCCCCAACGCGTAAAAATGGAAACGAGATTGTTCGGATAAAGTTCAATTCCCTTAATTACCCAAGTATCATTTATGTTGTCACCATTTGGCGAAAACGTATTTGGAATTTCAATACTTGAAATCATAAATGCCGTGACATAATCTGTTAATACGCATCCATTTTCTTCCACAGTGAAAGAGTAAGTTGTTTCTTCCGTCGGCGTTACTGATGGATTTAAAATGTTTGGGATGCTTACCAAATTGGTCGGTCCCCAGTAAAAAACTGGCGCTGTTGTGGTTCCATTTAGAAAGAACGTGGTTCCTGGCGCGACAGTTACATCGCTGCCCGCATCAACCGCAATTGTATAAACTCCAATGATTTGACTTGTTGCCAGAACGGTAGCTGGGCAAACAGTATAGCAATCAGTTTCAACGCTGACAATATCACCATCAACGAGTTCAGAAGTTTGAAAAACAGCGTCTGTTGTTGTTGCAGCTAGAACGCCATTCACATACCACAGAAAGTTACTTGTATCGGGACAATCGGTAAGATTACACACGAAGGAAACCACCTCATTCAAGCATGCGTTTACCGTACTTTCAGTGATGCTTGCAACAGACACAGGCCGATCAATACCAGCGCCAGATATTACAAGATCAAAAGAGCATTCCGCAGCTGAGGTTATTCCCGCTCCATTGTTGTCACCATCGATTACTAAATAATAAGTTGAATTGGGGTTTAGGGCAGGAGCGTTTAAGCTGAAATTCCCTGTTTCGTTGGACAGACAATTGCCAATTTGAACATAAGAACTTGCATCACAAGGCACACCCGCTTCGATGATGGTCCCTTGAAGTTCATTGTCTTGACCAGGATTTGCCTCAAAAACCAAGTTGGTGAAATCGATTTGAACTGCCCCTCCAGCAGCATTGGTTGTAAAGGTGCACCAAATTGTGTTTTCAGGTGAAAAACAGAAATTAAAATCGTCTTCACAATTTACACACGCAAAGGTTGTTGCACCCAAATTATTTAACGAATAACTTGCGTTTGGACAAATCTCTAAAGCGTTGTTACAGCCATTGTAGACTTCCTGTGTTGCAGCCGTAAAGACCGAAACACATGACATTAACAAAAAGATAACAGCTATTCTCATTCCCTCTAAAACCCTTGGTTTTTCTAGTAATTGTAACAAATTTAAGATAAATTTACCGCTTATAAACTGATAATTACTAATGGAACTAAGTATTTAAGTCCTGTTTGGCACAATAATAGAGTTAGTTGAAGAACTAATCGCAAAATTTTTGCTTATGAAAAAAATTATTACCCTAGCAATTTGTTTACATATAATGCCGAGCCTTTTCGCTCAACATGTAAATTACGAAACTGATTCGAAATGGTTTTTCGGACTTAACGTTGGTGCCGCATGGAACACTACCGATGTTAAAAATGAAACCAATGTCGGATACGGATTTCTTCTTGGAAGAAGTTTCAATTACGGATACGGAAAAAGAACAAGCTTTGATTTGCGATTAAGATATTTGCGCGGAACATGGTACGGTCAAGATTATGATACAACTGATCTTACTGACTATAGCCCTTCTTATATGGCTCCAGGTCTACAGAGCTATAAGGACGATCCTGGTTTTACAGTGAATAACTTCCGGACGGACGTTCATGAATTAGGCCTTGAATTGGCTATTCATGCCAACCGTCTTCGAGCACGTTCAGGTTGGGATCCATACATTTTTGGAGGAATAAACCTTGCGTGGAATCAAACGAATGCAAACTTGGTTCAAAACGATCCATTCTTTCCTACATCGAGTCAATACCAATATGATTCAGTAGACATTTCAGAATCATATATTAATTTTATTGAGGACGGTACATACGATACGCCAATGAACGAAGGAAGTCTATTCGATGGTTGGAACGTGAATGTTATGCCAAGCCTTGGTATTGGTGTTGGGTATTATTTTGGGCCTCGTTTCTCGGTTGGAATTGAGCACAAAACAACGTTCGCATTGAAAGATGATTGGGACGGTTACGAAGATTTAGAAAAGAGATGGGGAATGTTTGAAAATGACGTTTA
>JBLHVW010000117.1:0-12609 GCA_047628775.1 Salibacteraceae bacterium | reverse complement strand
AATATCGATATTTCCGTTAATGAATAGGCTGTTCCTATCAACATCGGTTAAGGTGAATTTATTGAAGGTCAAAACGTTATTGTCAATGTCGATTCTTTGGCCGTTAATTGCAACCGAAGTTCCATGTGCTTTTTCTAAAAACGATGTTTCATCAAATAGGAGGGATCCATTTAGCCGCGGATCTTCTGCAAGAAAACCTGATACCTTCCCATTCAGTTTTCCTTTCAGGTCGTAATCATCCGGGACGAGATGGAAATCATTGGCCAAATGCGCTAAATCGAGAGCGTTGATTGAAGCGTTAAAGGTCGGTTCAGAATAATAATCGAGTATGTCGATATTTAAGTTTCCTTCAAGATAATTGTAAGCGACATTGGCTTTCTGACTGGCTCCATCAGCATCTAGCGAAATGTTCAATCTTCCGATGTTTATTGAGTCAAATACAATTTCATCGATAGCTCCTTTCCCGATTAAAGTGGAATCGTTGTAGTTGTAATTAACATTGAAATTTAAAACCGATTCAACGTTTGTTCCATCCGAGATCGCTTTTTCAATAGCAGCGCCAATATCGAGTTCTGCGATGTCCAAATGCACAAATTCTTCGGTCATGTTCACTCGAATGGATTGTTGGTTTGAAAAGAATTCAATTTCCCCTAAAATCGCATTGTCTTCCCATCTAAATTGCACCGGTTTCCATGTTTTTGATTTCCAATCGCTCTCCCCAAAATGTTGTTTTTGAGAAGGATTAAAAAGAAGGTTTAGGGCAATTTCGTCAATGGATAGGGTGGTGTTCAACTGAATTCGATTCTCTAGTTCCTGGGCAAACGCATCGAGATTGATCCCGAAGCTGCTGTAATCGTTGGAAATGTCAATGTTTGTTGAGACTTGGCCAAAATGCATGCCGTTAGTTAGAACAGAATCGGAGGTGACGAGCACGTTTTTCTTCGTTTCGTTGATTTCGATGTCAACGTTTAATTTCTGCGCTTCATTTGAATCATAAGCGATGTAAGGGATTTTCAATTCGCCTTTAATTCTGTTGTTCTTGCCTTGGATATTGATCGATTGAATGTCGGTACCAGCTGCAATTCCAGAAAGTTCACAAACCAACACGCTGTCGATTTTACTTCTCCCTTGAACATTGAAATCTGGGATTTCAGCCGTTGCTAAGTCTTCCGAAGCTAGCCATGTGAACAAATCGTTATTAAATTCTGCCGTTAAATCAATGGATGCCTTATCCAAGATTGCGACATCGTGCTTTTCGTTTCGGTAATTGTAGTCCAGTTTTACCCAATTCTCGTAAACGTTCTTATTTCCTTCTGAAGTGTACTTGAGTTTGTCCAAATTGCATGAAACGTTAATTGCATCTTCGGTCATCTTGAATTTTCCTTCGAGATCAATTGTTAAAAGGCCATTGACCAATTTTGTTGCGCCGACGTCAATCGTTTTCAGAACGGTGTTTCCACGAAATCGAATTTCGTTGGATTCGAGGATGTTGTCTCTTGTTCTCAATTGAACCCTCCAATTTTGATCGGAATCGCCTAGAAATATGGTCGTGAGTCCTTTGAAATAATTCCCGTCCAATTCAAACTCTTTCATTCGGTATTCTTGATGGATCAACGAATCGGTTTTCAAGTGGAATATCATTTTTTCGATAGACCCTTTATTGGATGCGTTGATTTCCGAACGAATTGACAAACCGTGGGCTTTGAAATCGTCTTCAGCATCGGAAAGGAAGGTGGCGCTAGAAACAAAAGGAGATTGAATTGAAAAATTACCTGTCAAAGAATCAGTGTAAATGTCGTTGATCTCTGCTGCTAGTTCCGTATGGACTTCATCAAAAGTGCAAAAACCGATCATATTAATTTGATCTTTGTTCCCTTCAAATTGTAAATTCAAATTGGCCTTTGACTTTGCGAAAGCTGGAGACATTTCATAATCTATTGTTTCACTAACGTCTGTCGAAGCAAAGGTTGCCTGAGAAAGTTCAACTTGCATCTCTTGTTGGTTCCATAAATCAGCAACAAAACCTGTTATCCTAAATCCACTTTCAATTCCAAGTTCCGTCGAAATTTCGTTAATCCACAGCGTATCCTTCTTATAACGTAGGTCCATCGATAAAACAATGTTTGGTGCTGTCGCCAATATCAGTTGGTTATCTGGAACGAATGATTTTATCAAATTCGGTGCGATTCTCGTTTCGTTTAACTGCAAAACATAGGCGTACTCATCGTCTTGCTTGTCGATTGAAAAGGTGTCGAGTCGAAACGCGAGTCCGGGAAGGTCGAAATTTAGGTCGTTGATGAGAAGTGATTTGTCTGCTGTAAATTGCATTGCGGTTTTATCAAATTCAGCATGAATTGTATCTTGATAATCAAATTGGAAAGTGTTTAAGTTGATTTCGGCACCGTTTCTATTGTTCCAGCCGTCAATGCTAAAGCAGAATGCGGAGATTTTATGTTGGAAGTCTTTTCCCTTGGCGATAAACGTTAAGGAATCGATAGCGAAATTCTTGAACTTAAATTTCGGAATGAATTCGGGGACTTCAAATTTCGTTTCTGGTGCATCGCTGCTTGATTCCTCAGTTGTGCTTTCCGCGATTGGCAACAAAATCCGCCCGTTTTCATATTCAAATCCATCGGCAGTTATAGAGTCGTTGAATACAAAATTACTGGAGTGGACGATGGGAAAATCGAGAAGCACGGTGTCGACTTCGCTTCGGATTACGATGTTCACATCTTCAAGGCGTAAATCATTAAAAGCCAAATAGGGAAGGTCCGAGTAACTGAAAGGTTCGCTTTCTTCTACTTCTTCATAAGTAGGGTAGAGCTCAATTTCCGCGCCTTTAACACGGCATTTTTTTCCTTGAAATTTCCCTGAAATTAAATCTGAAAAGGACAAGTCAAGTTTTAACCGGTCAACGTTCAAATTGAAACCTGTTATTTCAATAGATAAACCTCTGACCTCAACCTCAAATGCTGTGCTGATTTTTAGGGAGTCATACGCAATTCCATTTTCCTCAAGTTGACCAACTACAGTCGTGAAGATTAGGAAGATAGCGAGAAAAAGAGCCACAACAACCTTAACGATCCGAGCGATCATTTTGGTGTAGAAAAGTTTAGTGGTTAGTTTCTCAGTAAATCTCAAGTAGTACAAGCTAAGTATACTTGCTAAATTAAGCAATTCAGCCTTGTCGGATACTTTTCTAAGCGATAATCATGCAGTGATTGATAAAATGATTGTTACCGAACGGGAAGGGGCAGTAAAGAGTCTTAATCACTGATAAACAACTTCAATTTTCGCAGGAATACTATGGATTCCTTCTTGGTTGATGTATTTCAAGGTGTACGAATATTTGGTGTTAATTCGAACGCTTTTGTCTTCATACGTCAGGATGGAACTGTCTTTAACCGTTTTTAAGTGAATTGGTTTTTCATCTCCTTTGCCACGGTTAATCTGGTAGGAGAAGACTTCATCTTTTGGTGCTGTCCAAGTAAGACGAACGAATTTGTTCTTCATGTCAACTTTTGCTTTGAAGTTGGGAATTGGTTTTCGGTAACCCGGTTCGTAGTACTTCGAAAAACTTCTTGAATTTGATCTGTTCAGGCTTTTATCAAATGTTAAGACGGCCTAGTCATACTAATTTCCTGGGAGAATAGTGGAATCGATAAAGGATGAGGTATCATTTGTCCAATGGACTAAGGTGTCTGTTTTTCCTGCATGGGTTCGAATCAGAATATTGTTTTTAAGATCCTGACTGCCTGAGTTTGTCCATTGTATATTGAGAACTGTGTCCTGAATTACGATGTTATTGATCACTGCAGGAATTGGAGCAATAGTATCGGGTTTCAATAGCAATAAGGCTTTGGATTTAAAAGACTGATTGTAATTTAAGTCAACGGCTTGGACCTTGTAATAAATTTCGGAAGTCAAATTGTTTAATGGAACGGTGTCCTTAAATTGATTTCCAGTGATCAAAACTTCCGTTTTTTCTATAAATTCCTCAGTCAATGTGTTTGCTCTAAAGACCTTGTACCCTTTGATGTCTTTGTCTAACGGCGATGTCCAGTTTAATGTAACGACGCCATTGGAATCAATGTTTCCCGATAAATCAAACGGGGGGCTAGGAGGGACTTGGTCTAATGTGAACAAGTAACGTGGACTTGAGCTTACAGAATCGTCTTTGTTCGTAAGTACGATTTTGTAGTAATAATGATCGCCAGTTATTGGTTCTTGCAAGCTGAATTTGACAGTGCTGTCGCTGAAATTGATTGATTCTATTGTCTTGTAGCTTCCGTCGCGTTTGCTAGAGCGCATTAGGCTCACGGAATTGATATTCGTTTTCTTTCCAAACGATTGAATTGAACCCTCAATTGCCCTATTGGTTTTATCTGCATAGAGCGTGTCAATCTTAACGGAAGCGGCAATAAGCAACGGTACGTAGATTTTCTTCCATTCGGAAATTAATGCTTGATTCCCAAACATGTCTCGACCGTGAATTCTGTAATAATGAAAATGTCCAGGTTCGGGCAAGTCTCTGTATTTCGTCTTCGTTCCCTTAATTTCTGAGTCCGATGTAAAAGGAAGAAATGGATTTTCTGTTAGATAGGTTCCTTCTGTAATTTTGTCAACAGAATGTTCGATATCATAGCCGAAGGATTCTTTTTCGTATTTCTTCGCGGCCCATTCAATGTCAACGGTTTTCTTTTCATCGAGATTTAAGGACAAATCATCAATAGCTGAAAACTGAGTTGGCTTTTTTGAATCAATGAAAACAAATGCAGGGTCAAACCCTTTGCCATTGGCCAAGAGTGTTTTTTGACAAACAAAAGAATTATTGCCCTATTTATATTCAAATTTGCATATTGAAACTGGAAATGAAGAAGAGTATAAGCTCATACAGAAAGAGATTGATGTGATCGAAAGTAGCAGATAAAATATATGAGGCAATAATTGAATCTTCCATGAAGGGAAGAGGCTTAGTAGATATTTTATATAAAACCCCGAAATAGATGGACTTCAAAGAATACAATCATGATAATTATCTCAAAATTATAGTCGATGAAGACGGTGATAGTTTTGACGTGTTTCGAAACGTAATTCGTTTCATAAATGAAAATCTAAAGGTTGAAAAATCAAATTTTGACAATTGTTATACTGAGAATTCTATCGGGTTCTTCCAGATTAATGGACTTAAAATATATGTTGAGTATTCGAATTGGACAGGAACACTTTTAAAAATTCAACTTCCAGTTGGTATTGAGGATAAACAACTTCTTTATAAGGTGTCTGAACAAATTCTATTAGGTTTAGAATAGTTTAGACTCATCCTTATCTTTCTAACATTTGGGAAGGGTATAATACTTTTAAAACTGCAAACACTGCAATAGATAATGAGATAGAAGTATTGCAGGATTTACAGTTTACCGCTCAAAATGCAGATGTCATTCCTTGGTTTGGGCAAACTGGTGGAGGGAAGCAGTCAATGTGGAAAATACCAACAGATCCGACAACAGGATACCCGAAAACTTTGAATAAATTAGCGCAGCAAGGATATATTAAGATTACTATAAAAAGCTCCCCAAGTGGTAATTTTTCAAATTTTACAGGTACAATAATTCAGAATTAGTCATTCACTTGTTCCAATTGTTCTCATATTAATTCGATAGAGATTACTCCATACCAAACAGGCTTCCTTTTTTTAAGATTTACGGAAGTGTATACCTATCTAAAGATGAGATAGTTATTCGTGGTATCGCACAGCCGGCCTCACATTGGGCATCTCATTTTGGAGAGTTTTTAGTTTATAATTTACCTACTTTATTTTTTCAAGATTCTTGTCAGAACTGTAATAAAGATTTCATCGTTGTGTTTGGACTTGGAGAAAGTCAGCCGAGTAAGTGGATTTGTAAAATATCTGGTGTTTGGCAAATTGAAATTGATAAAGAAATTAGCAGTATTTAGGGCTTGTATTCCAGAAAGTTATAAGGAATTAAGAGGTTTAACAGAAATGTTGGTTGGTATGGGTGAAAATGAAATGAATGAAATTATACCCAGTTTGAATTGATATTGTTTAGATTGGTTACTTGATAAAATAAAAAACATGAAAATAATACTAATTGCATTTTTATTCTTTTTTCACTCGGAAGTTAGTGCTCAATATGATAATCGACCTCGTTGGGAAATTATGACGGATGAGGTGAATCAATTGTTTAAAGGATTTACTTCTGACGATTTCAAAAATGTAATGCCTTTTCAAATAGGCAAAAAAACAGGTCTTTTTGATCGAGTTAGAGGTCAAGTATTAATTGATACAAATAAACATTTATCAGGTATTCGTCTTTCTAAACCATCCTTAACAGGCTACTATAAAGGTAACTTCAAGTTTACAATTAATGAAAAGTTAGAAATAGGAGTGGAGGAAATTAAATTCGGACCGCCAAGACCGACAAAGATTAAATCACCTAGCTATACATTCGTTGATTCGGTTCAAAATTTCTCAGGATTTAGTATAGATGAAAATGGAGTCGTAATTAAGTGTTCGAATATGTATACTTCCATTTCTGAAGCTTTTAAGGTAAAGAATAAATATTATGCTATCGTTCATAAATCAATAAGTCCAGGATTCAATAAATGCGGAATAATTGATACCAATGGAAAAGTAGCCTCGAAATTTAATTTTATTCACAATAACCTTAGAATTAATAATTCTAGCCTAGACAAAAAAGATGTTTGGTTCAGTGAGATAACAAATGCGAGGGAAAGACAATTTACATATCTTAGTTTTAAAGGGAAGAGTAAATTGTCTAAGCTCCCCATGGCTTATCCGGTTAATGAAGCTTTTGGTTTTGGAATTAGTGTGCTAAATTTAAGAGAAGATTCAATTTATGTGCGGATGAATGGTGTTGTAGATCATGGTAAGATGTCTTATGTTTTTAATCTTCAAGATGATATTGAATATGTGTATATTGATTATAGTTCTGAAGAAAAATTAGATGCAGAAGACTCTAGTAATAGAGAGAAAGCGGATATGTTTGTCTGGGTAAGAAACGGAGCGCTGGGGTATTATGTAGGACTGGATGGAAAAGAATATTTTCCTGTGGAAAAAAAGAAGGAGAATTGAAAAAAAGTTAAGAAATAAATGAATTGTTCAAAACATTCTCAAGTTGTATGTGTTGCAACATGTCAATCTTGCAGTAGAGGTTTGTGCAAAGAATGCAGTGATAAATATGTCGATCCGATATGTGACTCTTGCAATGAAGTGCTTTTGAAAAGGGGAAGAAGAATTATAATTGTTGAGTTTGCATCCATGTTAATCGTAGGTTATTTAGTTTTACGATTTATGATGGGGACATCACTCTCTTCTGTTTTTGGCCGTGGCATTTATATTTACTTTTATTTTGGAATGGCATTGGTTGGAGGCTTTCAAACAATAGTATCCCGTTCCGATAACTCCTTGGAAATCAGAAGTGCTGAGGTGTTAATTGGTGCTTTATTAGGAGCTATGTTTGTTGGGGTGTTTGTAACTCCATTTAGAATAATAAAAAAGATTTTAAGGCTAAAAGTGATCCAGAAAACCTTGAGGATTGTATAGCTTTTGAAGTTGTAATTCTAAGAAAGGCTCTTTTTCTGAATTTACCTCCTGACCACAACCTCTTTCTCAAAAATCACCTTTTCCTGATTGAATTTTTGAATTTTCGACCGAATCAAGACAAAAGTAAGTAACACCGTAAGTTTAGCTACTAAAAACAAGAAAGGCGAGGCTAAATTGAGTGTTTGAACCGCAGCTCCTCGTTTTGAAGCAAGAATATCTTGGTCTACGTTTGTTAACAATGGATTCGGAAGTTGAAGAATTGCAAATTCCAAGACGAGGATTCCTAGGCCAATCAGAACAATTACATTTATGTTTTTGATAACAGAGGTGTTTTTTGACCCAATGATGAAAAGAGCGACTCCTTCAAGAACTGAAATGACACCGTAGAGCATATTTCCATTGTTATTTATTGCTGCGAACAAAAGCATTGCGACTCCAATGGCAATCAGGACAAATGAAATCTTTAGAAAAGAATCCACGCCACTCATTTTATGCACGAATGCCAATTCAACTTTTAACCGTTTAGCTCTTTCTTTTCTTTCTATAGGACTTAACTCGTTGGCAGTAGGCGAACCTTTTGGGTAAAATATCTTGTTGGAAAGATCATCCCGTAACCTTTTGTCTTTCAATGGCTCTAGAATACTGTTCGGAAAAACACCGCTATTCAATTGGTCAATTCCTTCCTTTGCTTTTTTCGCTATAATTTTGTAATTCATAGTGGTACTCCAAGTAGATTGGGTTCAAATACTCAAAATTAATTATAATTTACGCAAGAAACAAGGTGTGTGAAAGCTACAAATTGCACTTAAACCGACCTTTCTATTTAAGATCACAACTTCCCAAACGTCAATCCAAGACGAATCCCAAATTCAGAATACTGCGAAGCGTTAAGATATTTTATCGAATAAGAAACCTGAAAAAAAAATAGGGAATCAATACTTTTCAAAGCCAACTGAACCTTGTTTTCGGGCAATTTCAGTATTGAAAATCAACAATCACTTATAATAATCGTATTTCACCTTAAATTCATCGTAAAAGCGAATTTCACGCACCAGAATAGGCAGCATCGCTTCAATTTGCTGATTGATCAATCCCGTTGAGCTAAGCGCCGAACTAACTTCTAGAACCGCTTTTTTAAGTTCTTTATCGCTGTCTTCAATTTCTTGCGCTTCCTTATTTCGGTGAACGGAATGGCCTTCTACAACATTTACGGCTTCTTCATAATGCGAAGAAAACAGCGCAGACATAATTAAAGGGATGCGGTTGTAGTTTATGAATTCTTTGGTCCAAGCCTCATTTCCTAACAATTCTAACACATAATCATGATCGAATGAAGAAAAGATTCGGAAGGCATTGTCAAAGTGATTGTAAGCCGTCTTTTCATGTGCATTCAAGAACACCTTGTTCTTTTTATTTTCTTTCATTGCGTCTAAACCAGCGTTCAAATAAAAATAGGCCGAATCCAATGGGGCGAAGCGCGTATCTTTGGTTTTTGGAACCCATGTCCAAACATTTGTTACCGCTTTATTACGAACGATTAAACTTTCCAAATATTCACCTCCATCTGCGGACAAACAGCCTTCTAACATTGCTTTTGCCTGAATGTCTTTGAAGTTTTCCTTCGCAGTAAACACAGTATAAGCTCGTTCTAGCGCAGAAATAGTAGTAGAACCATTTCCATTGTTAAAATCCCGCGGCCAATTGTATGTGCCAGAAAAGGTTATTTTTTCATTTCTTAATTCCTTATCGTTATCTCTTTTATCTTTTACGATGATATGAATTGTTTGGGTGTATTCGAAGTCATAAGAATGCCTTTTCTGCTTAATTGTTGATCCGTCGGGCCTTTTTATTTTTTCTTCTTTGTGGACCGCTTTTCTTGCTCCTGTTTCTTGAGATTCTGCATGAATAGTGATGTCAAGGTCACAATTATCTTCAGAACAAGGTTTTTTGGGGAGCAATAACCCAGATCTAAAAACAACCACATTAGCAGCCAATGGTTTGATCGGAGTAAGAGTAGTATAGCGCAATTTCAAATCTCCAGCAGAAATATGAATTCTGTAACGTTCGTGATTTTCTTTGTTTTCGAGTTCCGGTAAATGGAAATATTGAATTTTTACAGACTTCGAATTGTATTTGATCGGGCTCTTTTTTTGAGCCAGAGTGTTAGCACTGAAAAGCAGTAGTGAGGCAATAAAAAAGATTGTTCTCATTTAATAATGTTTAACTTATAATTCAAAATTAACAATTTCCAATTAGTAAACTACAACTTCCCAAACGTCAATCCAAGACGAATTCCAAATTCCGTGTATTGCGAAGCATTAAGATAAATTGCAGCCAAAAAGACAAATTACCTTAAGAGCCATGCTACTTGTCCACCCAAATTGTCTGTTTGCGTCATGTCGATGTCGATTCCAATGCCATTTACCGGTTGCCCATGAAAATGTTGCACCAATTGAAAGCCACGCTTGTTAACATCTGGAACGTTACTTTCTGATTTCCAGTAATGTTGAAACTTCAAGTTCAAGTACAATTGCGTACTGTTCAAGATGCATCCCGCACCAACGTAAAGTCCGGGAACATATCCTTGACTAAAAACGTCCTTGTACCAATTGTTGCAATAGTCAATAACGTCGGCTGCAGAAGTTCCTTGCTCAATGCCTTCCAAATCACACCAAACAGATACGCCTTCTGGAAAGCCGACCGTAGCCGCATTTTCTGCCGCATGTTTACCGTCAGCTGTTCCCATTGCTCCACTTGGACTCCAACCTGCTCTGCGAACGTGTTGAACAGGCATCAAGGCCAAACCCGAATCTAAAATAGTGTTGGCTTCTGCCGGTGTTAAGTCATTCGATTGTGGCGATTCAATTGACAAGTAGCGCACACAAAAAGTATAACCTTGTGCTTTAAATTGTGCGGCAACAGCTGCAGTTATTACAGTGTCTGCGTCGAATCCTTTCAATCCGCTGGGTGCGTTTTGCACATTTCCCAATAACGTTCCTTTGGCCATGTTGGTATAGGTTTTAGTTTGGCCCTAAAATACAACTTCCCTTATGACAAATGATAGGGTATAAGTGCGTGATTTTATGGTTTGTTTGCCAGCAGCTTCTTTGCATTTGACGTGTGCATTCCACGAAGGCTTTAATCCACACTTCCATACGGCACAAGATATTCTTCTTGAATTGAAGGTTTTGAATTGGACGCTGTAAAGTCATCATGATAAAAAGAGAGGGTCAAATAGCTTTCAAAGCAAAATACAAACCGTCCTCTTTATTAAGACTCAATTTCTTACGAAGCCGCTTTCTGGCAGTGATTATTGATTCAGTAATTACGCTGATTGATTAATGCACAGGTGATTTGATGAAAATTCGCAACAACTATTTGCAGATTAATGGAAAGGGAGAGTAAATAATTTGTTCACGATAAACGGACGTGATTGTCTTCCATAAATAGTTGATTTTTTATTCAGTAATCTTGAACAATATGGCGACCCAAAAAAGGATATTCAGAAAGCCATAGATTATTCGATAAAAGAATTTGTGTCTTTCGGAGGTTTCACCATGGTTCTCATGAATGATAAAAAACTTATGGGAGCTGTTGTAATGAATCAAACAAGCATGGGAGGTTATATTCCTGAAAATATATTGGTTCATATCGCGACACATAAAAATCATAGAGGCGAGGGACTCGGTAAAAAACTAATTGTAAAGCAATTCAATATGCCAAAGGAGATGTTGCACTGCATGTTGAGACTGAAAACCCTGCTAAGCAACTCTACGAAAAACTTGGTTTTGATAATCCATATTTAGAAATGAGGTTGAAAAGGTAAATAATGATGCTAACTTAGTGGATTCACTCATTATTACGGATCAAAAACCACATAAATAGATTCCATGCTAAACGCAGCACAATTGAATAACCTTACAAGTATTCGAAAAAGACTTCATGCGCATCCAGAAGTTTCGGAGCAAGAATTTGAGACGCAAAAAACGATTGTTGAATTTTTAAATAAAGAAAGCGATGCCAGTGTTAAATTAATTGCGAAGACAGGAGTATTGGCCATTTTTAATAGCCATGAAACTGGCCCAACTGTTATGATACGTGGAGATATTGATGCCCTTCCTATTATGGAATTAAATTCATTTGATTATGCATCTACAACTAAAGGTGTTTCGCACAAATGTGGACATGACGGGCACACTACAATTTTATTAGGCTTGGCTCAATTGTTTTCAGAACGTCCTATTGAGAAAGGAAAGCTAATTCTGCTATTTCAACCTGCAGAGGAAAACGGAATGGGAGCCCAAGCGGTTATGAGCGATGTTGAATTCAAAGTGCAAAAAATCGATTACGTGTTTGCCTTGCATAACTTACCGGGCTACAAAACCAATGAAATTGTAGTTAAAGAGAATGAATTTACTGGAAATGTTAAAAGCATTATTCTGAAAATGACTGGTAAAACAGCTCATGCAGCTGAACCTCATAAAGGCGTTAATCCAAGTATGGCTATTTCAGAAATTTTTGCTTATGCGAATCGGATTACTTTCAATAAACCTGCTGAAAAGAACTTTTTCTTAATGACTCCTGTTTACAGTTTGTTGGGGGATAATGAATCTTACGGAATATCGGCAGGTTATGGTGAAGTTCATTTCACAATAAGAAGTTGGTCAACAGATTTGATGAAACAACGCAGCGAAGAAATGGTTGTGTTTATTGAAGAAACGTGTAAAAATTACGGTCTATCACTTGAAGTTTCATGGACTGAAGTTTTTCATGCGAACATCAACCATCCAGAAGCAGTTGATTTAATTAGAAATGCTGGTTTGGATAATAAACTAAGCGTAACAGAACGAGAATATCCATTTCCATGGGGTGAAGATTTTGGATTATTCACACTTCACTATAAAGGAGCCATGTTTGGTTTGGGCGCAGGTGTAGCAACTCCTTCTTTGCACAATCCTGATTATGATTATCCGGATGCAATCACAGAAACCGGAATTCGCATGTTTAGCTCTATCATCAAT
>JBLHVW010000116.1:0-12690 GCA_047628775.1 Salibacteraceae bacterium | reverse complement strand
ATAGCACCTGAAAACTCTTCAAAAACAACCATTTGAAGGTATCCGGTTTTAACGCTTCCTGTAAATGTTAAGTCTCCTGCTGATGGCGCTATAAATGACACCCAAAGAAAGTTCTCTTCGTCAACTCCTTCTAGCGATGGATAGCTTTGGATTGAGTTGTCTCCTTGACCAGTAAACTCCAAATCAAAGTCACCATCATCAAATATATTGATCGCGCCTTGACAACTGTTCATGTTTACAGCGTCTTTTCCCACTTTGCGTTGTCCGAATATTGGACAGGACGCGAGCAGAGTAATAAGAAGAATTACTACTTTTGTCATAGTTAGTTGTTGTACAAATATAGCACAATCAGTTGAAGATCAATACTGACTAAAACCTTTAATTATGAGCTATGCAAACACTTTATACAAAGATTGGGCCTAATCGATTGAGAGCTATTGTAGACAGATTCTACGATATAGTGTTTAACGACTCTACAATTGCACATTTGTTCATTACAGATAAATCACTCATTCGCAATAAACAGTACCAATTCTTAACTCAATTTTTGGGAGGGCCACAAAATTATACGGCTGCGCATGGTCACCCAAAAATGAGAATGCGTCATGCTCCTCATGAAATTGACAATTCTGCAATGGAGGAATGGCTACGCTGCATGAAAATAGCTGTCAATGAGAATATTGATGATCCGGAATTGGCAACGGCGCTATGCGAATGCTTTCCAAAAGTAGCTGCCCACATGGTGAACACTTGATTACATTTTGATACCTAGAGCTCCTTTGGAATTGATACGTATAAATAAACATTGACTACGTGGGAATATATAATCGATTAAGATTTCGTTTACAGCGCCGGTCATATGAACTCCTGTTGTTATTTCGCCGTTTAAGCTTGATCCCAAGGATTCTCTTAAATCATCGAGGTATGGTTTCAAATCCATCGATGATGATTCGCGAATCAAATTCGTGACTTTTTTATCAAATAACCATTTCGAAGATTTCAGAAGGACACTTCTTGTCTTAATGTCAAACTCCAAATCAGGGAATGAAATGTGTTGTTTTTCTGAATCAAAAATGGGAGTTCCAGTTAAATAAAGCGTACCATTTTTACTTCCGCTGAAGTTTACTTTTATTGTGAGCTTTGCTCCTGAAGCTCCATGCACTTCAATGGAATCGAATATTACCTCTTTGCCTTTAATATCTAATTTTGTACCATTGATATTTTTTGTTAAAATGGAGCTAAGAGAATCGTACTCCGCCAAAATGTCCATATGAACATCAAAACCTTCCTGTTCAGTATGGCTTGACAAATTCGGCAATGGCTTAGGTGTGCAGCTAATTGTATCCAAGAATATTTTTGGGTACGCTTTTAAGTAAGCATCAAAATAAGCCGTGTCTCCTTGGTATTTGATGTCTCCAATTGAAATTCTTGACGCTCTCATGTACATGAATCCATAACCGTCAAGATCCACAGGAGTACTTATTGCGTTCCAAGTAGCTTCCATTTCAGGTTTTAAATTTATTGAAGAGATTTCTTTGTCAATGTCTCTTTCAACAGAAATCATGGCTTTTTTCACTTCCTTTTCTAAAGTTGAAGTTGTGTTAAAATTGAAAAGTGTCATTTTACAAGGAGATAAGGCTTTTACCTTGGTAAGAGTCGTTTCGGACTTTAATTTATAGTCCTTCGTGATTCCAATTTTACTTTTGTAGGCCACATGCATTTTAGGCATCGGCTCGTCAACGCCACAAGAAGCATAAATACGAGGTATTAGGCAATTTCCTTGGTCCGAAATTAGATAAGTGCATTCCAAACAATAATTAAGTTTGACCCAATATTTTCCGGAGCAGTCAAATTGAATCGACTCTCCAACACCCTTAAATTGAATTGGCTTACGCTCAAATTTATATTGGTAGCTAACTCCATCGCATTGCTTCTCGCTTCCTCTGAAATGCTTAGGAACTGCCTTGTTCGTCTGTTCAAAATATGGAGTAAGGCTAATTTTAATTGGAATTTTAATCAGCGAAACAGGTTGATTTGGAACAGCCTCATTTTCGATGATAATTTCAGGAGCTTTAGGTTTTATACTTCCACAGCTGACTAAAAGGGCTCCGAGATAAATACAAACTAAGATTTTTAAGGTTTTCATAGAATTGGATTATTCACTTCGCTTTATTATGCTTTTGTTAAATTAGTGAAGTGAATTTATAAATACCAATTTATTTTATGACTTTGTAGGGATGGAAAATTTCTTTTTAAATTTTGGGTTGGGTTGGGTAACAAGTAAAATTATACCTTTTGTGCTAATGTTGATACTAGGTATTGGACTCTATTTTATCGTATTGAAGATTTTGAAAAAGAAATGGATGCGTGTATCATCCTTGGTTTTAATTGTATTACCTACTCTAACTTACTTGGTCTTTAACCCCATTTATCAAGGTGATTTTACAGATAATTATAGAACTGAAAAAATAACGAGCCGTTTATATGAACTGGAAGATGAAAGACTTACCATTCTTGTTTTGCCAGGCTGTCCATACTGTGAAGAAGCTATCGAACAGATGAATTCATTGAGGACACGTATTGGTTCCGAGCAAGAAATGGATATAATTGTATGCACAGCCTACAAGAATGATTTGAAGTTTTACGAGGAGAAATCGAAGGGGAAAATGAATGTCAAAATCTCAAAAAATACTAGAGCGCTGTCTGAGTTGGCGGATAGAGAGTTTCCTGCATTTGTTTTTAAAAAGAAAGGGAAATATTCGCGCGTTTGGTCCAATTTTCAATTCGGTGCTTTTGCAAAAGGTTGGGTTGAAAAAACAGCACGAATGAGCCATTATTCATACTGATAGGTTCATTATCATTTATATTAGTTCATTCTGATTCCTAAAAAAAAAAACAACAACCACGTAATATTACGTTTAAATTGCCAATTATTATTTCTAAATTTAAACAAATACTTAAATAAAATCTATTATGAAAAAAGTTTTAATTGGATCGGCATTTGCCTTATTTGCTTTAATTGCATTATCATCATGTAACAAGGAATACAGTTGTGCTTGTACAGACGCTACATTAACTACAACAACTGAAATGCACAAAGGTTCGGATGCTGAAGACGCTTGTAATAACGCTTCTGGTCTTATTCCATTGAAAGCATGTGTGCCTAACTAGCAGTTGGCACAACTCAATTAAAATCATGAGAAAAGCAATCGATTTCTTGTTTGTTTTTCGGAATTAATGACAAGGTCTAAATTCCTAGGAAAGCAGACTTTGAACAGTAATTTATAATTTAAATGATTTAGGGAGGATTTTGTCCTCCCTTTTTTTACTATGGAAAATTTTTTTCTAAATATAGGCCTTACCTGGACGTTGAGTAAATTGTTACCTTTTGTAATAATGCTAGTGCTGGGGATTTTATTAGTGTTTTTAACGCGTCGAAAATTAAAGAAAAGATGGATGAGAAACACCTCATTTGTTTTGTTACTAATACCTGTAGCAGTTTACTTTTTGATCAACCCAATCTACGAAGGCGATTTTTCAAATAATTTTCGAGTAGAAAAAGCGGGGAGTGTATATAAAGAAATGGAAAAAGGCACATTAAGTGTAATTACAATTCCAGGTTGCCCTTTTTGTCTTCAATCAATAGCTAATTTAAAGGTTATAAAGAATAGAGTTGAATCTAAGAAGGATATAAACTTTATCGTTTGCTCTGATTCGATTTCTGACTTGAAGAAATATGAAGATGAATCAAATGGGGAATTGAACGTCAAATTAGCCAAGGATTTTAAGGCGATGGTGAAATTGGCAGGAGGAGTCGGTATTGCTACGTTTCCAACGTTCGTTTATACAAGTAAGTCCGGAGAAATGACTGTATGGTCAAATGACGGCTTTGGTGTAATAGCAAGGGATTGGGTAGAAGAAAAATTATAATATCAGGGAAACTTTTGAAACAATAGAACAAACGGGCTTTTCAATTGTTCAAGTGGTGTATGTATTTTCGTCGGTGTTTGATGCTCCCAATCGAGGTGCTATATTTTCTGAGACAAGTCAAGACTGTTTCATTTGCAGTCAACTCTCCTTTTTCTAATTCTTTAACTACGGCTAGTTTGAATAAATAGCTGTAGTTCTTTTGACTTTTTTTGTTTCCGTAACTTTGCTGAATGTTATCCAATATAAAATCATTTATTTTAGAACAAACAGGAGCCAATGATGTTCTTGAATGTGAAGTTGTTCAAGAGGTGTGGAGCGGATTTGGGCAAGTTTTAAGAGTGAAATTGGAAGGAGCTCCTATTCATAAGTCTATTGTCATTAAAAATATTATTCTATCTAATGAAATCAATCAACCGAGAGGTTGGAATACTGATGTATCGAGACAGCGAAAGTTGATTTCCTATAAAGTTGAACATGCTTGGTATGAAAATTATGCTGGAAAATGCTTGGAAAATTGTAGAGTCCCAAAATTTTACGGTTGTCTAATTGATGAAGGTAATCAAGTACTTCTTTTGGAGGACTTAAATGCAAATGGTTATCCAATTCGGAAAAATAATTTGAATAAAAAAGAAGTTAAAGTTTGTTTATCGTGGCTTGCAAGTTTTCACGCTGAATTCATGCATAAAAAAACAGACGATTTATGGAAAAACGGAACGTATTGGCACTTGTCAACACGTAAAGATGAACACGCATCAATGCCTTCTTCAGAACTAAAAGATAAGGCTACTTTAATTGATCAAAAGCTGAATTCATGCTTCTTCAAAACTTTGGTTCATGGAGATTCAAAAGTTGCGAATTTTTGTTTTTCTGAAGACGCAACTAAAGTTTCTGCTGTTGACTTCCAGTATGTTGGTGAAGGATGTGGAATGAAAGATGTAGCCTATTTTTTAGGAAGCTGTCTTACAGAATTACAATGTGATCATTGGGAATTGGAGTTATTAGATTTTTATTTTGCTTCTTTGAAATTGGCTCTCACTGATAAAATAACGGAACTCAATTTTGATTTATTAGAAAAAGAATGGCGATCACTTTTTCCAATTGCATGGTCTGATTTTACAAGATTTCTTCTCGGATGGATGCCGTCTAATCGAAAAATAAATGGGTATAGTGAAGCAATGATGAATCGATCAATGACTTATCTGAAGTAATTGCAAGTAATTGCAAGTAATTTATTTGTATTCAGGTTATAACAGCCTGTTTCAATATCTTTTACAAAAAAGCATATGCGTAAATGTGCGCAATCTTTTAGGTATATGTGCGCTGGAAAATGAGTAAATATTATTATGCGTTACTAAAAATTGTTTGCTATTTTGGACGGCCTTAAGAGAATCTGCAAGGAAATTTCTGAAAGGGGGCGGCGCAGAGTGTGCAGCCTAATTAACTATTTATGGTTAGTTACCTAGCCAAAAAAAACTTTTTATTATGGATCCATTTATCGGTCAAATCCAACCATTCGGATTTAACTTCGCACCAAGAGGTTGGGCACAATGTGACGGACAATTATTGCCTATTTCTCAGAACACAGCTCTTTTCTCACTTTTAGGAACTTATTACGGTGGAGATGGAAGAACTACTTTCGGTTTGCCAGATTTAAGAGGTCGTACTGCACTTCATATGGGCACTGGACCAGGTCTTACAAGTCGTCCAATTGGACAACGCACAGGACTTGAATCTAATACATTGATTACTACGCAATTGCCTGCTCACAGCCATGCTGGAACTGGTAAACTGAAAGTAAATGCTTCAGCAAGTTCTGCTGATCCTGTAGGAAACTACCCTGCTGGATTAAGTGGCAGAGACAGTGGAGGTCAACCTGTTTCATTATCTGGATACAATACTGCTGCTACTGGAGTTGGAGCAGCTGATGGCGTAGAAGTTACTACTACAAATACTGGAGGAGGTCAGCCTGTAAATAACATGCAACCTTATTTAGTAATAAACTGGTGTATCGCATTGAATGGAGTTTACCCTTCAAGAAGCTAATTCTTACAGAATAAATTCAATAATTAGAAAAAGATGTCTTAGCCTAGCTAAGGCGTCTTTTTTTACTACGATTTAATTGATTTTGAAAACGGATAGTCATCTATATCAAAGTACAAATAGTACAATCCAAGAAATTGAGTTTTGAGTTTTGGCAATTTGTTTTCGCTATTACGATAATTTTTTACTCTTTGGCGAACCTTAGGGAAATCTGCAAGGATATTTCTGAAAGGGGCGGGGGCACATAATGTGCAACTTAATTAACAATTCACGGTTAGGAGATCTAGCCAAAAAAACAATTTATTATGACACCATTTATCGGGCAGATTCAACCATGGGGATTTGACTTCGCACCAAGAGGTTGGGCACTATGTGATGGACAATTAATGTCTATCGCACAAAACACAGCTCTATTTTCTCTTTTAGGAACAATTTATGGAGGAGATGGAAGAACTACTTTTGCTTTACCAGATTTAAGAGGTCGTACTGCACTTCATATGGGAACTGGACCAGGTCTTACAACTCGTCCAATCGGGCAACGTTCTGGAGTTGAGCATAACACATTACAAACTACGCAAATGCCAGCTCACAATCACATTGGAACTGGTAAATTGAAAGTAAATACTTCAGCAAGTTCTGCTGATCCTGTTGGAAACTATCCTGCTGGATTAAGTGGTAGAGACAGTGGAGGTCAACCAGTTTCATTATCTGGATACAATACTACTGCTTCTGCAAACGGAGCTGCTGATGGCGTAGAAGTTACGACTTCAAATACTGGAGGAGGTCAGTCTGTAAATAACATGCAACCTTATTTAGTAGTAAACTGGTGTATCGCATTGGTTGGAATTTTCCCGTCAAGAAGCTAATTATTTTAGATTCTTCAATAATTATTGAAAAGAGGTCTTGGCTTAGCTAAGACCTCTTTTTTTGTCTACTATTTATTTGATTTTGAAAAACTGGATAGGCCCGTCATTGTTAGTAACAACAATCAAATCATCATTAATATCGATAATTTGTCGAGAGTCGTATCCTTTAGTTGAGAATCCACTTTCATTTATGGATAAAGCCTCAAATTTTCCTTTTGAATTTATGAGTACTAGACCATGACTCGCATCACTTCTGCCTACTTCCATGTCCACTCCAAAATTGTTTCCAACTAAGATAATGTCTTTCTCGCCATCGTTATTTACATCTTTTACAAGGATGCCTTGAACATATGAAAATTGAGCTTGAATTGGTAGAACGGAAACTTTCATTTTGCCACCACCTAAATTTTCAATATAAACTGATTCGAATATTTCTGCAGTTAAGAAATTTGATCGATCCATAATTATTTGATCCAGAGTTGCCCTAGAATAAGCATCATACGTTTGAAATGTCTTTCTGATTCCTTTCATCTGCATGAACATTTGATCCAAGCCATGCTTTGGGAAAGTCGATTTGTCAGTTTTATTGTAATAACAAGGAATAGCATCTAAATCATTATTGTTGTCGAAATCTCCCCAATAAATACTTGCAGGATGTTCCACAGATGCATTAAACATAGAATTTAGTCCTCTATTACCAATTACCATATCAAGGTCTCCATCACCATCGAAGTCATGAGATTCTATACAATTCCACCAACCACCAGTGTTTTCTAGCCCGTTTCCAGATTCCATTTGAAAATGACCGGATTTCTTTTGGTTAAGGATTAATATGTCTGTCCATTCACCTACCACAACGAGTCTATCCGAAGATAGTGCAACACAATCGTTTATTATACCTATTTCTCCGTTGTTTGGTAAAAATGAAGATTGATCACTAAAAATTCCATTGTCATTTTTCAATAGCCAACTTTTACCAGAAGTAGGGTATGCATTTTCAGTTACAAATCCACCTATAAAAAGATCGTCATCTCCATCTTTATCATAGTCAAATGGCACAACACAAGAAGTGGAGTTTTCAATTTTTGGTAATCCGTTTTCACTTCTACTAAAATTACCCTTACCATCATTTATGTATAATCGATCTTGGTATTGTTCTCCATTTTTAAATTCATTACTTCCACTTGAAACATAGAGGTCAAGGTAGTCGTCTCCATTGGCATCGAAAAAGCTACACCCACCATCTTCAAAAGCTTTGTCAGAATCGAAAGTGGAATTTTGTTTCTCCACAAAACTTTCGTTCGTCTTTTGAATCAATAATTTACCCGGATATCCTGCGCTACCACCAAGGTATATGTCTAGAAGTCCATCACCGTTCACATCGCCTTTTGTGATTACGGGGCCTTTGTTCGACATCATGTGTTCTAATAACGGTTCTTTTTTGAAATCGATGAATTCGTTTTCAACATGGACAGAGTTATAATGACCATTAGATTTGGTTAATAATGTATTGTTGTTTTCTCGTGAATATTGATGGTTTTCATTAGCATCTGAAATCGAAATCACGAGCCTCTGGTTAGCACTGATATTTTTTAATGTTTGCATTTTACCATTTGGCCAAATGACTTGCAATTCACTAATGGTTGCTGTCTTTCCTAATCCAAAATGTAATGTAGGATCAACAGAAGAAAGAAAACCTCTATACGGAGTACATTCGCGATATTGATTGCCCGAGTTTGTTGATATTTTCACTTTAGCTCCAAACCCTTGAGGGTTTCCTTCGCCTCCTTTTAGAATAACAGATAGGTAGTTGTCTTTATTCAATTCACGTGAATTGTTTCGGTAAAGAAATGCGTCTTGATTAAAGTTGTTTACTATTAAATCAAGATCGCCATCAAGATCAAGGTCTGCATAAGCTGTACCGTTTGAGTGAGACGGTTGATCCAAGCCCCATTCATTTGATTTGTCATCGAAGCCAAGATTTCCATTGTTCATGTACATGTAATTGCTGATTTTCGTGCTCGTCATTAAATTGATAAGCTCCATCGCTTTAACATGATCGTTTCCGCCAGCAGCTTCTACAGCTTCCATTGAACGATATTTTAAATAATCCAAATCAGTAATGTCCTTGTAATGTCCGTTCGCGATATATAAATCTTGCCAGCCATCGTTGTTAAAATCAGCAAATAGGCTTCCCCAACTCCAATCCGTGTACGCCATGTTCGTCAATTGTCCAACTTCACTAAACGTCCCGTCTCCATTGTTTAATTGAAGCATATTCCGAGCGATTTGGTGATGGAATCCAAAATCGACAGCCATGTGATGTTTATCATAAGGGTTGGCCCCTTTCAATTGTTTTTGTCTATAATTACCTTCTGGGGTCATATCCAAATTTACTATATCTGGATACCCATCATTGTTGTAGTCGGCAATATCAACCCCCATCGAATTTAATGGGATATGACCAAACCGATCCTCCAAATCATCAATAAACTTGCCGTTGCCTTGATTTATATATGCATGATCTTTTGAAGAGAAATCGTTAGCGATGTAGAGATCAGTCAATCCATCGTTATTTAAATCGGCCGGCACTGCACTTAAACTGAAATCATTATTTCTTATTCCTGCCGATACACTTACATCCGTAAATGTCTTGTCCCCGTTGTTTCTATATAGTTTGTCTGAGTATTCATCTTTCCAGAATTGACTATCAGGTCCATAATTTCCTTTTTCTTGTTTTGTGTCGTAAATAGTAAGGGCATTATCAAAGTCTGCTCTGTGATTCATGACATACAGATCTAAATCACCATCGTTATCATAATCAAAGAAAACGGATTGATTCGAAAATCCAGAATCGGCGACTCCATACTCTTCCGCTTGATCAGTAAATGTATTGTCTTTGTTGTTAATATAAAGAACGTTAGCTCTGTTTTCAGCTTCTCCTGCTAGCGATCGACAAAGGTAAATATCTTGAAATCCGTCATTATTTATATCAACGAATGAAACGTCAGTTGTGAATCCAGGTTTGAATATGTTGGCCGATTCAGAAATCTGTTCGAATTTAAGCCCTCCTTTATTCAGATACAGTCGACCACCAAAGGTGTTCCCAGTTAGAAATATATCGGGCAAACCGTCATTGTTCACGTCTCCTATTCCGACACCTCCACCGTTGTAAAAGTATTCGTAAGAAATCACATTAAACTCTTCAGATTGATTCACTTCATTTTTAAAATAAAACCCACTTTCTTCTTTTGAAAGTAGAGTGAAGAGTTTCGTTTCACTCGTTTTATTATTGCCCGTACTTTTTACCAATTCTTCTTTCTCAGATGTGCAACTCCCAAGGAATATTCCAATAAATATTATATATAGTGTAGTAATTTTCATTTTTTCAAGCTTTTGATTTTTGAAAGTACATGTTGTCCTACTTGTGTTCCTTGATTAACACCATCATAAATTGCTGGTTTGTAATGAATCCCAGCATAAAACCTACTTACAGCTGCTTCGTCAGAGGCATCAATGAAAGAAGAGAAACTTCTTGGGGGCATTCCATAAGGCACTTCAGTTGAGTCTGTAAATGCATAATTCTCCCCGAAATTGTAGGTGAGTATTGTTGCTACAGACCTAGATATTACGCTATGTCCGCTAGTGTATTCTGGGAAGTTTGGCGTAATTAATATAGGTGTCCAACTTGGGTCAATATTGTTTTGAATAACGGTCACTGGACGAATATAATTTGTTGTGTATTTCCCTTCCCAACAACTAATGAAAGCATCAAACATTCCAATGCACATTGTTGCGTTCACATGCGCAGTTGAAATAAAATCGAAATTTTCATTTATTGCGGCCATGCGGCAAATATTCATCCAGTGTCCACCAGGTGTTAACTTCTTTTCGGCATAAGTAATATGCCCCTCATGTCTTAAAATAATTGGATTACAATCCCAAAATTTCGCGATTGCCTCAGTTGTATCATTTCGATTATTAACCGCATCATAAACTTCCATTAATTCCATGTGAAATTGACTGCCTTTTGTCATGTCGTATTTTGTCGGTGGTGGAGGAGAGAATTGTGAGGCAGATTCTAAAGTTATTGATCTAATCTTGTCCCAGTGTGGTTCAAGTGCATCCATATAGTCAGGCGGAGTTGGAATCCATGATCCTTCTTGCTTTAGTAATTGATACTCGCCCATGTTTCGAGTTTCATTATAATTATCTTGATTTAGCCATTTAATCATTAATTTAGAAACCTTATCGCTGTACGCTTTAATCTCCTTTAATTCATTAACGCTTTTAAATTTATTGTCCAATTTGGCTATCTCTGCATCCACGTGTTTAACAGTGTAGAGCATTTCTCTCGAAACCAATAGAAAGCTGTACAATGCGGCCAATTCCAACATTGATTTCCCTTTATATTTCGGGATTGTTGGAAAACCATCTATAATAGTTGTTAATGAATTGAAATCAGGATTGTTTTGACTGATAATTTCATAAGCAATAAGATTTGGATAAAGATAGATTCTGCCTGCTACAGGAGGTGAGAAGAAGTCATGAACAATATCCTGTTCTAGAGCAATGTTGGCAGCGTGCAAATATTCAGCCGTCACTTTTGGTGAGCTTTTCTGTGCTTCATTATTTTCATGTCCAAAGCAAGACTGAAGCAATAAAGCTGAAAGCAAAAAAAGTCCGTATATAAATGTCTTGGAGTTGATTAGTGACTTGTGATTTTTACTCATTGTGATTGAGTTGATTGAATACTAATTGATCAGTTGTCAAAAGTAATAAATCAAATTTTATAAGGTCATCAATTATTTGAAATAGAACAGTTGATATGTAAAATATTGAATAGGTGTAAATCGTAAGTATAATTTGCTTTGATATTTTATATTCCTTAATTTCGTAAATCACTAAAGAACCATACACGGTATCGATTTTCGATTATTGTTATCTAACTAATTTTTTTTATGAAAAAACTATTACTCTTTTTAGTTGCTACTGCAACAATAATCTTTAATGCAGATGCGCAATGTCCCTATGGAGGAGGTGCGGATTTTTGTGCGGATTTAGACGCCACAACCTTTACAGTTGGATCACCAAATACTTTGTGTACAACAACATGGGGAGGGGAACATTCTCAAGTAAATAATATTACTGCGGGTTGTACATTCCTTGTTGAGACATGTGGAACTCCATATGCTTCAGAAATGACTATTTTCGCCGATGGCGGTGGGCCTTCCGTTGGTTATGGTGCCAGTGGAGGATGTGGAGACGATGCTTCTTTTAACTGGATAGCTCCTTCTAGTGGAAACTTTGAATTCCAAGTGAATCAATCTGGGTGTATAACACCTGCAACGAACAGTACAATTACGATCACGTTGGTTTCTTGTCCTGCTACTTGTACAGACCCAACAGTACCAACAATAACAGCTGGTTCTACAACTATTTGTCCTGGATCAAGTACAACTTTAGATTGGGCAGGAGCTGCTTTGAATGATGCAACAAATTGGCATATTTATACTTCATCTTGTGGTGTAGGTCAATTAGGTGCGCCTCAAGCTGGAACTTCGTTAGTTGTTTCTCCAGCAGTAACAACAACATACTATATTAGAGGAGAAGATGGAGCAGGATGTGTAGATGAATCATCAATTCCTTGTGGATCTATCACAGTAACTGTTCAAGATATTACTCCGCCAACAATTACATGTCCAGCAAATCAAATTGGAGTTGTAAATGGTGCTTGTATCTTCACTATTCCAGATTATACAAGTTCAGCGACAGCGGCAGATAATTGTACTGCCTCACCAGCCGTTACTCAATCACCATTACCAGGAACAAGCGTAGGGCCTGGAACTACTGT
>JBLHVW010000115.1:0-12692 GCA_047628775.1 Salibacteraceae bacterium | reverse complement strand
GTTCGATTGTTCGATCTGCTTCGTTCATTTTAATTGGGTTTTAAACTTTAGCATCATTTGTTGAAGAACGATGGTTCGATTTTTCGATGGTTCGTTTGTTCGATTTGCTTCGTTCATTTCAGTCGGGTTTTAAACTTTGACATCATCTGCACTATTGAAGTTAATTGAGAGTTTAATATTTCGAAGCTTTCAATATCGACATAATTTAATTCGTGGGCAATTGACAATTGAGTATCTAACTCATAAGCTGATCCAGTAGCGATGTCTAGAAACCTTGAAAAATCTTTATTAGAAGGTCGAAAAGATCCTTCAGCAATATTAGATGGTATTGAAATAGAACTTCGTCTCATTTGGCTCGTAATTCCGTAAATTTCACTTTTAGGAAAACCTTGGGTAAGCTTGTAAATATCAATTGAAAACTGCCTGCTCTTTTTCCAAAATTGTAGGTCCTTGTATCTGTGCATTCGTATCTTTCTTATTTAATTTAAGAAAAAATATAACCTCAATCAATGCGCAAATAAAAAAATCAGTTTTCAAACAATCGATCGAAAAATCGAACTGTCGAAAAATCGAGCAATCGAATTTAATATTGTTCCTCCTCATTCGGAAAATCTCCACTTCGAACATCATTGATATATTCTTTGAAAGACCCCGTCATTTGCTCGTACAAGTTATTGTATTTACGCAAGAACCGTGGATTGAATTCATTATTGATTCCTAGCATGTCGTGAACAACTAAAACTTGTCCATCAACTCCACCACCAGCGCCAATTCCAATAATAGGAATCGTTATTTCTTTGGCAACTTTTGCTGCTAAATCAGCTGGAATTTTCTCCAAAACAATCGCAAAACAACCTGCTGCTTCTAGCGCTTTTGCGTCTTCAATCAAGAGAGCCGCTTCGTCTTTTTCCTTCGCTCTTACAACGTACGTTCCAAACTTATAAATGGACTGAGGCGTTAATCCCAAGTGCCCCATAACTGGAATTCCTGCCGTAAGAATACGCGTGATTGATTCAAGAATTTCTTGTCCACCTTCCATTTTTACAGAATGTGCACCCGATTCTTTCATAATCCGAATAGCACTTGACAAGGCCTCTTTCGAGTTTCCTTGGTACGATCCAAACGGTAAATCAACAACGACAAGCGCCCTGTCGACTCCTCTAACAACAGAAGAAGCGTGGTAAATCATTTCATTCAAGGTAATTGGAAGCGTTGTTTCATGCCCCGCCATTACGTTTGACGCTGAATCACCGACAAGGATTACATCAATTCCAGCATTATCAATAATACGCGCCATTGAAAAATCATACCCTGTTAACATAGTAATCTTCTCTCCTGCGTTCTTCATCTCCTGAAGCACATGGGTGGTAACCTTCTTTACATCCTTATGAACTGACATAATCTTCTCGTTTTTTGACCGAAATTACACAAAAGGGGGGAAAGTTGAGTGTGTTGATATAATTAGATGATGAATATTGGACGCTGGATATTGGATTTTGGACGATCAAGCAGAGCCTAGAAATATTTCTAAAAAACGATTAAAGTCTTTCTTAGAAGTTTTTGCTACCCCTTCTGCAATATTAGATGGAATAGACACAGCTGCCCTTCTTAACTGATTAGTGAGGCCGAACTGCTCTTCTTTGGGATAATCTTTCGTCGCTTGATAAATTAAAGAACAAAAGACTCTACTTCTTTTCCAAAAATCAAGGTTTTTGAATTGATGCATTGTAAATAAATTAGGTTCTATTTTAAGTTAAGTAAAATCTTCAATTGATTCACTAATAACTTGTCACCATTATTTAAAATTTGAATCAAGAGTAATTTCTAAACACAAATCCAACTAATATCCAAAAGCAAAGCGATCCAATATCCAAGATCTATTCATAAATTTGTAAAAAAAACATTCGTGCAAATGGTTGTATCGGAATTTATTCGTAATATTGCACCCCCAATTAGGGTATAGATAAAGAAATTAACAGAGATGGATTTTATAAAACAACTTGAAAGTGAACTGATTGAAATGAACACACTTCCGGATTTCGGTAGCGGTGATACAGTTGATGTTTCATATAAGATTAAAGAGGGTGCTAAGGAACGTGTTCAGCAGTTTCGAGGTGTTGTCCTTCAACGTAAAGGTTCAGGAAGAACTGAGTCGTTTACAGTTAGAAAAATGTCTGGAAATATTGGTGTTGAGCGTATCTTCCCAGTACATTCTCCATTCATTGAGAGTATCAAAATAATTAAGAAAGGTAGCGTTCGTAGAGCACGTATCTTCTACTTCAGAGAAAGAACAGGTAAATCTGCTCGTATCAAGGAGAAGAGAATGAACTAGGAGTTTCCTTCAAAATACATTTAAAGGCCTTTTATCACCGAAATACTCGGATTGATAAAAGGCTTTTTTATTTTTACACGTGTCGCAATTCAAAAAACGCAATCGAAATCGAACTTTTACGTTCGGCCTAATGGCAGTACTTGCTTTGGTAATTGGATATGCAGTATATAACAAGAACAGTAATTCAACTTCTTCTGAGCTTATTGGAATACGTGAACTCCCTTCGAGTTTTAAAAGCCATGGAATTGATGTTTCAAGATACCAAGGCGATATTGATTGGTCCACATTTTTCGATCAAGTCAACACCAAGATTTCATTTGTGTACTGCAAAGCCACCGAAGGCGTTTCTCACGTTGATCCGAAATACACATTAAATAGAAACATATTACGTGAGAACAACAAGGCATTTGGTGTCTACCATTTCTTCAGGCCAAAGTTGGATGCAGAAACACAAGCAAAGCACTTCCTGAGCAATTATACGCCAAGAGGAAACGAATTACCTCCTGTACTGGATGTGGAAACGGAAAGTGTCTCAGATAAAAAATTGATCAGCGGAATGAAGGTTTGGCTGGAATTCATCGAAAAGAAAACGGGAAAGCGGCCGGTCATTTACACTTCGTATCACTTCTACAATACGAAATTCAAAAACCATTTCAAGAACTATCAATTTTGGATTGCGAATTACAGCCATCGAAGCGAACGCATGACGGACGATAGAATCATTCACTGGCAATACAGTGATAGAGGTGGAATACCTGGAATCAAAGGGCCTGTGGATTTAAATTTCTCGAAACAGGAGTTTAATTGATAGTTATGGGTTATAGGTTATAGGTTATAGGTTATGGAAACAAGGAATTTTGATACCGAACCCCATCTTCACTCAATTCATAATCACCAATTCGGAATTCTCTTTATAGCCCAACAATAACAAAATCAGTTCTACGATTCAATGCTCTATTCGTCTCTGAATCGTTATCAACTTTAGGATCCGTTTCACCCAAACCTTTCGAGGACAATCTTCCTTTATCGATTCCGAGTGACGCCAAATAATCTTTTACCCCTTCCGCTCTATTCTCAGATAAGGTTAAGTTCTTTCCGTCGTTACCAACGTCATCGGTGTGACCATTAATAGAAATCTTAATGGTAGGGTTTTCATCTAAAAAACGGGCAAACCCTCTTAAAATAAATTTGGCTTTGGTGTTTAGGTCAGCAGAGTTCGTTTGGTAGAGGATATCATTAATTGTATACGCCGAACCAACTTCAAGTTTCTTAACCGCTAAATCGTTTCCACGAATAGTAACGTTGTCCTCTTTGAATTCTTCTTTGGCAATCAATTTTGAATCAAACGCGTGGCCTTCCTTTTTAACGGTCACCATAACGTCTTGCTTTTTATTGGTCTTCACAATGGCAGCGTATTTCCCATCGTTTCCATTCACCTTAACTGAAGTAACTTCATCGCTTCCTTCATACGTGATTTCAATAACAGCGTTCTCAACTGGATCTCCGTTTTCATCCGTTAAATCTCCTTTTAACAGCGCAACGGATTGCGGTCGCGCTTCTTCATACAATTCGAAAGAATAAATATTCCATCGACCGCCTTTACGTGATGAATAATACGCCACTTGACCATCAATTGAAACGAATAATCCCAATTCATCTTCTGCTGTATTAATTGGGTACCCAATGTTCTTCGGTTCTGACCACCCCCCTTTTTCATCTTGTCGAATATAGAAGATATCCAACCCGCCTAATCCAGGACGGTCTTTACTGCACTGTGAAACAAAATACAATGTCTCACTATCTTGGTGCAAGAAAGGACTCTTGTCTTTTCCTGCCGTATTAATTTCGTAAAACGGTCTTGGAAACCCCCAAGTTCCATCTTCTTCTCGTTTGACAATAAAGATGTCATTGTCCTCAGTTGTGGGCGTGTTCGCTGTATAGTACAAGGTTTTCCCGTCTGCTGATAACGAAGGCTGGCCCTCCCAACCATCAGCCGAATTAATCTTATCGCCCAGATTCACTAATTCTGACCAAATAATTGTTTTTCCATCGCGCCCGCCCATAGTGTAAACAGAGCTGTATAAATCACAATTTCTATACGGCTGTGTTCCAACCATCTCATCTTTACATGCACAAATAATTAGTTCTTTATTATCAACAGATAAGGTCGACGCGCCGTAACTACTGATATCACTTTTATTAAATGGACTAGGTAAAAAATCACCTCCGTCAAATTCAGACTTCATATTAGGTCGCTTGGACGAAGTAAACATCTCTCTCATGTCAGATTGCATAGCTCCCAAATCTCTCATATCAGCCTTTCTTGTATAATAGATCAACTCATTATCTGGCGAGATCATTGGGAAATATTCATCCGTTCCTGTACTGACATTCTTAACAATCCTCGGCTCGAAAGGCACTTCTTCCGTCTTTACTTTATTTTCATATTCCAACTCACCAATTACTTTCTTCACATTTGCCAAGCGCTTTGTGTGGTCGTCTGAAAACTTTTCTATGCTCTCGTGCTTGTATTCTTGAAATTGTTTCCAATAATTAATCGCTTCCTCAAAATTCTCTTGGTTGTACTTGATTATGCCTAAATAATAAAAAATGTTCGAGTGGTAATCGCTGCACAAATCATAAGCAGTCAAGAACATCGATTCGGCCTTTAGCAACATTTTATCTCCTAAAGCAGGATTCGGGCTTTTGCCATACTCTTCTTCTGCCTTGAAATACGCATACATTGCATATTCATAATAAACCGTAGCATTATCTTCATCCAACTCGATGGCTTCGCTGAATTTTGAAACGGCAGTTCTAGAGTCTTCAGCTTCGGCCCCGGCATTAATTAATTTCAAAACTTTCTTTCCTGGAGGCTGACACGGTTCCGATTCTTCTTGCGCAAACGATGACAATCCTAATATAACAGAAAGTAGAGAGATATAATATTTAACCATAATGAACTTTTTAAACCTTTTGCTGGGTCAAAACAAATTCCGTACCCAATTAATTATATCGTGAAAACGGCCGAAAGGTTACAGCAATTGACAACCGTTTATCCATTATTTTCAGTGATCCATATATGTTGTTTAACAAAAGGTTTAAAAGTTTAATTACCTTCTGGCCTCAAACTATGAAAACATGAAAAGTACTCTTCTCACAATATTAGCGGTTTCATTAAGCTTAGCTGCCTTATCACAAAAACCTGATAAGGACGAAAAATCAGAATCCGGCATCTCCTCGTCAACGGTTTCTGGGCTTAAATTCAGATCCGTCGGACCGGCATTAACCTCTGGTAGAATTGCCGATATCGCTGTTGATCCAGACAACAATAGTATATGGTACGTGGCAGCGGCTTCTGGCGGTGTATGGAAAACAACCAATCACGGAACAACTTTCGCTCCTATTTTCGACAGCTACGGCTCCTACTCCATTGGATGTGTAACGATTGCTCCAACAAACTCCAATACGGTTTGGGTTGGAACTGGAGAAAACAACAACCAACGCGCAGTTGCATACGGAGATGGAGTTTACAAATCACTCGATGGTGGAAAATCATTCAAAAACATGGGACTTAAAGCTTCCGAACACATTGGGAAGATTATTGTTCACCCGACAAATGAGAATATTGTTTGGGTGGCTGCCTACGGACCTTTATGGAGTAAAGGCGGGGAGCGTGGTGTATACAAAACAACGGACGGAGGAACGACATGGAAACTAACTTTAGTTATTTCTGAACACACCGGAATTGCTGAAATTGCTATTGACCCAACAAATCCAGATATCCTATACGCTTCTGCACATCAAAGAAGACGAAGAGAATGGACGTATATCGGTGGTGGGCCAGAATCGGGACTTCACAAATCGACAGACGGTGGAATAACTTGGAAAGCAATTAATTCTGGCCTTCCTGAAGGAAACATGGGACGAATCGGAATCGCAGTATCTCCCGTTGATGAAAATTACATTTACGCAATTATTGAAGCAAGAAATGAAAAGGGTGGATTTTTTAGATCGACAAACAAGGGGGAATCATGGTCTAAGATGTCCAGCTATAAAACAAGTGGAAACTATTACCAAGAAATCATCTGTGACTTAACAGATAAAGACAAAGTGTTTTCAATGAGCACGCGTTTGCATCATACAATCGATGGAGGAAAGAACTTCATTCGAACTGGAGAAAAATACAAGCATGTCGACAACCATTGTATATGGATTGATCCTAAAGATGAAAACCACTGGATCGTTGGTTGCGACGGAGGAATCTATGAAACCTACAACCATGCAAAAGATTGGAACTATTTCAATAACCTTCCTGTGACGCAATTCTATAAAGTAGCAACGGATAACGACGTGCCATTTTACAACATTTACGGTGGAACGCAAGACAACTGGTCGTTGGGCGGACCTTCTGGAACATTGAACAATACTGGAATCGTAAACTCTGATTGGTTCGTAACCAACGGAGGCGATGGATTCGAATCGGCAATTGACCCAACAGATCCGAACATTGCTTATGCGCAATCTCAATACGGAGGATTGATTCGATTTGATAAAGTTTCTGGAGAACGTGTTTCAATCAAGCCGATGCCAGGTAGAGATGAGTTAGGGTACCGTTGGAATTGGGATTCGCCATTATTGATCTCGCCTCATGACAATAAAACATTGTATTTCTGTGCCAACAAAGTATTTAAGAGCACAAACCGAGGGGATGACTGGCAAACGGTATCTCCTGATTTATCGCAACAAATTGACAGAAACAAACTTCAAGTGATGGATCAAGTTTGGTCGATTGATGCAGTGATGAAAAATATGTCAACGACGATCTACGGAAACATTGTAGCCTTTGATGAATCTCCTTTAAAACAAGGATTGTTATATGCAGGAACAGACGATGGATTGATTCAGACTTCAAAAGATGCCGGTGGAACTTGGTCCAGCGTTAAGACTTTTTCGGGAGTACCTGAAAACACAAGAGTGAACATGATCGTTGCGAGTTTGTACGATGAAAATACAGTGTTCGCGGTTTTCAATAACCACAGATCAGGTGACTTTAAACCGTACTTAATGAAAAGTACAAATCAAGGCAAGTCTTGGACGTCTATTGCTGGGAACCTTCCAGAAAGAGGCTCTGTGTTTGCCTTTAGACAAGATCACGTTGATCCCAAACTTCTTTTTGCTGGAACTGAGTTCGGTTGTTACTTTTCAAATGATGGTGGATTAAAATGGACGAAGCTAAATGGACTTCCAACAATCGCCGTTTATGATATCGAACTTCAAAAAAGAGAAAACGATATCGTAATTGCAACATTCGGCAGAGGTTTCTACGTAATGGATGATTACTCGCCATTGAGAACATTGTCTGAGGATGTCCTTGCAAAAGGCGCACACCTCTTCCCTATCAAAGACGCTGACTTGTTTGTGTATGCAAGTCCAATTGGAGGCAGAGAAAATTCATCCCAAGGCGCTTCAATGTACCGTGCGGACAACCCAAAATTCGGAGCAACATTCTCATTGTACCTTAAAAGTGGAGATGAATCACTTAAGTCGGTAAGGCAAAAAGAAGCGAACAAACTTGAAAAGGAAAAAGAAGCTGTTCCCTACCCATCATTTGACGAATTGAGAGAAGAAGAAATGGAGGGTAAATTAAAACTGATCTGGGTCATTAAAGATTCAGAGGGCATTGAAATAAAAAGAATTTCATCTTCTCCATCAAAAGGATTAAGTCGTGTTACATGGAACTTAAGAACAACGTCAACGAACCAAGTTGGAGTTAAAAACTTTGGCGAAGCAAAGAGTTACGGATTCTTAGTTATTCCTGGTGAATATTCGGTTGAGATTTTCTCAGAAAAAGACGGTATTCTTAAGGAAGTAATCGCAAACACAAAATTCAATGTGGTTGGATTGAACAACCAAACCTTACTTGCGCCAAACAATGAAGAGTTGAAAGCGTTCCGAAAAGAAATGGCCGAAGTAAGACGTAGTGTCTCGGGAGCTGAAAACTTAATGAATGAAACAGGTGAAAAATTAAAACTCGTTGAAAATGCAGTTCGCAACTATCCCGGCGCTGATTTAAACCTTCTTAAGGATGTTGAAAAAATCAAAAACTTATTGCTTCTGTGTGATTTAATAATGAACGGTGACAAGCTTAAGGCAAAGCATCAAGTTGAGGATATACCAAGTATTTCAGACAGATTATGGACGGTATATTACCAATTGTACTCCAACACGACTGGCATTACAGCTACACAGAAATTGAACAAAGAAATCGCGTTGGAAGATTACGCTGAGTTCAGAGTTAATTTGAACGCGGCTGTTGTTCAACTTTCAGGATTAGAATCAAAACTTGAAGCGGTCGGTGTTCCTTACATCAAAGGAAAAGATGAGAAGTGGAAAAGTGAGGAGGAATAAGACCGATCATTAGATTTTTTGATCCTCCGGTAAAATTTAAAGACTAAGTATGAGCTCATTTCGGTAAATCGGAATGGGCTTTTTTTTTGCGGCATGTGTTACTTTTTAAAAGTCAGCGCATTACACGCAAAACTAACTCCATGAAAAACATATTACTCTTTGCCTTCCTACTCACTACAAGTCTTTCTTATTCCTGCGGGAATGAATACGGACACAACCTAAACGGTGGCATGATATTCACCAATTTTTTCTATATGTCTAAAAAACATAGAACTTTCGATACCGAATATATCAAGGAGAAATTGGCCATAGCAGAAGCCAAACCTAATGCGAAGACCGATTTTAAAATTCAATCCAATATTGCCCTGTATTACATGAAATTGGGAGAGGTAAAAAAAGCACTTCAGATTTTAAAGCCCTTGTATGATAAGTATCCGGATAAGTATACAATTTCGGCGAACCTTGGAACAGCATATGAATTGGACGGTCAATTGAACAAAGCTTTGCAATTAATCAAAAACGGATACGCGATCAATTCCGAATCTCACTTTGGAAGTGAATGGATTCATATAAAAATTCTTGAAGCAAAAATCAAAGAGAAATCGAATCCAGGATGGCTGAATGCACACCGAATCGTTACAGTTGAAGAATTGAATGAAAAAAATTCACAGAAAAAATTCCGCCGCCCAATAGACAATCATTTGGAATACCAATTGCGAACGAGGGTGGCTTTTACACCTGCCCCAAATAAAGTGATGGCTAATCTATTGCAAACCTTGGCGGAATACAATATTAAATATGGAACATATGAGAATGCAATAATGGCTTATACCTATGTGTTGGAATTTGCCTCAACCAAGCCGAAGAAACAAGAAATTTCAAAAGCAATTATCGCATTAAATAAAAGCCGAAGAGCGTCTGGGATAACTGAATTAAATCACCAATTCATACGCCTTATTGAAAGTGGTGAAATTGACCCTTCCCTTATGTTGTATGGAATTGGCGAGCTTGAAGAAGAACTTCAAGTGGTAGATGCAGAAGAATTTGAAACAAGAGATTCACTAAGAATCATGACCGCTAAAGTCGATTCGTTATCGAATGTAAAACCAAGCAGTAAAGAGATCCCCAAAAAGAAAAGTGAAAGATCGGGATTACTTTTTGGAATTGTATTTGGAATTATTGGTCTCGTTCTTGGAGTTATGATTGCAATAATAGCAATGAAGAAAAGAAAAACTTAAAATCAAGTCGTGCTTTTTTTTGTGTATTTTAGGGACGTGTACATAATGAAGTACTCATGAAAGAAACGGGGGACAAACTAGAATGGCTCGTT
Organism: Salibacteraceae bacterium; assembly: GCA_047628775.1. Lineage (GTDB taxonomy): Bacteria > Bacteroidota > Bacteroidia > Flavobacteriales_D > Crocinitomicaceae > UBA4466. The sequence continues at coordinate 2,619 of JBLHVW010000115.1, read as the reverse complement.
TCACTCTTTATAGATGATATTTCATAAGTTGTATACAGTAGTTTAGCGACGGGGGATGCCCTTTAAACGAAAAAAAAGACGCCCCTCGGTTTAGCCAAGGGGCGTCTTTCTTGTTAGACTTGTCCCGTCCTAAAAAAAAACGATCTCAGTTAAACCGAGACCGTTTTTTTTATACTGGATTTTCAATACTTATACATCAATAAACATTGGGTTCTTCACCTTCGTTTTTGTTAGTGCTATCTCTAGAACTTCATCCATTTTTGTAACATAATGGAATGTCAATCCTTTCAAGTATTCTTCTTTGATTTCGTCGATGTCCTTCTTGTTTTTATCGCAAAGGATAATCTCTTTAATCTTCGCTCTTTTCGCAGCAAGAATCTTTTCTTTAATTCCACCTACTGGCAAAACGTCGCCTCTTAATGTAATTTCACCTGTCATCGCCAAATTCTTCTTCACCTTTCGTTGCGTGAAAACAGAAGCCAACGAAGTCAACATTGTGATTCCCGCGCTCGGCCCATCTTTTGGCGTTGCTCCTTCTGGAACGTGAACATGAATGTTGTGCTTGTCAAATACTTTTTGTTCCAAACCGATCAAATGGCTGTGGGATTTCAAATATTCCATCGCAATAACCGCAGATTCTTTCATTACATCTCCAAGGTTTCCTGTCAATGTAAGCTTTCCTTTTCCTTGAGTGATTGAAGATTCAATGAACAAAATATCGCCCCCAACTGATGTCCAAGCCAAGCCTGTTACAACTCCAGCAACATCATTGTTGTCGTATTTTGTTCTACCTCTTCCCGCTCCAAGGATATCAAACAGATCATTAATGCCAACTTTAACAGTGAATTCTTCTTCCATTGCTATCTGACGCGCTCTGTTACGAACAACTTTGGCGATCATCTTATCAATTCCACGAACACCAGATTCATTGGTATATTCTTCAACCAACTTTTCAAGCGCTTTTTTATCAATTGAAATGTCTTTCTTAGTAATTCCGTGCTCTTTAATTTGCTTTGGAATCAAGTGACGTTTCGCTATTTCTATCTTTTCTTCAACCGTATACCCATTGACCTCAATGATCTCCATACGATCTCTAAGTGGGCCTTGAATTGTCTGTAAACTGTTCGCTGTTGCAATGAACATCACCTTCGAAAGGTCGTATTCAGTTTCAATATAATTATCGTAAAATTCAGAATTCTGTTCTGGATCTAAAACTTCCAACAAAGCGGAAGAAGGATCACCGTGATTGCTCTTCCCTAACTTATCTACTTCATCCAAAACAAAAACAGGGTTACTTGTTTCGGCTTTCTTAATGCTCTGCATCACACGACCAGGCATTGCACCGATGTATGTTTTTCTGTGTCCTCTAATCTCAGACTCATCGTGCAAACCACCCAAAGACATACGAATGTATTTTCTTCCTAAAGCTTCAGCAATCGATTTCCCTAAAGATGTTTTACCAACTCCTGGAGGTCCATAAAAACACAGAATTGGAGATTTCATATTTCCCTTCAACTTCAAAACTGCCAAATATTCTAAAATTCTCTCCTTCACTTTTTCAAGACCATAATGATCTCTTTCCAAGATTTTTTCCGCGCGTTTTAAATCAAGCCTGTCCTTTGAATATTCACCCCATGGCAAATCAAGCATCAAGTCCAAATAATTCATTTGAACCGTATACTCAGCCCCTTGAGGATTCATTCTACCCAACTTATCCAACTCTTTGAAAAACAATTTCTCTACAACGGCAGTCCATTTCTTTTGCTCACCACGAGCGCGCATATCAGAAACATCCTGCTCCTGAGGATTATCTCCCAATTCATCTTGAATGGTACGCATTTGCTGTTGTAAGAAGTAATCACGTTGCTGCTTGTCCATGTCCAATCGAACTTTCGATTGAATTTCATTTCGCATTTCAAGCATTTGAGATTCTAAAGTCAAATGTTCTAAAACCTTCATCACTCTACTTCTCATGTCCAACTCTTGCAACATATCCTGTTTCTTAGAAACGTCAGCATTCATGTTTGATGAAATGAAATTCATCAAAAATGTGGGGCTATCGATGTTTCCAATCGCGAAAGAAGCTTCCGATGGAATGTTTGGGCTTTCTTGAATAATTTGAAGCGCCAATTCTTTAATCGATTTAAAAGCGACATCCAATTCTTTATTCTCAGGATCAATTTTTTCCTCTTTCAACATTTTCACAGATGCCTTCATATACGGTTCTGTTTCTGTTGGATTAAGAATTTCAAAACGTCGTTTGCCTTGAATAATCACAGTCGAAGTGCCGTCTGGCATTTTCAACATTCTGATAATCTGTGCAACTGTCCCTACACTGTGAAGATCCGCAAACTCAGGTGCTTCTTCATCTTGATTCTTTTGAGAAACAACACCAATAATTTTTGATCCTGCATTTGCATCCCTAATCAATCGAATTGACTTATCTCTTCCTACTGTAATCGGAATTACGACTCCTGGAAACAGTACATTATTTCTTAAAGGTAAAATTGCCAATTCATCAGGGAAAGACTGTTTATTCATGTTCTCTTCCTCTTCAGCGGTAATTAGAGGAATAAATTCTCCATCTGATTCTCCGTCCGTAAATTGTAATATATTATT
>JBLHVW010000114.1:0-12748 GCA_047628775.1 Salibacteraceae bacterium | reverse complement strand
GAGGAATAACGAAATCACCAATTCTGGAAAGGAAAATATGTTTTCATTCCAATGAATTGAATTATGAGCGTTAAAAACGATTCCTAGAAAACCTGCTAAAGCAATTCCAATCAAATTGTAAAGCGCAATTCGGAACAAGATCCAGGCTATATTTTTAATAAGGCTCAAAAAAGTGTGATAATTCAAAATTCGAATGGATTAAAATTACTCTTTTCTACATTCTAAGTATCTTAGCGATAGAATAACTTTAGAGTATGGAAATTATAGTGTCGATAACAAATGGGGTTTGTGAATTAAGAATGAACCGACCAGAAGTATTTAACTCATTTAATAAATCAATGGCGTTGGCTTTGCAAAAAGCACTGGATGATTGCGTTGATAACGATGAAGTGAGAGCAATAATTATAACAGGAGAAGGAAAAGCATTTTGTGCTGGACAGGATTTAGCCGAGGCCACCGATCCAAATGGGCCTGAATTACAATCCATCGTACGCGAACATTACAATCCAATAATAAAGAAAATCAGAGAAATTGAAAAGCCAGTAATCGGTGCCGTTAATGGAGTGGCTGCTGGTGCCGGAGCAAATATCGCTTTGGCTTGTGATGTAACATTCGCCAAAGAAAGTGCTAGTTTCATTCAGGCATTCTCAAAAATCGGACTTATTCCAGATTCAGGAGGAACCTTCTTTTTACCAAGAATTGTTGGAATGCAGAAAGCGTTGGCTTTGATGTTTACTGGGGATAAGATTGGAGCGAAAGAAGCGGAGAGTATGAATATGATTTATAAGTCCGTTGAAGACGAGCAATTCGAAGAAACCGTTAATGCCTTTGCAGCGAAATTGGCTAAAATGCCAACGAAAGGATTGGGCTTAACGAAAAAAGCGGTGAACGCAAGTTGGTCAAACGACTTAAACGCCCAATTGGATGTTGAAGAGAAACTGCAAACCGAAGCTGGTAGCACGCATGATTTCAATGAAGGTGTTGCCTCGTTTTTGGAGAAAAGAAAACCGGAATTTACAGGAAAATAATTAGATCGTTCGATTTTCCGATTGCTCGAATGTCCGATAACTATCGGGTCGAATGATAGAAAAATCCAACAATCAAAAAATCGATATTAATGGTAGTAGGAGTTTTAGGTGCAGGAACAATGGGATCAGGAATTGTTCAAGTCGCCGCACAAAATGGACATAAAGTTGTTCTTGTAGATTTAAATGAACAGATTTTAAAACGTTCAAACGACGGATTATTGAAGATTATGAACCGTTTGGTGGAGAAAGAACGAATTACGCAAGACCAAGCTGATTCAACAATTGCGAATGTTTCTTACAGTCAAGACATTCATGATTTCAATGAATGTGGAATTATTATCGAAGCAATCGTTGAAAATATTGATGTTAAATCGAAGGTGTTTACACAATTGGAGCAAATTGCACCGAAGGGATGTATCCTGGCTTCAAACACAAGTTCATTATCAATTGCGTCGATTGGTGCAGCATTGCAAGACCCAAGTAAGATTATTGGAATTCATTTCTTTAATCCTGCTCCGCTAATGCCATTGGTTGAAATTATTCCAGCGGTTCAAACTTCTGAAGAAACATTGAACACTTCACGCTCGCTAATCGATGGATGGGGGAAAGTGACAGTACTTTGTAAGGACACGCCTGGTTTTATTGTGAATAGAGTAGCGCGACCGTTCTACGGAGAAGCGTTGAGAATTTATGAAGAAGGGATCGCAGATTTCGCAACAATCGATTGGGCCATGACTTCAATTGGTGGTTTCAGAATGGGGCCTTTTACGTTAATGGATTATATTGGTAATGATGTCAATTATACCGTAACTGAAACAGTGTTTACCGCATTCTATTTCGATCCAAGATACAAACCATCGTTCACTCAAAAGAGACATTCGGAAGCAGGTTATCTCGGCCGTAAATCGGGGAGGGGTTATTTCGATTACAGAGAAGGAGCTGTTAATCCAAAGCCAATTGAAGATGCTGTTGTCGGACAACAAATCTTTGAAAGAATTTTGGTGATGTTAATTAATGAAGCTGTTGACGCTGTTTTCTTAAACATTGGATCAAAAGACGAAATCGATCTCGCAATGACGAAAGGTGTTAATTACCCGAAAGGACTCTTGAAATGGGCGGATGAAATTGGATTGGAAAATGTATTGCTTAAACTTGAGGCAATGTTCGCAGAATATGGAGAAGACAGATACAGACCAAGTCCATTAATGAGAAGAATGGTAAAGAACAACGAGCGCTTTTTCGAGTAAATCCTTCTCGAGAAAGCTAATTGTCTAAATGTCTATTCTAACCATCAGAAAGCCCAAGCTTCGAACAATCGAAAAATCAAACTATCTAAAAATCGAGTTTTTAAAGACTTATGTTTATTTTTAATGAAAATGACCCCCTATGAAAAAGTTCGCATCGATCATCGTATTACTTATTAGTGTTATTCTTTTAAACGGCTGTGGAGATCCAGCTGAAGCGATTAGTAAAAGATTACAAACGGAACGAATCCCTGTTGTTTTGACAAAGTCGGACCTTTTTAAAGGAAACATGGTACTTGCATTTTTGGACAATGATAAGAAGTACATCCAGGATGCAAATGAACTTTTCTTAAAAGGGTTGAATTCATTCAGAAATGAAAGCGATCTAGACAGTGCGGATCAATATTTTACGGAATCTATTCTTAAAGAACCTTCCGCAAAGGCTTATTTTGAATTGGGAAATGTTTACATGGACCTGAAAGAATATGACAATGCAGTTTCCGCTTATGGCGTTGCCGAGCAATTGAATTACGAGCCATTCTCAAAGATTCTGTACAATAAATCATGTATTTATTCTCTAGAGAAAAATACAGAGATGGCGGGGCAATATCTTGAGTATGCGATTCAAGCAGGATACATTAATGTTGGACATATCCAAAAGGATGCGGACCTTACGGAATTGAGAAAAACGCACCATTACCAGAAAGCGATTGACAAAGGGCTTCGTGGAATATCGAACAGTGAGAACCTATTCTGGTTGCAGTTCAAAAAGTTGTTTGCTCTTACAAACGTTCCTTTGAAATTGGATCCAGAAATGAGCAGTGAGATGTCTGAAGCTTTGAACTATATTTCATACGATTATGAAAAGTATATTTCAGAAATGCGTGATGAGAAATTCTCTCGTGAAGTCAGCAAAGGTTTTTTCTACTATGCTCAGCCTTACGAAAATGAAAACTTCGTTGCCGTTGTTTATATCGTGAAAGATGAGTTCATGGGCGATTATGCTCCTTTGACTTACATGATGGCGACATACACGCATGAAGGAAGATTGATTGATAAAGAACAGATTGGAGGAAGATCTTCACTGTCGAAACCAATGCTTATTTCTACGCTTCAAAAGAACAGAATTATTAAAGGAGAGTTGAGAGAGCCTGTTTATGAGAAAAATCCAGATGAACATGGATATTACGACAACAAAATGATCTCGTCTAAATTGGTTGGAACGAAGAATTTTAGTGTTTCTAAGACCGGTAAAATTTCGGTGACATCAGAAGATTTACTCTAGCGTCTTAAGCTAAAATGGCATGTGGACATGCCTGTGAATCAAGTTTCTTAATATTACCAAATTTTATATGCAACGGAAACAATTCCAAGGAAATCCCGAGTTAGTCCATCTGCTCTTATGAGTCGAGAAATTACGGGCGCGCCAAAGTTCATTCTGAACAACCAGTTTTTGTTGTATTTGTACTTTACTCCTCCTGTGATATTTAATGTTAGGCCATCTGTTCCAGTCAAAACTACTTCCGTTTCTCCCACATAAGGTGTGATTGTTGTTTTAGTTAATCTGAAAATGGGAAGTACGCCAACAACGAGCCCAAACTTCTTACTGATATTGAATTTTCGTTCGATACGTAGCATAAGGTCATTACCTCGTTTCATTCTTTGAGCCGAGGAAAATCCAACCCTGTAGGCATTCAGTGAATCAAAACCAACTTGTGCGTTGTCGGTTATTAAGTTGTCTTTGAAAAACATATTTCCATTTTTTCCAAAATTGTGTTGGTAACCGATAGCTGCTCCCCAATTCTTGTAGGCTCCTGAAATCCCAATTAATGCGTTGAAGGAACCAAGTGTAGTTTGGTATGCCATTGGGAGAACAATTCCTTTGTCAGACGCATTTGCTCTTCCTGTTGGCGCAATTATTGCAATTGTCGCCGCAAGTCTTTTGTTCTTGCCAGAGTAAAAAATGTTTTGAAGACTAACTGCTACATCACCAAAACCAGCGTTGTTTCCTAATGTTCCGTTAGTGAGGCTATAAGGTATCCTAACATTCAGTGACATTTTCTTCCTAATTCGAAACATTCCCTTGAAAACAATGGAATATATCCGAGTATCACGCTCGCCAAAGGCATAGACACCATTCAATTCAAATCGATATTTTTCACGGGTGTGAGACACCGACATGAGTTCTTCCAAGCTAGCATTTTCAAAATCTACTCCAGAGACTGAATCTTTTGTTGTTTCTGAGTTCAACGTTCCAATAGTACATAATCCAGGGTCACTGCATCCTTGGGCGCGTCCGGCTTTTTGAGTAAGAATTAGGCCAGAGAAAAGAACTATATATAATACCAAGTTTTTCATTTGAGAATAGCTAATTTTTTAAGTTGGTCAGAAACCTTAAAGCCGTTACCCGCAAGAGCGTCATTGTACAACTCAAACTGTAGGCTTCCATTTTTCTGTATAAAATTAAAGGAAACAGAGCCGTTGATTTGAGTGTGCTGTTCTGTAATAATGAGAGTTCCGTTTGTGCCTTTAAGGCTTTCGATTGAAAGGCCTTTTGATACCTTCTTTGAAAAAAATAAAACATCCATTTTTTCACCTGTGGGCAGGTCGCTTATAACCGTTACGAGAACATTTTTAAAGTGAACCTTTTTTCCAACGGAAGCTTTTTGTAATGCACGAACTAAACTAGGATTATTGACTACCCCTACTGTCATTTTGGATTTATAGGCAGGCCATTCTACATATTTCATTATGTGCAAAATTACCCCAGCGTACACTTGTTCTTGACTCTGCGCAGTGGAAGAGAACCCAAATGTTAGAAAGCAAGAAAGTATTATAATAACCCGCATCAATGATGATTTTTTAACGAAAATACGATTTTAATTACTAAATGTCAGTATATTGGACAGTGAATACAAGGGGATATTGGTCAATAATAAATTCCTTAGGATCAAATGCAAAATGAGGAACAAGCGTGTAATAATAGGGTTTATAATACTTATTTCTATTTTCTCAATTTCTGAGTACTTGAGCTTCAGGAATCTGGAAGACAGTAGAGAGATTAACTCAAGAAATGCGCAAATATTCCAACCCTCAATCATCTACCTTAATGAACTTTATTCTTTAACCTCTGACTCAGAAAAATATACAGAGTCATGGGTGTTTTTTGATATTACTGATCATGAAGACAAAGAAGCTCTGCGTTTACAGCATTCTAAAGGAGCCAATGCGTTTACCAAGGACCTTATCGCCGTTTCCAAGCGGTGGGAGAATAAGAAGGAGGAGAATCTAGCTTTTAATATAGCCGGAACCTTGGATAGTATAATGGTAGAGCAAAAAATAATCATGAGCAAGCTAAGCTCTCTGAACGATTATTCAAAAGAAAACTGGCTCGTACTCATTGAGGTTGAAGGTCAGCACCTTGCCCGTGTTAAAGAATTGTCCAAGCGTACAAAGTCAAAATTAAACATCCTTATTTCCCGGATGAAAGAACGCAGTCTCGAGGAAAAGGAAGTGGCCGCGAGGTCTTTTGACTGGATACGATATATACACATTATTTTAGCTATCGTTGTTGTTGTTATTAGCATTCTCGTTGCTTGGTCAATCCTTCGCTTCCTGAAGTCCGAAGAGCAGAAAAAGGCCATTTCAAATGAACGCGATGAAATTTTGGAACAGAAAGAAATTATCGAAGAAAAGAACACGTCCATATTGAGCAGTATATCTTATGCCAAGCGTTTACAAACATCAATGTTGCCGGCAAGAGATGATATTGCCAAAAACTTTAAGGATCATTTTATTTTCTATAAACCAAGAGACATCGTATCAGGAGATTTTTACTGGCATCGAAACATTAACAATGACGGTAAACAATTGGTTGTGATTGCCGCAGCCGATGCAACGGGACATGGGGTGCCTGGTGCTTTTGTTAGCTTTGTTTGCTATAGTGCACTTAATCGTGCAGTAGATGAATTTAAATTAATTGAGCCGTGTAAAATTCTTGATAAAGTTTCTGAATTAGTTTCGAGCACTTTCACGAGTTCAGAGAATGACGACGCTGTATATGATGGAATGGACATTTCGTTATGCGTTTTTGATTTCGAGGCAAATGAACTTCATTTTTCGGGAGCAAACAATTCCGCATATGTTCTTCGAAATGGAGAAATGACAAAGTTGAAGGCGACACGTAAACCAATAGGAAGAAGCATAGGAAGCGGTTCTTTTATCAGTAAGAGATGGAGTTTAAAGGAAGGTGATTTGATTTATTTGTTTTCCGATGGCTTTCAAGACCAGTTCGGGGGAGATAGAGGTAAAAAATACCGAGCTAAACGGTTTCAAGATTTTTTAAGTGAAATTGGTGAGAACGAACCGCTTTCATATAAACCGTTGAAAGATGAATTCAATAACTGGAAGCAAGAAGAAGAGCAAATTGATGATGTACTTGTTATCGGGCTAAAAGTGTAATCGACATCAGAATTTCTTTCGTTGCATTGATTTAATCCATGCTCTTATACTTCATCAAATACTGAGGATACTTTAGAAGGATCATTATTTCTACAAGAACTAAATTGATTGTCCAACTACTATAGGCCAGAATCAAGTACGTTTCTTTTGGTCCGATGTGAATATTGAAGACATCAAATAAGTAAGCAAAAAACCGCAACGAGACTGCCGACAGTGTTAAAGCGTAACTTCTCAAATTCCATTTAATGTGATTCAGGACATCGCCCTTTCTAATCTTCCGATAAGAAATCCAAGTAAACAAAATCCAAAGGGTTGAAAGAATAACAAAACTTGATTGCGTTGGCCGTCCTCCGTTTGCATAAAGCGACATTATAAAGGCTGTCGGACCTGTAATAAATAGAACGACAATCACGTAAAAATATCCAGCGACCTTGTGAATTTTCGGTTTGTGCTTTATAATCCATCGGTTAAATTGAAGCAATCCGGCGATGATAACAATTGGACTCGTGAAAACATGAATGTAGAAACTGTAACGCCAAGGCTTGATGTGATAAATAAGCTGCTTGGTTTCTAGGAAGTCTACATCCCTTTCAAGGGCTGTGAATGGAAGAGAAAGTAGTATTAGTAAATACGAAGCGTACGCGATAATTAGAAATGCACCTAAATTAAGTGAGCCTTCAAGAAATGATTTGAGTTTCATCTAATACCACATCATCCATAATTTATGCTCCCCTTTTCCTTTCAACTTGTACTCGCCATATTCGTTATCGATCATGTCAAGTTCCAGGATGTTGTTCGGGAAAATATCATTGGGCTCCCAGTTAATTGTAACGTGCGTTCCTTTTAATGACCAGGAACCTTTCAATTCTATCATCTGTTCCAATGCGCGTTCCTCATCTTCGTTCTCAATAGTCTCGCTTTCGAGGTTCTCGTAATAGTTCAAAGTAACCAAACCATCCTCCTTGAAAGAGTATTCACCGATTGAATCCGTTAAGTAATAGAACACATTCGCAAAATTCGAAACGTTAATGTCCTCCAATTGGTCGTGATCTCCGCGATCGGTATCCGTTATTATTTTCTTTAGTTTGAATTCTTGCCTTGGAATTTTACCGCTGTTTGATTCCCAAGAACCATATGGTGAATCGTCATTTCCTATAAAGTTAATGGTAAACACACCATCAAACTTATTGTCTCCCGGTTCAGTCATCACCAATTGAACGGTATCACCTTTTCGAGATACTTTACCTGTAATGTTTCGTTGAAGTCCTTTGTGGATATTGTATCCGATCGCATTCTTTTTACTGATGTAGTTCAATATTATTCGGATATCACTTCCGCCAAATCCGCCCAAATACATTCCTTGCAGTGTATCGTAATCATAGATGTCTTCTTCAGGAATCGTAGGTTCTAACTTGTTAACAGTAACCTCTTCTTTTACTTTAGGCGTTTCTGAACAGGAAAAAAGAACGATGGATAGAATGCAAAGTGAGAAAATAGTGCGCATGGTTTCAGTAGATTTTGGTTCTGTGATAAATCTACGAAATTCTAGTTAAGAAGAGATATGGCTTGTTTAAAATAAAATTGATCCTGATCGCTGCTTTCTAAGATTAATGGACTTAAAAATAAATCAGGTTGCTTTATTGCGCTTGGATCGTCCGTGCGGTCTAAATGAGAGTAGAAAGTGTTTGGGTTAATAGCGATTAAAAATCCCGATTGAGGCAGTTTAACCAAGAGCGTTCCCGCGTTCCCTGCATAGAAACTTCCTCCAGCTGCTCGCCCTATTATCTTTGCGTTACTCATGGTTTTTATATGACAAGCCAATATCGCAGCAGACGAAAACGTCCCTTCATCCGTAATAACAACAATTTCTCCCTTGTAGATGAGGTTTGTGTCAACGTATTCAGTTTCCTGAATTCCCTCATTAAAAGATCCTTGTTCCATTCTCCTCTTTTGCTGGAAACTCATCAAAGTGTGACGCAAATAATGAATGTTAATCTTGTTGACGTATTTTCGATTCTTTCGAGTGTTCGGTTTTTCAATAATGTACCTGCCAAGATTCACTCCTTCGCCAACCATATATTTCATGAAGGAATATTGCATCACACCTCCTGTGTTTCCTCTTAAATCAACGACAAGTTTGTTGATTTTTTGTTCATTTAATTTGGTGAACGCCTGCTCTAAAAAGTATTCATAATCGGCCCCTGTTGAAGATGTAAATGATTTGAACCTAAAATAACCGTATTTGTTTCTAAGAATTTTAAACTTGCCATGATTCTGTTCCGAAGCGTAATATTGACTAGACAATTTAGTCAATCGACTATTTATAGAATGAACAGGGGCTTTTCCTGTCTTATAGATTATCTCAATAGTATCCTTTTTAAGAGAAACGAATTTTACTGGAACGGAATCCGTTTCAAAAGGAAGCGCTAGATTTCTGTAAAAGTCAAACATTTGCCCCGCCTGATAATATTTGAAGTCCATTGATCCTTCATCACTCGAAATGTACTTGCCCATTTCAAGCATCATTTCAGGAATTGTTCTATTGTCTATGGAAATAATCTCAGCTCCAGCTTCAATCCACAGTGGTGCCGAATCATCTAGTTCCAGTTTATCTTCAAATGCCAATTCACTTACCACCAAGTGCCGTCCAATTAAATACATATCAAATGGCAGCGAATTCCTCTCAGCCAGCCACTCCGTTTGTACTTTTTTGTTTGCGATGATCTGCGTGTGACCGCCATGAAGCTTCTCAATAACCGCACTGTAAAGTTTGAATTGCTCAAGAAGGCTTTTTTCAGAATTTAATTCTGATTTTAAATCCTTCAAGTAAAAGTGAATGCTGTCCTTATCTGTATGAAGATCAATTATCCCCTCTTTTTGAGTTAAAACAGTTGTAAATACATTATAATCTTGCTGTTGTTTATATACAGATGTAACGTACATACTCGACATGAGTATGACAGCAATGGAGATTAACAATATTTGATTAAGGCCTTTTTTCAATAGGTTCAAATTACAATAGAATAACGTTCAAATCATCCTCCGTAACAAGATAACGAAAAATAAATCATTTCATTTTAGCAAGCGCCTGTTTTTTATAATAGCCTCCCTGTTCAATGATCTTAATGTAGTATTTTTTCGCCTGCGTCTTTTTGCCAAGTTTATCGTAACTCAATGCAATCATCCATTGTGATTCCTCGTCAAAATTGGAGAAAGGACCATATATACAGTTCTTGAACGCATCAATCGATTTCTGATATTCTCTAAGGTTGTACAAACACATACCCGCATAGAAGTTAGCATTGACATCGTCATTATACGTTTCAATAACTGTTTCGAAACGTGTTAACGCTCTTTTATAGCTTCCTTTTGAGAAAACTCCAATCGATTTATCGATGTAGTTGCTGTAAGGAATTTGAACATCCTTCCAAATTGGATCCGGTTCTTCTGTGTTTTCCCCTTCCATATTCGCTGGCAATCCGTTCAAAACAAGCTGTTTGGTTTTCACTTCTGGTTTTGAGCGGTAGTTTGAATAATCGACCAATTTCAAATCATGTAGGTATATTTCTTTCGCATGATCATGAATGCGTTCCATTTCTGGAGCAGGTTGTGCTTTATATAGATTCAAGTATGGAAGCATATCAACTTCAATCTCGTTCTTCGGTGGAACATAATTTGACTTTCTTTCTTCCAATTCCTCAACCATTTTCGAAGCTTTCACTTGTTTGTTTTCAGGAGCAGCCGTCATTTGCTCTATAGTTTCTGGAATGAAAACATCAGATTCATCAATCGTGATTTCCTGGTCTTCCATCAATGTTGTTCTTGTCTCTTGTTTAGCCTGCTGAAGTTCCTTTTTCTCTTCAGGACCCGATGTGTTCAAGATTAACATCACTGTGAATCCAACGGCAACGATTCCACCGAAGATATAATAACCTGTATATGATGACGTCAGGAATTTACGGTCCAAGTTTTTCATTGCGGCTGTATCATACGACAATTGATCCCAACCGTCCATTGCATCCGATTCAAAAGAACCAGAAGACGATTGCATCTCAATCGAATGTTTAACGCTCTCGTCTGGAGTATTTCCATAATTGGTAATATCCTCACGACTAAGCTTCGATTTAGAGCCAAACATTTTATATAACCGATTTAAATTCATTTCTCCCCTCTAAGTTTAATTTCAAATTTCGCTTACCATTCTGTATTGCGCTCTTTACTTTCTTAATATCCAAGCGCAACATTTCAGTAATTTCTTGGTAAGATTTACTTTCTATGTAAAAGAGCTTGATGCACTCCTTCTGTTCTTCCTTCAGATCTTCAATGGCATCCTCTAGCATGTCTAATTGTGCCTCTTTCTCAATTTTCAAATCAACATCATTTGTATCCTCTAGTTCTCTAGTTAGTGAAGACGTTAAGTTTCCCTTTTTACGAAGAAGCATTAAACATTCATTCTTCGTTACTATATAGAGCCAAGATTTGAAATTGGATATATTATGTGATAAAAGCTTCTCAGGTAATTTTTCAAACAGATGCATTACTAAATCTTCTGCATCGAATTTGTTTTTTAGGTATTTCATAGATGTACCCATAACCAAATGCCCATATCGCTGGTAGTATTCTCCGATGACCTCAGAAGATTGCTTTTCCTTATAGGTCCGCAATAATTCGTCGTCTGAAAGTGTTTTATATTTGTTTTTCCTACTAAATAGCATTCGTTATATAAGATGTACGCTTTTTCATTATTCCATAAATATATCGTTAAAAAATATTATTTACTTACTTTTAAGAAGTATGAAAAAAATCGCTCTTATTACCTCAGGCGGAGATGCTCCTGGTATGAACGCCTATATTCGTGTTATCGTTAAGACATGTTTGAATAAAAACACTATCTCTGTTGGCTATTATGAAGGCTATGATGGGATGATGGAAAATCGTTTTAAAGAAATGTCTTCTGACGATGTTGTTAATATTATTCAACGTGGAGGTACGGTTCTGGGATCCGCAAGAAGCGAGCGATTTAGAACAGCAGAGGTAGGCAAGAAGCAATCGCGAATTTAAAGAACAACAATATTGACGGCGTTATATGTATTGGAGGTGATGGATCTTTTCGTGGTGCGCATCTACTTTGCCAAGAAATGAACATTCCAGTAATTGGAATTCCATGTACAATAGACAATGATATGTTCGGTACAGATCGAACAATTGGATTCGACACAGCATCGAATACTGTCGTCGAAGCTGTAGATAAGATAAAAGATACGGCAGGGAGTCAACATCGGATCTTCTTAGTAGAGGTGATTGGGCCTGATGCCGGCTTTATTGCTTTGGATTCTGCATTGGCATCTGGAGCGGCAAGTGTTTTAATTCCAGAGGAACGGTCCAACATAAAATTGTTAGCAGATGATTTAAAAAGTCCGAATAAAAGGAGAAGTAATTCAATTGTTATAGTTGCTGAAAGAGACGATGCGGGTGGAGCTAAAGAGATTTATGAGAAACTCCTACCTTATATGGATGAATTCACACTGCGATATTCTATTCTTGGACATCTTCAAAGAGGGGGAAAGCCATCTGTTTTTGACAGAATTCTGGCTACAAGGATGGGAACTTTGGCCGTAAATGAATTATTAAACGGTTCAACGGACGTCATGATTGGATCAAAAGATGATGAATTACACTTGCTTTCTATCCAAGAAGCTGTCGGAAATTAGGCGAAATCTGATCTGGGAAAATTAGATGTAATAAAAGATTTAAAAACAGTCGTCTGATATTTAGTTGTTTATAGGACGAATAGTGTCCTTGGTCGATTTTTTTTAAAAAAGATTCGAAAAAGTCATTGCGGATCAAGAAAGACTACATACCTTTGCCCCCGCTTAGAACGATAAGCGCATAAGATTTGAAAGTTAAGGATGAGAAAATAATTTTAAAAAAGTTTTCAAGAAAAGCTTGTTAAAATGAAAAGAGCATCTATCTTTGCACCCCGCTTATAACGATAAGCACAGAGGTTTTGAAAGA
>JBLHVW010000113.1:0-12786 GCA_047628775.1 Salibacteraceae bacterium | reverse complement strand
ACAATTGAACCAATTGGAACATAACTTATAAATGCTTTAAAATATCCTCAACTGATGCTCTTTCCTTGTAACTATGGTCAAAGTGCCGCCAAACAATTACACCTTCTTTATTAATGATAAACGTTGCTGGAACTGGCAAACGTGTTGTTTCATTCGAATGCGCATTTTGGAAGTCAGCGCCGATAAAATTGTATTTTTTTATCTGAGATGACGAAGGTTCAAAAAGAACATCGAATGATTTTGCGATGGAATAATCTTGATCAAACAACAAAGTGAATTCCAATGTGTTTTTTTCAGCACTCATTTGTAAATGTTCTTGGTTTTCAGGAGAAACAGCAATGACACTAGCTCCCTTGGCCTTTAATTCCTCGATGTTATCCTGAATACTGCTTAAGTGCCTCGAGCAATACGGACACCATTTTCCTCTATAAAAAATCAAAACAACAGAGCCGTTTTCTAAAGCATCTCCCAAAACAAAAGTGCTGTCATTCTGATCCGACGCAGTGAATAAATCCACTGTATCGCCAACTTGTAAGCCTCTGGTTTCTTCAACTTGAAATGAATCTTGTGAAAATCCATTCAATGAAATTATTAACAGGGCAACAAAAGGAATACGTATCATATTCGGTGATTTTTAATCGGATTTCTCTAATTCGTAATTGAGCTAGTCCTTATTTGGAAGGCGATCTTCCCGATTCCTTACCAAAAAGTTAATGCTCTTTTTTGTCTTCAACACGTGCTTTAATACTTCGGTCGAGCAACATCCCCAGGAAAATAGATAGTATTACATACCCCATAAAGTAATAGAGCCCAAAAAGTACTTTCGCATCCATTTCAACGCCCGCACTCATATTGGCAAAACTTAAGAAAGCCAAGAATGCGCTCACAACAAAAACATCGGCCATGCTAAATTTAGCGATATAGCTTAAGAATTTTCGGAAGCGTTTGGCTTTTGTCACTCCAAACAATAACATTAGAAGCGTTGCAATTAATTTTATAGCTGGAACAACGACACTAAAGGTTCCAATGGCCACTGCAACAGGTTTGTTGCCGTGTTTCCAAAGGAGTGTAATGACATCCATTATCCCTTTGTTCTGGTAATAGAAATACGTTCGGCCAGGAAAAACTTTGTCAAACCCAATTGGATTATCGCGGTGTTCCTCCAAAAATGCTTCGCCTTCTGCAAGGTATTCTTGAGCACCACCAGTGACAGTTTGAACTTCATTTGCTGTTCTAGGTCCAATTAGGGGAACAATTCGAACGAGGTCGACCACTTTGTGAACATCACCCATAAATGCATTTACTTCAGCCATGTATTCGACAGCTCCCTCAAAGTAGGGAATATCATCCGGATGCACATAAACCTTAATTGTCATTTCTTCCTTAAAAGCGGACATCTCGAGAATGGGATTCATGACGCCTTGCCCCAAAAGGACAATTGCTACGAAGGAAATCGCGAACGTCAATCCAAAATAAATTCGCTTTTTAGCATAAATAGCGATAATTAGTAGGAAGAAAGCCAGGCAAGTAAATAACAAGTAATGTCCGTACGTGGTGGCCTTTTCATAATGAGCATCCGACTCTTTCATCACGACATCTAGTTTCGCTTTTTTCTCATCCCAAGCATCCTTTGAAAATACCCAATCTCTGAAGGACAAAAGGCGGTCATTGAAGTTCAGTATTTCAGAAACTTTGATTTTTTCTTGTTTAAATTTATTCGATTCTTCGACACTTTTATTAATGAAGATGAACGATACAACTAAAAAGACAAGCGACAATCCGAGGCCGGGTAAACTATATATTTTTTTCATTCTGATGATTTTCAGCTTTTAGTGAATTGATTCTTAAACGCAGGTAATGTCATTAAAAGTAATAAAAGTTAAAGACAAATATAGACGCTTGTTTGTTAGCAGTTTATCCGCGATGATTGCTCTGTTTATCGATTTAGCATCTGTTTTTCTGAATTCATGAAGTTTACGAGAAATATTCGAGGACTGGTTGGGTATGCTCATTTGCCCCTATTTTAAATAGATATCGCTTGCTTTATTCGTCAAGATGTTGTCAATTAACCATTGATATCTACTAAACCCACAAATATGAAGCCTCTTATACTTATTATCTTCTTGGTAATCAGATTTTTCTCCTTTTCTCAAGCTCCAACATCTAATTTTTCAGCTTCTCCTTTAGAGGTTTGTATTGGAGAAGCAATAAGTTTTAGTGATTTATCCGTTGCAGGTGGTTCACCAATTGACCAATGGTCATGGGATTTTGGAGATGGAAATTCTTCCAGCCTCGTAAATCCTAGTCATACTTATAGTGTAACAGGAACGTACACAGTAACTCTAGTAGTGACCGCACAAAATGGCCAAGCCGATGCTGAGGTTAAAGTCAATTATGTGATAGTTCATGACCTCCCAAATGCTGGCTTTACCATTTCAGGGAATGGCTGTACGGTTCCTTTTGATGTTATTTTTGCGAATACCTCATCCACTGGAGCTTCAATTACATATGCTTGGGACTTTGGAAATGCACAAACTTCTACATCACAAAATCCTGTTCCAATTACTTACAGTTCTGCAGGAACATTTAATATTACATTAATCGTGACTAATACAACCACGGGTTGTGCCAATTCTTATAGCCAGAATATCGTCGTTTCAGATTATTCTTCAGAGTTTACTGCACCTCTTACCGGTTGTGTCAACTCGGCTATAACATTTACAGATGCTTCAACAGTTGGTTCTAATCAATGGAGTTGGGATTTTGGAGATGGCCAAACCTCTACTCAACAAAATCCAACTAATACATATGGAGCTCCAGGAACTTATACAGTCACCTTAACTTCACAAAATACAGGTTCTGGATGTTCAGATGTCATTACACATGACATTACGATTAATCCATTGCCAACACCTAGTTTTACGGCTGATATTACTGCGGGATGTGCTCCGTTGACCGTAAGTTATACGAATACCTCAGTTGGAGGTGTAACATACGATTGGGACTTTGGAAATGGTAATACCTTCAGTGGTGCCAATCCGCTTCCTCAAGTTTACAGCAATGAAGGAGTATTTACAGTTTCACTTACAATGACCGACGCCAACGGATGTTCAGCAACTTTTACTGATTTTAACCTAATTGATGTTAGTGCTCCTGTCGTTCAATTTTCCATGGATCAATACAATGGTTGTGATCCTTTGACCGTATTATTTACTGACGGTTCAACTTCACCCAATCCAATTGCTGATCCATTAAGTAATTGGCTTTGGGACTTTGGAGATGGAAGCCCTATCAGCTCTGGACAGTTTCCTCCTCCGCATGTATATAATGAAGGAGTGTATTCTGTTACCTTAACTATTTTTACAGTTGGAGGTTGCACGGCTAGTTTAACATTGACAGACACAATTCAAGTAGGGTCAATTGATGTCGTTAACTTTTCGGTTAATCCAATAATTGAATGTGCCAAAACTCCAATAGACTTTATTAATTCAACAACATTTAACGGTACACCAGGTCCAGGTGAAGTCAATTACTACTGGGACTTTGGTGATGGAGGAACTAGCACTCAGCAGAGTCCATCCTATTCATATCCATCTGATACAGGTTATTTTGACGTGACATTAGTGGTTGAATGGAGAGGGTGTTATGATACTTTGGTTATACCTCAAGCTGTTTATATTAAAGCACCAATTTCAATTTTCAGCCCTGATATGAATTTGTATTGTAATCCTGGTTCATTTCCTGTAAATGTGGGGGTAACAGATAACTCTATAATTGGTGAACTTCCTGATGATGCCGAAATGATTTGGGATTGGGGAGATGGTACCTTCACCTATTTTGACGATCCGGACTTCGATGATGCTGACCAAGGATCAACTACACATGATTATACTGCATATGGTTCATACACAATTGAACAGATTATAATAAACAATACAACTGGTTGTTCTGATAGCACAACAACTTTGGTTCATATTTCACAGACTATAGCAGGGTTTACGGTATCTAATGATTCAACCTGTGTTGGGTCTGCAATTGATCTTACCAGCACATCTACATCATCACATCCATTTGGAACTTATGCTTATACTATGGGCAATGGAGGTGTAGCGTCAGGCTCTCCAACTAGTTATACATACAACTCCTTCGGGCAATTTGACATTTTTTTGACTGCAACGAATAATGTTGGTTGTAGCGATACAGTTTCAGTTATAAATATGAATGCATTAGCGCTTCCTCAAGCTGGAATAACTCCTTCTGATGTTACGGGTTGTGCTCCAATTACCGTTGATTATGCTAATTCTTCTGTGGTTGTAGGAAATGGAGTGCCATTAAGTAGTTTCCTTTGGACGTTCCCTGATCTATCAACACAGGTTACCACCAATATTGGAACAAATACGAATTATGGTTTTACGACAGAAGGTTCTTTCACGACATCTATGGTCGTAACGGATGAGTTTGGATGTGTTTCGCCGTCCACAAGTGTAAATATGACAATCACCAAACCAGTAGCAAGTTTTATACTGGATTCAGTTGTATGTGATTTGGAAGTGTTTACAACGAATAATACAAGTTCTGGAGCGACAAGCTATATCTGGAATATGGACGGAAGTCAAGTGGCAACAAATACGGATTATTCAAGCTTTTTTGATGAAGTAACCGGTTCATCGTACAACTCAGTAACTCATAGTCTGCAGTTAATCGCGACGGATGTAAATGGTTGTGTCGATTCAACCAATCAAGACATTGTTGTGTCTATGCCGAGGGCGGAAATTGATTTTGTTTTAACAGGAGCAAATGTAAATGCACAAGGAGATTTTACTTGTCCACCAGTATTTGCAGACTTCACAGACGCCACTGATGGCTATGGCAATATAACAGGTTGGAGTTGGAGTTTTGGCGATGGAAAATTTTCTACTCTTCAAGATCCAAGTAACACATATGTTTTTGCCGGAACGTATTCAGCTAATCTAACTATCACAGATGAGTTTGGGTGTACAAACGATACTACCTTGGTTGATTACTTAACTATTTTCGGTCCGTCAGGTGATCCGGACTGGCTAGATCTAGGCGATGTATGCGGTAAGACATATCAATTTGAAGCTCAAAATTTAATAAGTGTTACGGAAATAATTTGGGACTTAGGAGACGGTCAAACAATTAACAATATAAATTCTTTTGATCATACATATGACGACTACGATGTGTACAATCCAACAGCAACCTTGATCGATTCATTGGGTTGTGAGGTGGTTATGGAATTGGATCCAATTGCAATTATATCCAATGGGCTAAATGCGTTGTTTGATTTGGCTCCTCAAGAAGGTCCAATAGGAACAGTCTTTACAATAGATGATCAATCATCTTTTACGTCTTCTCCAATAGTAACTTGGGTTTGGGATTTGAATGGCGATACAACTATAAATAGCGGAGGGTCAATCAATCAACCCTTTGGTTTACCAGGAACTTATCCAATTACCTTAACGATAACGGATGTTAACGGCTGCACGAATACATATTCCTCATTTGCAATAGTCAATGGAGATTTTAGTCTACCCAATGTTATTACAGTAAATAATGATGGAACCAATGACCTGTTTATACTTCCAGCGGATATTTTTGAGTCATTCGATATTTTCATTCTTAATCGCTGGGGCAGCGCAGTTCATGAGCAGTATAGTGCTGCAGGAGTTTTACTGTGGGATGGTATGGCGCAAAGTGGAAATCCAGTTTCTGATGGAGTTTACTTCTATAAACTAATTGGTACACTCGTAAATGGGGAAATTGCTGAAAAAGATGGATTTATTACTGTAATTAGAGACTAATTGAACATTCCTTGATCGCTTAACTCTGAATTCAATCTACTAATCGTATTTTCACATCAAAGAATTTGGGACATGATTGATTTTAGAAGCGATACAGTAACGAAACCAACCAAAGCAATGCTCGACGCTATGTTTACGGCTGAAGTTGGAGATGACGTTTTTATAGAAGATCCAACAGTTAATGAATTGGAGGCATACGCTGCCGATCTATTTGGAATGGAAGCGTCACTTTATTGCTCGTCTGGAACGCAAACAAATCAAATTGCAATTAATGTTCATGTTCAACCAGGTGGAGAAATAATCACTAATGCTGAAAGTCATATTTACAAATACGAAGGAGGTGGAATTGCTAAGAACACTGGCGCCTCGGTTCGCTTGATTCATGGCAATAGAGGTCGTTTGACATTAAATGATGTTCAACAATGGATCAACCCCGATGATGTCCATTATCCCATAACTCAACTTGTAAGTTTGGAGGACACTTCCAACCGCGGAGGCGGCGCGATATATGATTTTGAGGAAATTAAAAGAATTGGAGCTTTTTGCAGAAAGAACAATTTACCCCTTCATTTGGACGGTGCGCGTTTAATGAATGCAATGGTCGAAAATGGCGTTGATATAAAGGAGTACGCGGCTGAGTTTGATTCAATCTCATTGTGTCTTTCAAAAGGTTTGGGCGCTCCAGTTGGCTCTGTTTTAATCGGAAAGAAAGACTTCATTAAGAAATCACGTCGGGTTAGAAAAGTATTTGGCGGGGGAATGCGCCAAGCGGGAATAATCGCCGCAGGTGGACTTTATGCATTGAAGAACAACGTTGAGCGTTTAAAAGAGGATCACAAACATGCGCGAGCACTTGAAACGGCGTTATTGCAATTGGATTGGGTGAAAGATGTTGTTCCTGTGGATACAAACATTGCAGTTGCTCTGCTTCATGACGAAAGTAAAAGAGATACACTCATTAATAAAATGGCGGAGAAACAGGTTAAGGTCATGGCGTTCGGACCTGGAATGATTCGTTTTGTTACGCACCTTGACATTTCCGAGTCGCAAATCGATGAAACAATAGAAGTTATTAAATCCATTTGAAAAAAATAGGCTACATAGTATTTCTAACGCTTCTAGCGGCCTGTTCAGAGCCGAAAGAGGAAATTATAGATGCATCTGATATTATTCCGCAATCGAAAAGGGATTACGATAAATTGGATGATGAAATTGAAAAAGGAGATTCCACGCGTGGAATCAGAGCCTTGTTTAATGGAAATGGAATTGAAGTGGATTCATTGGTTTTTTCCGATCAAAAGCAATTTCCAGATCGAGTAGGACCAAAAAGTAGCGAGAAATACAAAATTTCAAATTCCAAAGGATCGTTTGAATATTACAATTGGACATTTAAAGATTCGGTAAAAACGGTCAATGCATTTTACAATTGGGTGGATATGTTTGAAGTTGACCAGTTGGGAGATGAGGTAAATTTTCAGAAAGAACCCTTATGCATTATGGTTGGAGATACGAGTCTGATTTTTATTTCTGGAAGTTCCATTGCTCTAGACGCTTGGATCGATTATCACAAGGCATTGGGCTTTGACGAAGAATGGAATTATTTGGTGCAGCAAAAGCTTGGCTCTCGAGCAAGATGGTTTACCTTTGCTGAAGGCGAAAAAGTCAGATTTAAAAGCAACACATTATGAAATTTGTAAACAGAGGGTACCTTTCAGTGAAACCAACTAATTTATTTGTGGATTGGGCGAATAAAAATGATGAGGATTTCAACGCTTTGGCTGATTCTGAACCGTCTGTTTACCTTATTGAAGAGGACTTCTATGATGATGAACCTGTTTTGAAAAGTCATTTTAAAAAGGTATTCAAAAACGAACTGATGGCTGTGTCAGAAGATGAATCTACCTATCCTGAAATCAAATTTGAAATTTTCAACGAATGGTTTGATATTCAAATGGGAGGATCTGTTTTTGACACACAAGAAGGAGGTTTAAATGCAGATTAAGATTCTTACATGAAAATCACTCTTCTCGTATGCCTTTTGTTAGCAGGTTCCAGTTATTCGCAAGATTCACTTCTTTACAAAGCAGCAATCTTTGATGTTGAGGACAGTTCATTAGTGCTTTATGTTCTTGCGCCAGAATCATATATTGTATCTAAAGAACAGCTTGTATTGAATTTTGATCGAGAGGGAAAAGATTCATTAGTAACGTTTATATATGATGATTGGTTCTTATCACCGCTGAAAATGTATAATAAATTCGGACATACTGGAATTACAATTTACCTTAATCACCAAGAGCAAAGGAATTTATTATTGAATTCAGGCTTTAAATACACCCTTTTAAGGCCTTTTAGGGTGGAAGATTATTATTTCGTGAATGAAGAGCACGGAGTAGTAATAAGGTCTGTTGAAATAGATCAGGTTGTTAATGCGGAATATAATAAGCGCGTTGAGAAAATTTTGATGATCCGAAACAGCAAAAACTTAATGAAGCTCTAATATCTAACCTCCAACCTCAACACTTCTCAATCAAAACCGCATTATAATAAGACGCATCTGTCGAAACATCTTCAGTAATCCATTCCGGTTTCTCAAATACTTCATCCTCTGAATCCAATTCTACTTCAGCCAAAATAAGGCCTTCCAGTTTCCCTTCAAAAACATCAACTTCCCACGTATGCTTTCCCATTGGAATCTCGTACCTGTACTTTCGGATGTGCTTCGTTGAAAATTGTTCGATCATTTCTTCAGCGTCCGAAATAGGTATTTCATATTCAAACTCCGAACGAATCACACCAATCGTTTGACCTTTGATCGTTAGATATGCAGATGTTCCTTTGATACGAACTCGAACGGTTACTTCTTTGGAGTTGTGAATGTAGGCCTGAACGATCAATGACGGTTCGGGCTTGCTTAAAGCGTTCCATTTTTCCCTGTCAACGAGAAACTTATACTCAATTTCTATTGCCATTATCCCATGGCTCCTTCAAAACCGAATTTCTTCCCATTCACTTTCAAGAGAAGAGAAGCAAGAATTTCTTGATCGCCTCTTTTCAATTTGAAGATGTACGTACAATCTGAAGTCCCTTTCAATGATATAACTTCAATGATTTCAATCTGCGTGATTTCACTAATCTTAAAATTCAGATACTTGTCCTTGTCAGAAAGGTCTTGACCGCCAAAAAGTTCATTTACCAATTGATCCTTGTTCCCTTCAAGAAATGCCAATTGTGCTTTCCTGTACGTTTTGTCCAGATATTTCATTGTCTTCTTTTCGCTGTGATCCGCAACAGCTGTGACAAATTTATTGGCAAAAGCGATTTGCTTGTCACTTATTTCCTGAGCAAATCCAGTGATGGAAATAGCAATAAAAGATAGTGCGATAATTAATGATCTCGTTTTCATGCGACCAATATAACGCATTAAACTAAGATTTCAGCTATCTTCGCTCCGTGAAAATATTCCTAACATATGACTATGAATTGTTCTTTGGCGAAGAATCAGGATCAGTCGAAAAATGCATGCTTGAGCCAACCGAAGATTTATTTAATTTGGCGAAGGGCAAAGAAGTCTTCCTAACTTTTTTCGTTGATGTAGGATATTTAATTCGAGCCGAAAAACACCCAGAATTGCAAAGTGAATTTCAATCTGTTAAAGATCAAGTTCAACAAATGATAACACTTGGACATGACGTTCAATTGCACATTCATCCGCATTGGGAGAAGGCCGTTTATGAAAATGGTAAATGGTCGATGAATTTAGATGGCGTTTACAAATTATCAGACTTTGAGCTATCAGAAAGTAATGAAATTGTAAGATCGTACAAATCGTATTTGGAAAAATTGATTGGTCGATCCGTTACCGCATTCAGAGCTGGAGGTTGGTGCATTCAACCCTTCGAGCATGTTGCAGGTGTTTTTAAAGAAGTCGGAATTAAGATTGACAGTAGCGTAATTGCAGGAGATTTTATGGCGACGAATGAATACGCTGTTGATTTCAGAGAAGCGCCATCAGATTCGAAGTACACCTTTTCAAACGATGTCTGTGTTAAAGACGATGGTGGGGATTTTACCGAATATCCAATTACTTCTCTGCGCTATAGTCCTTTATTCTTTTGGCGCTTGTATATCCTTGGAAGATTGAAACCAGCGCAACATAAAATGATTGGGGATGGGAATTTTATTAGTCAGGGAGGACGAAAAAAGCGTGTTCTAAGAACGTTTACAATTGGCCATGTTTCATCCGACGGTTATTACGCGAGTAAATTGGAATCAGGTTTAGAGAAATCTAACAACTTGGAGCATAAGGAAATGGTTGTAATTGGTCATCCAAAAGGAAATACGAAATTTTCGATAAAGAGCCTGGAGAAATTTATAAACAAGTACTATAAGAAACATCAATTCACAACGTTGCAAAAAGAGTCGTGAAAATAGTAGAACGCAAAAATATTGATTTCGCTCGCTGGGAGAACCTGACGAACAAGCAAGGAGGCATATCACTCTTCGCAAAAGCGTGGTACTTGGATGCTGTTGCGGAAAATTGGTGTGTTCTAGTTAATGATGATTACTCACGAGGAATAGCCCTGCCGTATTCAAAAAGAGCAGGAGTCGAAGTGCTCTACAGTCCCATTTTCGGAAGGTATTCCGAATTGATTGGAGAGTTTAATATAGACGAATTAGCGCTGGTCAAAGAACGGTTTAAAGTCATTGAATTTGCATGTCGTCAGGAGTTGTTTGACAAACCCGAAGAAAGAATTTATCAAGCAATCAGTGATTTTGAAAGCCGTAAATTGGGAAGTCAAGCCAAACGGTCTTTAAAAAAGGCAGAAAAGAATGGGTTTAGTGTTGCTGTAAAAGATGATTATTCAAATGTATTTTCCAAAGTACAGAAAGAACTGAATCATAAATTCACGGGAATTACTGAGAAATCATTGAATGCCTTGAAACAACTTTTTGAAAACGCCAAACAAGCAGATGCCATAAAAGTGTTTAATGTTGTTGGTAATGGCAACTTGGGGGGTATTGTTTGCTTTGAATCAAAAGATCATTTGTTGTACGTTAAAGGCGCAGTGGACAGTGAGACAAAATCGAATGGCGGAATGTATTTGGCCTTAAATACTGCTATAGAATACGCTAAAGAAAACAACCTGAAATTTGACTTCGGCGGATCGAATGTAGAAGGGGTTAAACGCTTCAATTACAATCTCGGTGGTGTTGATGAAGTGTATTTCATGCATGTCCAAAATAACGGCCCTGCTTGGTTTAAACTGGCAAAAAGATTAAAGGTACGTTTAATTGACCGATGAACTGAGTATAAATCTTAGGATCGACCTCTGAAACCATCGAAAATATTAAATTTGTTAATGCTTCTTCCAAAATCAAATACGCCGCGTTGGATTATCATCTTAGGTGATATCATACTGTCGTTAACGGCTTTGTTTGTCGCGTATTTAATTCGCTTTGATCTTGAAGCCAAAGAAGAATTGATTCGGTCGGAATGGAACATCCTGTCAAAGTCAATTGGGCTTTATATCGGAATCAAATTAGTAGTATTCTATCTTTTTAAAATTCACAAGGGCCTCATTCGGCACACGTCTATAGAAGATTTTACACGAATTGTAAAAGCAACTTTGGTCAGTTCAACGCTGTTTGGAATTGCTGGATTGGTGAAATATTATTACATCGATGGCGCTTATTTGTTTCCTACTTCTGTTTTAATTGTTGAACTGTTCTTCTCTGCGGCATTCATTGTTGGCTCTCGATTTGTCATTAAGTTGATCCACATGGAATCGACGAGAAGTAAAGATGTAGACGAAGTGGTTTTGATCTATGGAGCAGGAATTTCAGGACTTATAACAAAAAGAACGATCGAGAAGGACCAAACAACAGCTTATAGAATTGCGGGCTTCATTGACGATAACAAAAAGCAATCTGGAAACCGTCTCGAAGGAATTACGATTTATCATTCATCTGAATTGGAAAAGGTTATTTCTGACAAAAGCGTAACAGAGTTAATTATCGCAATTCAAGCCCCAGACGAATTGAATAGAAAGGAAATTGTTGAAATTTGTTTGGCCAACGGCGTTGCTGTTCAAAAAGTTCCAAGCGCTAAAAGTTGGATCAATGGTGAGTTTTCAGCGAAACAGATTTCTAAAATTAAGATTGATGATCTTTTAGGCCGCAAGCCGATCGTGTTAAATGAAGACAAGACGGCATCTGAATTGTCGAATGAAATTATTCTTGTGACTGGAGCGGCGGGATCTATTGGAAGCGGCATGGTTCGCCAAATAGCAAAGTACAATCCAGCGAAACTAATTTTATTGGATCAAGCAGAGTCTCCTTTGTACGATCTTCAAAACGAAATTAGTTCCGAATTCCCCAGCCTAAAATTCGAGGCTGTAATCGGCGATATCAGAAGTCGGGATAGAATGAGAAATGTCTTTACTTCATTTAAGCCGAAGTACGTTTTTCATGCTGCGGCTTACAAACATGTTCCGTTGATGGAGGTTAATCCATCTGAAGCCGTGCTGACAAATATCCTTGGAACAAAAAACCTAGTTGATTTGGCCAGCGAATTTAAAGTGCACAAGTTCGTGATGATTTCTACCGATAAAGCTGTGAATCCTACGAATGTAATGGGCGCTTCCAAACGGATTGCAGAAATTTATGCGCAGTATTCAAATGATTCTGACACGAAATTTATTACTACTCGATTTGGAAACGTACTAGGATCAAACGGTTCTGTGATTCCGCTTTTCCAGCGACAATTGGATCAAGGTGGACCTTTAACTGTTACAGACGAAAGAATCACACGTTTCTTTATGACGATTCCCGAAGCTTGCCAATTGGTATTGGAGGCTGGAACAATGGGAGAAGGAAGTGAAATCTTCGTGTTTGATATGGGAGAATCGGTTAAGATCATTGATCTTGCGAAGAAAATGATCCAGCTGAGTGGAATGGA
>JBLHVW010000112.1:0-12901 GCA_047628775.1 Salibacteraceae bacterium | reverse complement strand
TTTATTATTTGGGGAAGCTACCCAGGACAAGGGCAGATAACCTATGATGGAATCACCCTTTTTAATGGTGCTGGAATGAACGGCGATTTAGGTAGAGTTAATCCTCTTATGATTCAAAATATTGAGGTCTACAAAGGTGGTTACAATGTGAATATTGGAGACAGAGTTGGATCAGCCGTCATCATTGATAGTAAAGATGGCCAGAAGAAGACTACTGGTGCCATTAACTTAGACAACCAACTGGCAAGTTTCTACTTGTCTATTCCACTCCTCAAGAAAACATCAACACTTCAAATTGCAGCGCGTAAATCCTATTACCAATTGATAGATTTTCAAGAGAAATTTACGTCTGATAAGATTAATTTTGTTTATCCAAAGTATGATTATGGTGACTTAAACCTCAAATTTACGACCGTCTTTAAAAACAGAGATAGAATTCAAATTAGTTCAATTGCCAGCCTAGATGGATACGATGAGACCTTGGACAAAAAGGGCATGACTACTTATGCCTATTCTTCTTATTTAACCGCGAATTCGTTTCAGCTCGGTAATTCAATCAACTATGTCCACAATTGGAAAAATGGGGGAATCACACGTGTGCTCTTCGCACAAAGTCTGTTCAAGCCGAAAGAGTCCTTCACGTCGACATTCAGCGACTCCTCTAACCTTAGTGAAAACTATACATCAAGTTTCGAAAACGGAATAGACGAATATCAGCTTCAAGTTGAGCATTCATTATCGGCTACACCTAAGAATCAGTTAGATTTTTCAGCCGCGTTTATACGAAATAATTGCAGCTTTGATGCGGTTGAAGGCCCATCAATCCTCAAAAACTTTGACTATACAATTAATCGTCTTTCTTTATATGTAAAAGACCAACTGACCTTATGGAATCGTTTGCATTTGCAATTTGGATTGAAGGGAGATGTTCTAATTACGCAATTGAAGCCATACCTGCAACCACGAGTGAATGGCAAACTAGTAGTTACAGAAAATTGGAACATCAATATCGCATGGGGAATCTACAATCAGTTCGTTACTAAAATTCAACTTCTTGATTCTTCAGGAGCTCGCTCATTAATCTGGTCGCTGGCCGATGAATTTTATACTCCAGTTCAGCAATCCATGCATAATGTAGTTGGACTCTCTTATCTCGGAAAGTCATTGGAATTTGGTCTTGAAGGATATTACAAAACATTCAACGGAATTATTCGCCACTCTGAAAGTGATACGTTTATCAATTCAGAAATAATTAGTGGATATGGATATGGTGCAGATTTTTTTTCAAAACTGCGAATTAAGAAACATGAAGTAATACTAAGTTATTCACTGGGACAATTTAATGAGCAGGTAGCCTCAGAGCTTACTTCAACCCCAGTATCAGAAGCAGAACAAAGTCAACGGCATGAAATAAAAACCTCATTGAATTTATGGTTCAAACCAGTAACAATAAGTATTTCAGGCGTTTACGGTTCTGGGTTCAAGTCTTTTTCTTCAAAAAATGAGAATGAAATTAAACCATATTCAAGAATTGACATTGCTCTTAAGTATACCAAAAAGTTAAAAAAGACATCCCTTAACACAGGAATTTCAATTCTGAATTTACTGAATACTGCTAATTCGAGACTCTTTCGAACAACCAACTTTTCAGATAGTTCAAGTTATTCTACTTTAGGCATTCCATTCACACCGACCTTGTTTTTTAATTTAAATTTCTAATAGTAGTTAGTAACATTCATAGTAAGAAATAAGAGCCCAATATGCGCTCCACAACAGTTCATTTTTCTACTTACGAAACCCTGAAAACACTCTTAAAATGCTCACATAATGATCGTTAAAGATAATGGGTGAATCCTGAAATAGTTACCGTCGATTCTGAATTTTATTCTACTAAAATGAACGTAAAGTTTAGAGTAAAATTCCGTATTGTGTCTTCCAATAGCACTATTTGAGTAATTAACAGGTTACTTTTTTTAACTAAAAGTAGGGTCGGCTTAGACTTATACGCTATACATATATGACAATTAAATATTTCATTATGAAGAATGACACTTTTAAGCTTGATCTTGATTTTGTTCACATCCACCTACGGTGCTTTAAATGCACAAATGTGGAGTAAATCTTTCATTGCAGGTGGCTATGATTCGAATAATAAATTAAATGCTTATCCGCATGTTTCCCCAATAGGTCGTAAATAGGTTACGTCTTGCGCCCTTAGCTTTGATTAAAACACGAGCTAAGATGAGAATATTAGATTTTTATAAACGATTTCCCGATGAGGAATCTTGCAAACAGGAATTCATCCAGTTTCGATTGAATGAAGGGATTACATGTAAACGCTGTAAATCATCGAATCACTATTGGAAGAAGAAAAGAGAGCAATGGGAGTGTAAACAATGTAGTTTTCGAACAACCATTAAATCTGGAACTGTGATGGAAAATAGTAAATTGTCTTTTTCAATATTGGTTCATTACAATGCACTTACTGAGCTGTACTAAAAAAAGTTTTTCAGCTAAGGAAATTCAACGAGAACTTGGACATAATAGATATCAACCTATTTGGGAAATGGCTCACAAAATACGGAGCGTAATGGGATTATGGGACAATCTTTACACGCTTGGTAATGAGATTGAGTTGGATGACGGCTTCTTTGAAACAGTTCATATCAATAGAGATCATGATGAACCTAAAGCGAGGTAGAGGAAGTCAACGACAAACCACGGTTCTAGTTATGGCTGAGTCAAAAGATGTTGAATTGACTCAGCTTAATAAGAATTTAAGGATCAAAAGAAGTTTGGCTTCCTTAAAATGAAAGTCATTTCAGGAGGTTTTTCAGAGAACTTATTCACCCCAAAAGTGAACGAAAGCATTGATCCAAATACAGTGATCAAGTCTGACGGATCGACAAGTTACTCTGAATTGAAAAATGATTTTGACCACCGCCCAGAAACTATACCAAAAAAGGAGGCTGGAAAGATGTTGCCGTGGGTTCATAAAGCAATTAGCAATGCAAAAAGATTGTTACTCGATGTTCATCACAGAATTGATGATGACTTTCTAAAGAACTACCTTAACGCCTATGTGTTTAAATTAAACAGAAGGTACTTTATTAACCTGTTCGATAGAGTGTTAGTCGCTGCTGTGACACAAAAATGGAATTGCCTTGGGGAAACATGCGGATAAGCATTTAAAATTTAGAATACCCACTGGAGCATCCTCCCTTTAAGTTTACAAGTGTCTGTGAAAAACCATTTTTTTGAAGAAAATCAATGGCTAATTTACTTCGTACACCAGACGCACAATACACCAACAGTTTTTTATCGTCAGGAATTTCTTGAAGTCTTTCAGGCAAGTCATCTAGAGGAATGTGAATCCCATTAATGTGAAAGTCATCGCGCTCTAACTGAGATCTTACATCAAGCAGATTGAAGTGAACTGTTTGCACTTCGTACTCTTGATAACTTATTTCATTTGTCACAGGTGGAACTCCACAGAACTCTTGATAATCATCCTCCAAAGAAGAGATGGAGATAGACATATTCCTCTCAAAAGAGAAGAGCATTTGTTTCATTGTAAGCGCACTAAAAGTCAATAGCTTGCCGGATAAAACAGTTCCTAAATTCAAAATTATTTTCAGTACTTCAGCAGCCTGCAGGCTGCCAATAATACCTGGCAAGACACCGAGCACGCCAATTTCAGAACAGTTCGGCGCTTCATTGGGCAACGGTGGTGAAGGGAACAAACATCTATACGTGGGACCGTTTTGATAGTTCAAGACGGAAACCTGCCCGTCAAATTTAAAAATGGAGCCAAAAACAACTGGTTTATTGACCAATACGGCCGCGTCATTTATCAAATATCGGGTTGGAAAATTGTCAGTTCCATCAACAATAGTATCATAATCTTTGAACAAGTCAAGCGCGTTGTCCTTTGTTAGTCTCGTCTTATAGGCTTTAAGTGAAATGTACGGGTTCAGTAATTGCAATCGTTGGACAGCACTTTCTGCCTTACTCTGTCCAATGTCTTGATGGGAAAAAAGAACTTGTCGTTGAAGGTTCGATTGGTCAACAGTGTCATCATCAACAATACCGATTGTGCCAACGCCAGCAGCAGATAAGTATTGAAGAACTGGGCAACCAAGCCCGCCAGCACCAATGACAAGAACCTTGGCTTTCTTCAATTTCAACTGGCCTTCTAATCCAATATTTTCAAGAATTAGATGTCTACTGTATTGCTCTTTCTCATCTGCTGATAAGTTCATCTTAAACGAATTCGTTATAGCTTTTATCCCAATCTTTCCAAACAACTTCATAGCCTTGCGCCTTGATCATTTGCTGTATTTCTGCTGTATTTCTCTCATCAGAAATTTCAAACTGTTCCAATGATTGTGGATCAACAGAGTATCCTCCTGGGTTTGTTTTTGACTCAGCGCTAATGGACGTTATTCCAAGATTCACAATGTTGTTTCTAAAGTTATTGCTTTCTCGTGTGGACATCGATAATTCAATATCCTCATCCAAAATACGATAGGCACAGATTAATTGAACTAAATCAGAATCTGTCATTTCAACTTTTGGTTGAACTTCTCCTTCATGCGGTCGCAATCGCGGAAAAGAAATAGAGTACTTCGTTTTCCAATACTTCTTCTGCAAATACTTTAAATGCAAAGCTGCATAAAAGCTATCTACTCTCCAGTCTTCCAAACCAAACAAAGCACCTATTCCAATTTTGTGAATTCCTGCCTTACCCAATCTGTCTGGAGTATCTAATCGGTAATCAAAATTCGACTTTTTCCCTTTTGGATGATGTATTTTATAGGTTGACTTGTGATAGGTTTCTTGATACACTAAAACAGCGTACAATCCTTCATCAATCAAGGTTTCGTATTCTTCTTGATCCAATGGTTGAACTTCAATACTAATATTAGAGAAATGCCTGCGAATTAATTGAATAGC
Source organism: Salibacteraceae bacterium (assembly GCA_047628775.1). Classification (GTDB taxonomy): domain Bacteria; phylum Bacteroidota; class Bacteroidia; order Flavobacteriales_D; family Crocinitomicaceae; genus UBA4466. The sequence goes on along the minus strand of JBLHVW010000112.1, from coordinate 7,945 downwards.
ATTCTTTAAATAAGAAACCCCAACGGTTCTATTTGCCTCTCCAGTCACGAGGAGAATGTGATCATAGCCCAACTTTTTAATGTGCTCTACTTCTTGTAAAATTTCAGTATCCGAAAGTGTTTTCCTCATGATTTTATTGGTCATGCTAAACCCACAATACGTGCAAATATTCTGACATTCATTCGATAAGTACATTGGAATATACATCTGAATTGTATTGCCAAATCGTTTCTTAGTGAGTGCATTACTGCGTTGCGCCATTTGCTCGATAAAAGGCTTTGCCGCTGGAGAAATCAACACTTTAAAATCGTCTAATGTGATCTTTTCTTTGGACAAGACAGTCTTAACATCTGCTGCAGAAAAGGCATAGATTTCTTTTTCAAGTGAATCCCAATCGTATTGCTCAAAAGTGTCTTTAAAATTACTCATTCAAAAAAGAGGTTAAGGGACTGCTTGCTTCTGCGTGTCGTTTTACTGGAGCCAATTTTGCGTTGTATGCCATTCTACCAGCTTCTACGGCCATTTTGAATGCAATGCTCATCTCTATCGGATTCTGAGAAACAGCGATTGCAGTATTTACTAAAACAGCATCTGCACCTAACTCCATAGCATAAGCCGCGTGTGATGGAGCGCCAATTCCGGCGTCAATGATAACAGGCACATTGCTTTGCTCAATAATGATTTCTAAAAATTCCTTTGTGATAATTCCTTTGTTACTCCCAATAGGAGCTCCAAGAGGCATCACACATTGCACTCCGACTTCTTCTAATCTTTTACATAGAACTGGATCGGCATGAATGTATGGCATTACCACAAATCCTTTCTTTACGAGCGCTTCAGCTGCTGCTAATGTTTCTATCGGGTCTGGAAGTAAATATTTTGGGTCTGGATGGATTTCTAATTTAATCCAATTCGTTCCAAGTGCTTCTCTTGCCAACTCAGCTGCAAAAACGGCTTCTTTTGCTGTTCTAACTCCTGAGGTGTTCGGCAATAGGTTGATGTGGCTCTCGTTCAAGTGAGTTAAAATATCATCTGATTCGTTATTGATTTCCACTCTTTTCAAAGCAACAGTAACCAATTCACTTTCGGAAGCAATAATCGCATCACGCATTTTTTGCGAGCTACTGAACTTTCCGGTTCCTATAAACAATCTAGAACCAAAAATTTTATCTGCTATTTTAAGTATGTCTGCCATGCTATTTAGTTTGATTGGGTGTCCAAATTTGTTCATCTGAAGACGGAGCTTGTAATTGCGCATTGAATGAGCCAATGTTATTGAAATCCTTGGTTATTTCTACTGAAGCTGCGATACCGTAAATACCAGTTCCTAGAATTTCAGGGACATCATTTAATGTTATCCCACCAATTGCAAGTATGGGAATGTCTGTTTTTAACTCCTCTAAAATTGTCAAGTAACCGTTGTAGCCAACAATTGGACTTAAATTGTCTTTGGTCTTCGTAAAACGGAAAGGGCCTAGCCCAATATAATCTACTTTTTTAGCAATAAGAGCTTCGCAATCTTGTAATGTATTTGCAGTTCCGCCCACGAAATAGTATTCACCTAAATATTTTTTTGCGATGGTTGGGCACGAATCATTCTTACCCAAATGCACACCATCAGCTCTGACTTCTTTCGCTATTTTGTAGTGATCATTGATAATCAATCGCGTTTGAAAATGAGTGGTAATTTCTCTTGCTTCCTCTGCAGCTTTCAATAGTTTCTTCGGACTTAAATCTTTTAATCGCAATTGAACCAATTCAGCTCCGTACGTGCAAGCTTTCTGGATGTTTTCCAAATGCTCTTTTGGGTTTTGCCCTTGTGATATGTAATGTAATTTTGGTAATTGCACTAGCTTAATATTATGTGATTGCCTAATAGGCTTGTGTTTGAACTTAAAAATTGCTCTGTGTATCTTTTGCTTAAAAGAGCGGCTTCCTCTATAGCGCGACCCAGCATAATGTTGCTGGCAAGTGATGAAGAGAGTACACACCCACTGCCATGCTTTGGTGAAATATTCATTTCTTCTGGTTCAATGCTTAACTGAACAATCGTATCATAAAACAACTGATCCAATCCTACCTGATCTGTTCGATGTCCACCTTTTAAGTACACATTCGTTCTGCTCCAGAGGTAATCAATGGTATCAACGATTGACTTCTCTGGATACAATTGTTCAATCTCCTCAAAGTTGGGAGTAATGATGAAAATGTCATCTAAAATTGAATCGAGGACATTTAATTCATCTTCATCGTGGAAATTGTATCCTGCAGTGGCTTTCAAAACGGGATCTAAAACAATCTTGATTGAAGAGTTTAATGCTTTTAATTTCTTCACAATCATCAATAAAATGTTCCAGTTTTCAACGATCCCTATCTTCACTACTTGAATTTCAAAGCGTTCAAACAACGTTTCTATTTGTTCAAGAATGACTTCTGGGTTGATCCAATGAGAAGCTTTGAAATCAACATCATTTTGAACCGTCACAGTTGTACATACTGACAAGCCATACAATCCATGAGCATGAAATGTTTTTAGGTCAGATGTTAAGCCTGCTCCATTTGAGGGGTCAAAACCTGCGATTGTCAATATGTAGCGTTGATTGTCCAATTAGATAAAACTATTTTATAGAAGTGAAGTGGTCGCGCATTATCTTAAAGTCTTGAATAGGAAAAGAACTGTTCCAAATCCCACCCAAAACACCAATTCCTTTGAATCCTAATTTCGTGAATTCTCCAAGGTTAATCGTTGAAACTCCCCCCATTCCAACAATCAATTTATCGATGTGGGTTACATCGAATCCTCTTCCTTGGTATCCTTCTTTAGAAATTGAATTGAAAATTGGACTTAGCAGATGGTAATCAAATTCAAAGTCACAATTCGCAATGTCTTCAGGTTCGTGAAAAGAACCGCTTATTGTTTTGCCATACATGCTTAATCCTCTGAAGTAATTACTTGGTACATCTAAACAATCTATTCTTTTTTGTTCCTGAAAATGGATGCCTTTTAAATTGTATTGATTGATCAGTTTATGAAATGAATGCACTACAATTCTATTGTGGTATTTTAAATCAATTTGATCGATATATGCACAATATTCCTCGCTTGTTTTCGCAGGTTTTCGCAAGTGAAAGCATTCTAAACCAGCCTCGAAAAGCTGATTTAGAAGTATTAATTCATTACTGATATCCTTTTCAGGAGCTATAAGTACTAACATATTTTACAGATAAACTTTCGCCCCTTTTTCTTTAAACTCTTGAGATTTATCTTCCATTCCTTTCGCAATTACCTGGTTGTCTACGATTTCGTGTTCGGCAGCGAAGTCACGTACTTCTTGAGAAATTTTCATAGAACAGAATTTTGGTCCACACATAGAACAGAAATGTGCAGTTTTAGCCCCATCTGCAGGCAATGTTTCATCATGGTATTCCAAAGCGCGTTCGGGATCTAAGCCAAGGTTGAATTGGTCTTCCCAACGGAATTCAAAACGTGCCATGCTTAGAGCATTATCTCTATGCTGTGAACCTGGATGTCCTTTTGCTAAATCGGCAGCATGTGCAGCCAACTTATACGTCACAACACCTACACGCACATCTTCTTTGTTCGGTAATCCTAAGTGTTCTTTTGGAGTAACATAACACAACATTGCGCATCCATACCAGCCAATCATAGCCGCTCCAATTCCAGATGTAATGTGATCGTATCCTGGAGCAATATCCGTTGTTAGAGGGCCGAGCGTGTAGAATGGTGCTTCATCACACACTTCTATTTGTCTCTCCATGTTCTCCTTAATCATATGCATTGGAACGTGCCCTGGCCCTTCAATGAAACATTGCACTTCATGTTTACGTGCTATTTTAGTTAATTCTCCTAATGTCTCTAATTCAGCAAATTGTGCTTCGTCATTCGCATCAGCAATAGAACCTGGACGTAACCCATCTCCTAAAGAAAAGGCAACATCGTATTTCTTCAAAATTTCACATATATCCTCAAAGTGTGTGTATAAGAAACTTTCTTTATGATGCGCAAGACACCATTTCGCCATGATTGAACCACCTCGAGAAACAATTCCGGTTACTCTTTTTGCCGTCATTGGAACATAGCGCAATAACACTCCAGCGTGAATGGTAAAGTAATCAACCCCCTGCTCTGCTTGTTCAATTAAAGTATCTCGGAAAATCTCCCACGTTAAATCTTCAGCGGCACCATTTACTTTTTCTAAAGCCTGATAAATTGGAACCGTTCCAACAGGTACTGGAGAGTTGCGTACAATCCATTCACGTGTTTCATGAATGTTTTGTCCTGTTGATAAATCCATAATATTATCTGCTCCCCAACGACAGGCCCAAACAGCCTTTTCTACTTCTTCCTCGATAGAAGACGTCGTGGCAGAATTACCAATATTGGCATTAATTTTCACCAAAAAGTTTCGTCCTAAAATCATAGGTTCCGATTCAGGATGGTTAATATTACAAGGAATAACAGCACGTCCTCTTGCTACTTCTTCTCGGACAAATTCTGCCGTTATTTTATCTGGAATTGAAGCCCCAAAGTGTTCTCCTTTGTGCTGCTTTCTTATTTCTTTCATTTCATCGATTCGTTGATTTTCACGAATAGCGATGTACTCCATTTCCTGAGTAATAATTCCTTTTTTAGCGTAATGAAGCTGTGTAACATTCGCTCCATCCTTCGCACGTAATGGCTTGTTTTTTAACGAGAAACGCATGTGATCTAAGCTCTCATCGTTTAGGCGTTTATTACAGTATTCTGAAGTGAATTCATCCAATTGCTCAACATCCCCTCTATTTAAAATCCATTGTTCTCGAATTCTTTCAATTCCATCGTGAACATTGATTTCCTTGTCTGGATCAGTGTAAGGACCAGACGTATCATAAACGGTTATAGGTTTGTTAGGCGTCAACTTACCAGTCAATGAATCCTTCGTGTCACTCAATAAAATCTCACGCATGGCAACCTTAATCTCTGGATGAATTTTACCAGATAAATAAATTTTTTGTGACTTTGGAAAAGGATTTCTAGTAATCGTTCCTTCTTTTGGTGCTGTGTCTTTGTTTTTCATGTTTACGAAAAAAAGTTTAATTTTTTTTACAATCAAGGATCATCCTCCTTGCGTGGCCTTAATGATTAAAATGGTATCGTTTTGATTAAGATGCTGCGTTTCCCACCTGTCTTTAGACACAATGCTCTCGTTGATAGCTATGGCAATACCATTGACTGAAGTTCCCATGTTTTGAAGCAATAAATGAATGGTTGTTATTTCATCAACTTTCATTTGAGACCCATTTACCATAACCTTGATCATACCAACTAGTTTAATATATACTAATGAAACTCAAGGTGTAAATGTTCTTTGAAACGTAAGATTTTACAATCATACGATGAAAAGAAAGGAGCTAATAAGCACCTTTAACTTTTCCCTTCGTCGGTACTAACCGCATCAGGTTCAAAGGGTATTTCTCAGTTCTTTATAAAAGAACACCCCTAAAGCTTAAGTCGTAAAGTTATGAAAAACGAATTTCCTTTCTCTATTAATCCAACTTATTTACCAAAATAAAAGAGTGATACAGTGAAAGAAGTGCGCAACACTCGCTGCGCCCAGTGCGATTCTCTTAATTCAAACGGTCTGTTTTCGGACGAACAAATCTATTGCTGATACTCTTACCGGGCATATAACACATCTGACACAATGGATAATTGCTTCAACCTACCCTTAATATTTATTGATCAATTAAAAAATAAAATGTGTAATTTTGAGCCGATAATAGAACTATTGAAATTAGATCAAATGAGAGCTTTTTGAGCGTCTAATCGATCAATAAATATTAAGGTGTGGGGTAAGGTTTTTTTTCTTTTAACACTAACAATTTTAAATTTAATTCTAGACTAATGATTCAAATTTTACGTGTTTTAATCTTTTCTGCGCTATTTTTATTAACCTCAGCAGTTTCTGCACAAGTTTTAGTCCCTCAAAGTGGGAATAATCAAATAAACTGTGGATCCAATACATCTTTATGTGATCATGCTGGTTGCACATCAGATTACGGCACAAACGCCGATGGATACACCATTATTGAAACTATTGGTGCAACAAGTGCTACCCTAAACGGAAACTATACGCTTGCAGCTGGAGAATCAATTATTATTTATGACGGCGCAGGAACAGGAGGTTCGGTTATTACTACTTTAATAAACAGTGGGACCTATAACCTTGCTGGAACTCCAGGACAACAAATTACAGTTCGTTTTATCTCTGACGGAGCACTTCAAGCTGCTGGTTTTTCATTCACCATTACCTACACAGGAAGCCCAACTATAGTTTGTCAATCAGATATAATAACTGGATGTGATATGATTGCAACATTCTCCGACCCTATTGCAATTGATGCATGTATTCCACCAATTTGTGCTTCGGAAGATCTAGCAACGGTTATGGCTAACTTCACAACCAACGGAGCGGCAATTACTGGTGCGATTCCGAACGGTTTTAATTTCTCCGATGGAATTACCGGAACTAATATACCTGACGGAGGAAGTGATATGTATGACGGTGGAAATCAGCTTAATACAAATATAAGTACTCTTCTTCCCTATTCAAATGGATTCATTTCAGCAAATCCAGCTTTTGGAGCTGGTGGACAATACTTCACTCAAAAAATAAACAACATGTTCATTATGGTTGCCGACATGAACAATGTTACAGACTTCATTATAACAGGAAATAATGGAGCTGATGGAAACGGTATACTCAACGATTTCACCTACACAGTCACTTCAGGGTGTTTGGATTACGATGTTTTTGTGAAACGAATTAACAGTGCAGGAGATCCTTCAATCAACCAAATATTTATTGTTCCAACAGGAACTGGAGCTACGCATACTTACGGCGCAACTACAGATAATTCTTTGCACACCTTAAGCGGAATAAACACTGCAGATCGCTTGTATTATTTACTCGTAGCAGGAGCTGGAGGTTATGCGTACACCAACGCTGAAATTCAAGCGTTGGTATTGGATTTCCTAACTCAAACAGGAGCTTCTGGAACTGGAAATGCACCTGTAACAGTTACACAAATTGCAGGATTACCTAGCGGATCAGTATTTCCGGCAGGTACAAATGTTGTTACATTTGAAGCAACAAGTGCATTGGGGGCAACCGCTACATGTAGCTTCAATGTTATTTCCCCTGTCCTCGGAGTACCTATTATTACATGTCCTTCAGATGTTATAGCGGCGTGCGATATGACTAGTACCTTCGCCCCTCCTTCCGCTTCAGACCCTTGTGGAAATGGAGGTTGTGCCTCAGAAGACCTTGCGACTGTTATGGCCAATTTCATTGCCAACGGAAACGCAATTACTGGTGCGATTCCGACCGGTTTTAATTTCTCCGATGGAATTACCGGAACTAATATACCTGACGGAGGAAGTGATATGTATGACGGTGGAAATTACCTTAATACAAATATAAGTACTCTTCTTCCCTATTCAAATGGAGTAATTCTACCACATCCTGCTTTTGGAGCTGGCGGCCAATACTTCACTCAAAAAATAAACAACATGTTCATTATGGTTGCCGACATGAACAATGTTACAGACTTCATTATAACAGGAAATAATGGAGCTGATGGAAGCGGTATACTCAACGATTTCACCTACACAGTCACTTCAGGGTGTTTGGATTACGATGTTTTTGTGAAACGAATTAACAGTGCAACAGACCCTTCGATTAACCAAATATTTATTGTTCCAACAGGAACTGGAGCTACGCATACTTACGGCGCAAGTACAGATAATTCTTTGCACACCTTGAGTGGGTTAAACACTGCTGACCGCTTGTATTATTTACTCGTAGCAGGAAATGGAGGTTACGCGTACACCAACCCTGAAATTGAAGCGTTGGTATTGGATTTCCTAACTCAAACAGGAGCT
>JBLHVW010000111.1:0-12912 GCA_047628775.1 Salibacteraceae bacterium | reverse complement strand
CGAATTTATTTGAAAGAATTTTTGAGCAATCGTATTTAAACGCTACACTCCCCCAATTATCATTTGCGGGTGGCTTTGTCCAATTGAATTGAATTTGATTATTGTTTGCGTTCGGCGGGTAAAATTGGCCACCATTTGTTGAATTCACATACGCTATCCCCGAAGCAACAGCTGGAACCGGAGCGCCAACTGTAAATGCACCTCCAGCTACAGAAAAAGACTGTTTACTTCCGCCTTCTAGTGTTATTGTTCCAGAAACAGAGTCTTGAATTACAGCGGTTGCCGTAGCACTCGCACCAGGCAATGTGTATTGACTTGAAGCACCGCTAGTAGCAGTCGGAGAAGTCAAAGTATTCGAAGTTGGTGTTCCTTTTGGATCCAATGGGCCAATTGCATTGGAAGCAATATTTCCTACTCTCATTTCAATGTTTGAAGTACTTCCTGTTACTGGTCCGATACCTCTGTTCAACATTGTCACAAGTTGATTTTCCAAGTTTCCAAGTACCGTATCATCTTCTAAAGGAGCTGATATATTCTTATATGCTGACTCTTGGTATTTACTATCGGCAAAACTTCCTGCACACGCAAAAACCATATTTGAAGCTGGAGAAATGATATCAATGTTCCCTAAAGAAGTGTCATAATTTGGCTTCCACCACTCAGGTGGTGGCGGAGTACCATTGGCTGTAAGTGCATTACTACTTGGTGAAGTCGCAGCATTCGTTGAGAAGAATGGATAAAAGATTTGATACACACTTGATGTTCCAGTGCCATTCGTTGAAGGAGTCAAAGAGTTGTCTATTCCGTTGTATTTTTTACCTGTACCAATAAATTCAAAAACGGTATACTTCGTGTCTGTTCCACCATTAAAATCAGTCATTCCAGTGGGAAGTTGATAATCAGTAATGACTCTTCCTTTATAGATCTCCATTCCACTTTCCGTGCCATTTGCACTTAAGTAAAGATCATGGTCTTTGTAATAATTAAACATATTGTAAACGGCATCGTCAAATGATGTAGAGAGCGCGCTTGTGATCGCAGGGAAAAAGCTCAAATACGTTGCATCTCGAGCTACAAAAACAGCACCGGTTGGACTAGTCATTTCAACTTTCCAGGGCATATCTTTACCTGGGTTTACCGGAACAGAAGCAACAGTTGCTCCAGGCGGAATTCCCTGACCTACTAAGCGCATCCCAACAGTCAATGCACTCGCCGAAGGAAGTTTATCAGACGCAGCGTTTAAATTATCCCAAGTTCCAGAAATCGTTACTGTCGCAGTATTGGCTGAACTCCCCACAATCAGGCTAGAACCACCAAACTGCATTTGTGGAAGGTCTCCACCAATAACGTGCTGTGGTCCTAACAACCTCGGAGTTGTCGATTTAACACATTCGGCATAAGCTGTAAACCCCGGTTTCCCGACAAAAGATTGAAAATTACTAATTACACTTTCCTTACTGACGGCAGTGGCATCGGCATACTTTGCCAAAATACCGGTTCCATTTGGGAAATTATCATCCGAAGGAGTAATCTGAACTGTCATTGGAATTCCAAATTGATCAATCTGAGTTGTATCCAAATTGATCCCTTTTTTACCTATTTCTACCGCTCCTTTATTATTAATGACATCATAAAGTGTCAACTCAATAAAGTCAAACTGAAAATCAGATGTTGGCGAAGGGCCATTAATTGTTCCACTCACGATTGTAACAGCTTTATCGGAAGTACTGAGATAGATTCTTCCAGAAGTTAAATCATCACCAGCATTGATATAAAAAGAGCTGTTATCTAATCGACTTAATTTTAATGAGGGAGCACTTCCATCTGCTGGACTAGTGACTGGAGAAGCAAGAAACGTTGTTGTGTCAATGCTATAAATTTGTGTTTGACTCTGAAGAAAGACATAAATATCTTCTAATGGCTCTCCAATATTGTTGGAGAAAGTTATAGTTAAACAAGGATAAGTTGTTAGGTCTGCCATAGCTATTTCGATTAAGGTTAAATTTGATGTTCAGCTCTCAGTTTAACGATTTCGAAGCCATTCATTGGCAATAATTGTGCTTTATTCATAGCGCACATATGCGTAATCTAAAACGTACATGTTACAGAATTTTCAGTGATAAAAAAAGACTTGAACAGGTGTTTATACCAAATTACAACTTACTATATATCAGGCCAATTAATACAAAAAAAACCTTCATTTCAGAAGGGCTTTTGTAAAATCATAAAAACGTTCCGAACCGTTCGAAGTGGCACGTATATCCATTCGGATTTCGAACCAGATAATCTTGATGCTCTGGTTCTGCAGGCCAAAACTTAGTAAACGGTTCTAGCGTCGTTGCTATTTTGCCTTCCCATTTATTTGTGGCATCTACGGTTTTCATTATTTCCAACGAAACTTCTTTCTCCATTTCATTTTGAATAAAAATCGTAGATCGATAACTCGACCCTCTGTCGTTTCCTTGTTGGTCAATCGTTGTTGGATTGTGAATACGGTAGAAATAATCTAATATTTCTTCAAAAGTCGTTTCCTCTGAATTATACGTAAGTTCAATTCCTTCTGCATGTCCAGGATGATTTTTATAGGTAGGAGATTCATTTTCTCCACCCAAATAACCAACTTCGGTAGCTACGATTCCTTTTCTTACTCTAAACAGATCTTCCATACCCCAAAAACAACCTCCAGCGATATATGCTTTCTTTAAATCTCCCATCTTTCGTCTATTTATTTTTTTCTCTTTGACAATTCTATATTGTATTTCTTAATTCTTCATTTAAAACTCAAAACCGATGTGCATTCCTAAATTCAATTCGAATTCATGACCATAGACTCCGCCAATAACAGGGCCAAAATGAAACCATTGTGTTGGACGAATATTAAACTCCGTTTCAAAGTAAGCTCCAAAAGAATATCCATCGTGCTTTGTCGGCAGAACTAGATTGGGACCAACGTTTACCGTCATCCATTTTAATGGATTCCAACTCCCAAGAATTGCGATTTCATTTAGAACTTCATCCTCTTCAAACTTTGCTGTGTATGATAAACCTGTTCCCCAAGTATGATCGAACCAATACGTAAAATGTATTTCAGCTCCCGCAACTCCAGTTTTATGTGCTGGCGAATAACTATAAATCCCTGAGCCAATAATCTCATAAATTCCCTTGTCCTTTTTATGTTCTCCTTCTACTTCTGCGCTTTCGTGCTGAGAAAATGAAGGAGCGGCTAATGAGACGAAGCCAGCTAAAAATAGAGTTTTAAGAAAATTCATTATGAAGCAATCTCTTTATCGCATGTCGTACAGATGTACTTGTTTTCATGCTTATGTGTTGTGCTCACATGCTTATCGACAATCTTAGAAATAAAGCTGTCGTAAAGATCACCACCAGGTGTTAAATGCTTATCACGAATAACTTCGTATTGTTTATTGTCCCATTCGTTGAACCCCCAACATGTTGGACACATTCCTTCTGGCGATTTTCCAGTTTCTTCCTTGCGTTCTTTCTTGGAAAAATAATTCTTAATATTTAGTGCTATTCCTTTCATTTCGTTTTAATTAATTATTGAACTCCATTTTGGATTACGTTCTGCAACGATTCTAATATAAGAACAAATTGCAGTTGCTTCAAATCCTTCTTCAATTAGCATTTCAAACGTCTTTTCTACCAACTCCTTTCCGATGCCAGATCCTCTCAATTCATTAGGAACAAAAGAATACGTTAATCTCATTTTCTTTTCGTTTAGAGAATAACGAACATAAGCTTCTTTCTCATTCTCAATTTTAAGAATGTAGCGTTGGTTTTCTGTATCGTGCTTTAACTCACCCATAGCTTAATCTTTTTTGGTCAATTCAATTGATTCGGAATTCACGCAATACCGAAGCCCACTCGGTTCAGGACCATTAGGAAATACATGTCCCAAATGACCATCGCAAGTATTGCACATTACTTCAACGCGGATCATTCCGAACGAGGAATCTTTAATATACTTAATCGCATTCTCTTTAATCGGTTGGGTAAAACTTGGCCAACCTGAACCTGAGTTGAACTTAATTCTTGAATCAAACAATGCCGTATTGCAACAAACGCAGCCATATTCCCCGGCGTCATAAGCATGACAAAGCGCACCTGTTCCTGCCGCTTCCGTTCCTTTTTGTCGCGTGATTCTAAATTGTTCAGGAGTCAAAATATTCCTCCATTCTTGCTCTGTTTTCTCTACACGTTTTTCAGGTGCAGAAATTCCACGATTCGCTAATTTAATAACATCATTCCAATTTAACATTGCACTCTCCTTTCTTTAATTTATTTATGCAGCTCCACTGAGCGCAGCTAATTTTTGAACAAGAACCAACTTCATTTGAACGCCTTGTAATTGTTCCTTCACTTCTCCTTCTTTAATGAAAAACAAGGCAGGTATACTTCTCACCTTGAAATGAGCTGCCAACTCTGGATTTTTATCGACGTTTATTTTAGCAATAATCGCTTCTCCCTCCGATTCAGTTGAAAGTTGATCCAATGTTGGTAAAAGAGTTTGACAAGGTCCACACCAATCCGCATAAAAATCCAATAACACGGGTTTGTTTTGTTCCATTATAGTTCTAAAATCCTTTGGGCTGAAAATTTCTTTCATCGTGCTTTTATTTAATTGTTACTACTTCTTACCCTACAAAGATCGGCAATGAATGAGGTTCGGCGCTCGTCCTCTTTTCCCGCTGTTTTATCAATTTTTCACTTTTGCAATTAAGCCAAAGTCATTTCAGGAAATCTCGGTGCGAGACGAGCAATTTTTCCAATTTGGGGGAAATGAATTTTCTACAAAAAGGCGCCTCTTTTCGCGTTTGAAAATAATTGAGAAATTCTTCTTTGTTCAACTCAAAAGAAACAAATGTAAGTATTTGAGTGATGATCCCCTGACCTTCCTGATTTTTGGAATCAATGCTACTTTTTATTGTTCCAAGTTGATTCTTGTCAAACGTGTAAAATGCCGATCGATATTTCCCTCGCATTGAATGACTGGAAGTACTCGAATGTGTCATCAAATGAATATCTATCAGAACTTCTAAAGAGATTACGCCTGGGTTAAAGTGAACGATTATGGCCTCTGAAGGGCTTGCATTATCGCTATTCGACGTTATCCAACCTTGCTCCACTTGCGCGACGCCAATCAAGGATTGAAAAATTCCTTCAGTACACCAATGACAACCTCCACCAAGTCCAATTTTTTCAGTCATTTGTTATTGATCTCATATTATTTGACGTTAGATACCGTTTCTCCCTCTCTAAAAAGGGAAGGAGAAATGCCTTCTTGATTTTTGAAAAACCGACTAAATGCTTGAATGTCGTTGAACCCCAAGTGATATGCAATTTCTGACACATTCTTATTTGTATACCAAAGCATCCGCCTTGCTTCTAAGTGAATTCTCTCTTGGATAAATTGCAAAGGTGATTTAGCCCCCAATTTCTTAAAAACGTTTGAAATGGTCTTCGGCGATTTAAATAACAACTCAGCATAATCAGCCACTGAATGTTTTTCTTTGAAATGGCTTTCAACCAAATAGTTAAACTCCCTAACGATCTCATTTTTAGAAGGCTCAAGTTCATTTAAATCCGTTTGACGTTTGTAAATTCTTGTGCTTAGAATAAGAATCCGTTTAAGCATCATTTGAAGCATTTCCAATTGTAAGCTGTCACGCATTTCGAATTCTAAAAGCCCCATTTTCCAAGCCGTTTCAAGAACCTCTAGTTCAGTTTCATCTGGATTAATAACAGGAACATTTGATCCTCCATAATATAGAATCCCTTTACAGCCTACTTCGCTGTCGTTGTCAAGAATACAGTAAAATGGTTTATTGAACCTTAATAGCTTCACAGTATTGACAGATTCGTATTTAAGGCTATGAAATTGAGTCAGAAAAATGAGCGTATTTTTGTCAAAGGAGTGTGGAACTCCATCAATAACAACGCTGTTATTATCCGATGTGAACCACAACAATCGAAGGGTATCATTTAATTGCTCTTTAAGCGGCGAACAATTGTTTTCGTCAATATGTTGAATCTCGAAATATTCTCCTGTGTCTCCTATAAATTTCATACGAATCGAAACGAATTTAGTGTACTATAAAGATATTGATTTTATCATAAATCAATTGACCAAAAAAGGCCCTCATTTCTGAGAACCTAGCTTTATCAAACCTAAATTAGGCGTGGTAATATCTTTCGCTAATGATTTTATCATCTTTCCATTGAGATCGAACTACTTGCTCAAATTTATGATCGACTCCATCATCTGTTGTAAATTCCAATACAGCCTCGTAAAAAACAGTATTGTTTTTTACCGCTGGACCGCTCAGAACTTTGTACCCTTCGAATGAAGTAACTGTTTTTAATAAGTTTTCTTCTTCAATAATGCAGAAACTCTTACCAACTTTCGCTTCATTATTCCCTTCATATAGCCGAACATCATCGTCCAAATAATCAGTCATCGCCTCTATGAATTTACCTTTCCCTAATAACGCCAATACTCCGTTTGCTTTTGTCAAAATCTCTCGCTCTTGCTTTGTGTACGTTGTCATAATTTCTATTTTAATTGACTGGAACAAAATGTATTGGTAGTATCCCGAGAAGGGCTTGACGATTTTACCTTAGCATTTGTCAAATATTCCCGAATAGAGAAAACCAAACAAGAAGAGAGTAATTGTTTAACTTTAAACGAATTCTAGGTGATCAATCCGTTCAATACATGAAATTGCTAATAATATTCATATCAATATTATTAACTCTAATCAGTTGTGCTGATTCTAAAAAGCCAAAATGAAATACGCCATTCTACTTGCCATATTAACTGTATCGCTTTCCGCATCAAGCCAGACTTTTAAAACGGATTGGAATGATTTTTCAATGGAACAGTGGGAAGTTTCTTTTTCCGACGATACGATACATTCGTTTTTCAATGAGAATAAAATTGGAGAAGTAATTTTTAAGGATTCTACTTTTTATATAGCCATCACCTATTATGTTTATCCTTATGAGGAGATCGATTCAAACTATTTTGAGGTGCTCGAAAATTGGAAAGTTAATCAGTCTCAATGTTCATTCCCCCAATACTTTAAGCCATTTAAACGTGGCGACTTTTATTATGAACCGTATAACTGTAACAAATGCGCGTGGCAGCTAATGAGATTAACTCATGTCAAATTCAAAGATAATTCAGAAAGCTACGAGGAACCTCAAAACAATTGCGATGCTCTTGTTAAAAAGTTGACTGAATATATTAAAGAGGATTAAGCGAGAACATTTATCAAGAGTTTCTATTCTCCATCTACCATTTCGATGGTCAAATCATCATTATAAACAACACCACTAGTTATTTGCGGAGAACAATACATTCCAAAATGCGCTTGTGAAAGTCTGTTCTTTGTCTTTTTGACATTGGCATGCGATACAAGTTCTCCATTCTGCCAAACTTTTGCGTATCCTCCGTTACTCAAGTCCAAATACACTTTCAATTCAACCCATTCTTGTTGAGGGAAAGGTAAACTTGACGTTTGAAATTCGTGTTCCTGTTCGCCTTGTTTTGGAACATGTTGAAGATGCACAAATCCATCGTGACTTAAATTAACCAATACGGTCCTGTCCCAATTGTCAGATTCATCATCCGTAAATGTTGCGAAACTAAACCAATCATCTTCTCCTCCAGAAGTACTTTCTTGAAGGTCGATATCCAACCAGACCCAGAAAGTCACATAACAAGGTGACACAAATGAGCCATCGGGAGTATTTTGAAGTTGAATCGTCGGATAACCTCGATGATTATTATTCTCAGAAGCTGTTGAAGGCGAATTTGCTCCAGTTATCCATGCTTTGTGCGCGTATGTTCCGCTATGAACAATCGAGTCCGATAATTCGTGATACGTTGTTCCTTTATGTCCCTGCGGAGTTAAATAAAACCCTATAAAATCGTCGACGGTTTCGAATGAAGTGTTGAATTCTCTTTTTTCAAGATTTTTCTTTTTACAAGAACCCACTAATGTCAGTAAGCACGCTATCACTATTGTCTTAACTAGATTCATAAGTCCAAACATTATCGTTCAATTAATACAAGCAACTGATTAAATGTATAACTCTTATTAATCAAAAATGTTTTATAAACGGAGTTAGGAGTTAGGAGTTAGGAGTTAGGAGTTAGGAGTTAGGAGTTAGGAGTTAGGAGTTAGGAGTTAGGAGTTAGGAGTTAGGAGTTAGGAGTTAGGAGTAGTTGAAGAAAATTTCGATTCATTTACAATTGATCGAAATAACTTATCATCTTTAACCTATAACTTCTCCCTCTCTATTTAACAACAATCCCAACTGGACAATGATCCGATCCGTGAACATCTCCCAAAATGAAAGCATCCTCTACTCGATCCATCATTGATTGTGAAACAAGGAAATAATCGATACGCCAACCAACGTTTCTGTCTCTAGCGCCGCCTCTATAACTCCACCACGAATAATTTTCTCCTTCCGATGTCTTTGCTCTAAACGTGTCGACCAATCCGTTTGAAGTATAGGCATCCATTCCGTCAATTTCCTCTTGCATGAAGCCTGCAGATTTATTGTAGTTCGGTTTTGGTCGCGCAAGATCAATCTCTTTGTGGGCAACATTGAAATCACCGCAAACAATTACGGGTTTGGTTTTTTCAAGGTTCTTTAAATACCCTAAAAATGATTTATCAAAATCTTGTCGGTATTCCAATCGACGTAAATCGTTTCCAGAATTTGGAACGTAAGCCGTAACCACATAGTAGTCTTCAAATTCCAAGCACGTTACGCGCCCTTCCTGATCGTGTTCGCTAATTCCAATGTCAATTGAATTTGAAATCGGCTCAACTCTAGATAAAATAGCCGTTCCAGAATATCCTTTACGCGCCTTTGAATCGTTTCCATAAAAATGATAACCTTCCAACTCATTCGCAACTTCCCGCGCTTGATCAACGGTCGACTTTGTTTCTTGCAAACAGATGATGTCTGCATTTACAGTTCTCATGTCTTCATGAAAGTTCTTTTTCGCGATTGCGCGAATTCCATTTACGTTGAACGATATAATTTTCATAGCTAAAAAATGTTGTCCTCAAATGTAGTCAAAGCTAACAAAATATCATTATATTTACCATGGTAACAAAATTCAAGTCGACATGAAAGAAAACAAAAACGAAAGACGTGCATTTTTAGGTAAAATGGCACTTGGGCTCTCATCAGTAGTTGCGTTGCCCTTTTTATTCAGTAGTAAAACAAAAGAAGAAGACGCTATGGAAGAAGTACATCCAGTTAAAAAGATAAAGGCTTTAGGATTTCAGTGGGAAACAGCCGACCCTTTTTTATTCTGTGTTCATCACGAAGACAAATATCCAAAAGGAAATGATGCGATGGGGCCAGACGCTTCATTGGAAGGAAGAAGTTTAGGACAAGATTTCATTATTAAAGACGGATGGAGAATGTACCACGGAGGAACGGTTCCTGGGTTCCCAGGACATCCGCATAGAGGTTTTGAAACGATCACCGTTGTTCGAGAAGGAATTGTAGATCATGCGGATTCGACTGGTGCTTCTGGGCGCTATGGAAATGGCGACGTTCAATGGATGACAGCTGGAAAAGGGGTTCAGCACTCCGAAATGTTTCCGCTCGTTTCGAAGGAAAAAGAAAATCCAATGGAATTGTTCCAAATTTGGCTGAACCTTCCGAAGAAAAGTAAAATGGTAGAACCTCATTTCGCAATGCTATGGAACGATACAATTCCAGTTATTGAGGAAAAAGATCTTGATGGTAAGTTGTCTGCAACAATTGAAATTATCGCAGGTACTTTGAAAGAAGAAAACGCTCCGGCTCCACCACCCGATTCATGGGCGAATGAAAACGTCAATCATGTAGGGGTTTTCAATATTAAATTGGAAGCAAATTCTACGTTTGAACTGGAAGCGAGCGTGGAAGGCGTAAACCGTACAATCTATTATTACGAAGGAAACGAATTGAAAATTCAAGATTTGGACATTCCATTTTACCACGCTGCGGAAGTTGATCCAACGAAAAATTTGGTCATCAAAAATGGAGATACAGTTTCAAAAATTCTAGTTCTTCAAGGAATGCCAATTGCAGAGCCTGTTGTCCAACACGGGCCGTTTGTTATGAATACACGTGAAGAAATTCAACAAGCATTCGAAGATTACCATGCAACGCAATACGGTGGATGGCCTTGGGAGAAATACGATATGGTTCATGCACGCGAGAAGACACGTTTTGCGAAACACGCTGACGGAAGGGTTGAGTTGAAAGAAGGTTATGAGTTATGAGTTATGAGTTATGAGTTATGAGTTATGAGTTATGAGTTATGAGTTATGAGTTATGAGTTATGAGTTATGAGTTATAATGTCGTTTTTATCCTCTGAATTAACAATTAGTTCAATTTATTTTGAACAGTTGTGCTTCAATAATTTAGATCTCCTCATTCATAATTAAAGATCGTTATACCTCAATAATTTAGAACTCCTCATTCATTATTAAAGATTGTTTCCTTCAATAATTTCTAATTATCAATTCATAATTACAAATTAGATATATCTTCGCGGCATGTCAGTAGATATACAAACCCTCGCCGATCTTGAATTCGATACTATTCGAGTTTGGTTGGCGGCGTATGCGAAAGAATCTACGGCTAGAGAACGCTTGGAAAAACTGGCTCCGATTTCCAACTTTGATGAGATCAGTTATCAGTTGGAGAAAACCAATGAATTTCTTGAAATTAGAAACGTTGGAGAAACTTTTCCTCACCTCGATTTTGAGGAGCTGAAAACCGAAATAAAAATGCTTCCAATTGAGAACGCATCGATTTCTTTGGATGGTTTTATGAAAGTGCATCAAGCGTCAATGCTGGTGAATTCACTTCTGGTTTTCTTTGACAAACGTGAATCTGAGTTTCCTCTTTTAAATGGGACTTTAGAAAATGTTTACTATACAAAGGAAATCGTTGAAGCTATAGAAAAGGTATTTGACAGCACTGGAAATGTGAAGGACAATGCTTCGGAACTTCTCGCTGAAATCCGCATGAATATGCACGGATTGAAAAGGCAGATCAATAAAAATTTCGATCGTGAATTGCGCAAGCTTGGTAAGGACAATGTTCTTGGTGATACACGAGAAACGTTCATCAACGACAGACGCGTTCTTTCGATTTTATCCTCGCACAAGCGAAAGGTATCAGGGGCGGTTGCCGGTTCAAGTAATACTGGTACGTTTACGTATATCGAGCCGCAGGTCAATGTTCAATTGAACAACGAATTGGAATTGCTTCAAGACGACGAACGGAAAGAAATTTTCAGAATCCTGCAAATTTTGCGCCGCGAGCTTAAAGATCATTTATCGCTTATTAAGGGGTATCAAGAAGTTTTAACCGAATTTGATTTCATCAATGCAAAAACGAGATTGGCCACGGCGCTGGATTGTAAACTTCCAAAAATTTCCGATGAACTGAAAATCGAATTGATAGATGCCTACCATCCTATTCTTTGGAAGAACAACAAAGATCAAAAGAAGAAAACACATCCGCAAAGTGTAGCTCTGGATAAATTCTCTCGAATGCTTGTGATTTCTGGACCTAATGCTGGTGGTAAAAGTATTACACTGAAATCCGTTGGATTGATCCAAATCATGCTTCAATCGGGCTTGTTAGTTCCTGTTCATGAAAATAGCATCATGTGTTTTTTTCAAAATATTATGAGCGATATTGGCGACAATCAATCCATCGAAAACGAGTTGAGTACTTACTCTTATCGATTGAAACGAATGAAAAGTTTCTTAGATGTTGCCAATCGAAATTCTTTGTTCCTCATTGATGAATTTGGAACAGGTTCTGATCCTGATTTGGGTGGAGCTTTGGCCGAATCTATATTTGAAGCGATCTACAACAAGAAGAGTTTTGGTGTAATTACAACGCACTATTCGAATATTAAATTGAAAGCCGATAAACTTCGAAACGCGCAAAATGGTTGCATGCTTTTCAATACAGAAACCTTAGCGCCACTGTATAAATTGGACACGGGGCAACCTGGAAGTTCATTTACGTTTGAGGTTGCAACAATCAACGGGATTCCTGAAGAATTGATCGCTGATGCAAAAACGAAGCTCGATGACAAGAAAGTCAAAATGGATCAGCTTTTAAGTGATTTGCAAAAGGAAAAGAATTACCTCACCCGATTGAACAAAGAGCATATTGAAGCGCAGGAAACGGCTCAAAAAGCCTTAAATAACTACGAAGAACAAAAATCGATCTACGACAATAAATTAAAGGATTTACGTCAAAACTCTATTGCGAATGACAAGCTCGTTCAAGGTGGAAAAAAAATGAAGTCGTTTATAGACAAGTACAACACAAAATCGAGAAAGAAAACCGTCAACGATGGACTTCTCGATGAGGTGAAAAAATACCTGGCAGTTGAACGTTCTAAAGCTGAAGACGCTAAAAATGTTTTAAAACAAGCATTAGCATCACCTAAAAAGAAGGGACAGAAAAAAGAAATTCTAGTTAAAGACAATTTCAACCGAGACAAAATAAAAGTTGGCTCAAAGGTGAAACTTATTTCCACGAAACAATCAGGATCTGTAGAAGAAATCAACGGAACGACAATAGTTGTCACATTTGGCTTTGCCAGAATGAAAGTCAAATTGGACAAGCTTCAGTGGATTAGTTAGGAATTCCGTATTTTGTAGGCGATGAAATTATTTACTCCAGACACTTCTAAAATTCGAAAATTCGAAGACAAAGGTAAATTCATAATGGCTTGGCGGTTCACCATCGTTTTCATTCTTTTATTTTCATCGATGACACCTCTTTCATTTGGCAATTCGACAGTCGTAATTATTTACTCCATTCTTGCCACTCTTTCA
>JBLHVW010000110.1:0-13099 GCA_047628775.1 Salibacteraceae bacterium | reverse complement strand
CCAAGGTTTTTCAAGATGAGGAAGTATTTCTTTGACTGTACTGCCAAAGTTAACTTCAACATTATTATTTAATTGTTTTACAGATCCAGAATCAACGAGAACAAATCGGTAATCTAAACGCGTTTCATCCTTATCAAGGATGAGTTTATAGTAGGTAAATACTCCTTGTACTCCATCAAATATTTTTAGGAATAACGCATCACTTAAATTCTTGCTTACCTCCAACATCTTTCGCGAATCCTTCATAAGTTAAGCTTTTAGTTTTCAATACTATTTTATAATTCTAAAAATGCACATCACTTTTCACTTTTTGATACAAATCAAAACCTCCATTTGGTGGGTTAAAATATATTTTCTCTTGTTTGAGTGATCTCCAAAACCACTCGATATATACATTATCTATAGCGCGACCTTTTCTGTCCTTCGAAATTTTTATTTTATGGTTCTATGTAGTAGTTGACAAGATTCCAAATCTTAGAACTTTCAATTAGTTCTTTCCGAACTAAACCAATATTTTCACTGAAATAATGATTGGTCGGTTGATGATTTTCCATGACGGTGTTATCCTCGAAAACTTTTATAGTTCGTTCAAAGTTTAAAGTGTCGAGTGCAAAATTGTCATCAATAGATACGATTCGAACAATATTACCTGGGTATTGCGAATTCCAATTACCATCTGACTCGCCAACAGTAGGAATAAAAAACATACACTTCGCTTCACTTACAAAATCACCAGGTTTGTATTTTGACCTTTTCACAGAAAGGCATCTTTTAGAAATTGAACCATTATCCGGACACCCATTATTTCCCGGGAAGTATTCGGGCCAGAAATGATAATAGTAATCTTGATAGGTACTATAGACTCTTACATCAAAATCATAATTTGTCGGATTCTCAGCAGCCTCAGTAACATAAACCGTATCCAAGTCTCCACTCGTCTCCTCTTCATACACCCAATAAGACCCCTCTTTAAAATAAAAGAAGTTCTTTACATTTTGGATGTCTTCGCAGTTTTCATTTCCCGTTTCTTGACACGGTGTTGGTTCGTCTTTTTTGCACCCCAATAAAATGAGAGTGCAGAGGACGAGTAGTATGTATTTGGACTTGATCATAAGTTCAATCTATTTTCTAAGGTACAGAATCAATTGGTGTTTGTCAAACATTTTATTCCCTTAAAAGGATGGAAAAAATTGAATAAAACAAATGTTAGGTTACATTTTTGTGCAATATTAGTAATTGTACTTATAATATACGGAATTGAATTGGGATTGGTTAGGGCAAACAATACAAACTTCAATTATAAACAAAAATCCCCAGTTCAGAAGCAATTCCGAGCTAGGTTTTTTTTTGGCAAAAAAAAAATAATACCTCCGTCTTCAACACAACCAATCAATATACTATCATTTTGAAAAAAATTACAATCCTTAGCGCTTTCGCATTCTTTACGTTCCTTTCTAATGCTCAAATTCAATGCGTCGATTTAAGCGGATACACTGACCAATATGTTAACTCTGTCGGTTTTGACGATGTCAATTACCCAATCGGTTCGGCGTTCATTACTTCAGGCGCCATTCAATACGTAAAGCCCAGTTCAGGAAACGCGTACCAAGGGATTCTGAGTGATTCATTGTTTTATATCGGCGATTTAGACATCGATGTTTCCAACGCGACTTGTCTCGAAAAGGAGCTCACTTTTTCATGCGCTTATTTAGAAGGCATGTCAATTGACGGAGATACGATCTACGCAGCACTCAATCCTCCAGTAAACTATGCAGGTGCAACATTTGACTTCGAATATGACGGAGCTGGAAACTATACCATCACAGGTGATTTTGATGTCGTGAGCTTGTACACACAAACGAACTTTTTATACGACGTTTGCTTGGATTGCGCATCATCGACTATCGAGTGCATGGATTTGAGTAACTACGACGATCAATACATAAACAGCGTTGGTTTCGATGACGTTACGTATCCGATCGGTTCGGCGTTCATTACAAATGGAGATATTCAATACGTAAAACCAAGTTCAGGAAATTCTTACGAAAGTATTCTCAATAACGAATTGTTCTACGCTGGCGATCTTGACATCGACGTTTCAACCTCTACCTGCGTAAACAAGGTATTGACTTTTAGTTGTGCATATTTAGAAGGTTTATCTGTTGATGGAGATTCTGTTTTCACAATGCTGAATGCACCGGCTTACTTTGATGGCGGAGCTTGGGAGTTTGAATCCGATATAGCTGGAAACTACACGATCACGGGCGATTTTGATGTCGTAAGTCTATTTTCACAAACGAATACGCTTTCTGATGTTTGCTTGAATTGCGAACCTTTATCTGTAATTCAGTGCATGGATTTGAGCAACTACGACAATCAATACATAAACAGCGTTGGTTTCGATGACGTTACGTATCCGATCGGTTCGGCGTTCATTACAAATGGAGATATTCAATACGTAAAACCAAGTTCAGGAAATTCTTACGAAAGTATTCTCAATAACGAATTGTTCTACGCTGGCGATCTTGACATCGACGTTTCAACCTCTACCTGCGTAAACAAGGTATTGACTTTTAGTTGTGCATATTTAGAAGGTTTATCTGTTGATGGAGATTCTGTTTTCACAATGCTGAATGCACCGGCTTACTTTGATGGCGGAGCTTGGGAGTTTGAATCCGATATAGCTGGAAACTACACGATCACGGGCGATTTTGATGTCGTAAGTCTATTTTCACAAACGAATACGCTTTCTGATGTTTGCTTGGATTGCGATGATCTTGTTTCGGTAAATGAAATCCCAACAATGGAAAGCAATTACACTGTTTATCCAAACCCAACAAATGGAACATTCACTATTAATTCAATGAACAACGAAGGATTTAGCTTTACTGTTTACGACACAAATGGTGCGTTAATCGTTTCTAACACATCAGTAAACTCAGATGTTCAGATTGATCTTTCAAACTATAATAATGGATTGTATTTGATCTCTGTTATTGATAGCAAGGGATTTAGATCGGTGAAAAAATTGGTGAAAAATTAGAGGTTGGAGGTTAGAGGTTAGAGGTTGGATATTGGATATTGGATATTGGATATTGGAAGTTGAAAATTTGAATTATCATTCTTCACTTATAACTCCTCATTCATAACTCATAACTCCACACTCACAACTCCTCACTCATAATTAACTTCCTGCTTCCAATTTCTCAGCGATCGCTTTAACGCATTTCATTCCATCAATTGCGGCCGATATAATTCCACCCGCGTAACCCGCGCCTTCGCCACATGGATAAATTCCTTTGACATCTGGATGCTGAAGGTCTTCGTTTCTTGGAATTTGAATTGGAGATGAAGTTCTCGACTCTGGAGCGTGTAATACAGCGTCGTTCGTGAGGTAACCGTTCATCTTTCTGCCAAACTCCTCAAACGCACCTTTCAGTCGCTTAGAGATCATCTTTGGAAGTACTTCGTTGAGATCAAGGCTCGTCATTCCTGGATGGTACGACGTTTCTGGTAAATCAGTTGAAACCGTGCCGTTTATAAAATCCAACAAACGCTGTGCAGGAACATTTTGCGTTTTACCTGCTGCTTCCCAACATTTGCGTTCCACTTCTTGCTGAAATTTCAAACAAACCAAAGGATCATTTTCATAATTCTCAAAATCTTCTGGAGAAACTGAAACTACAATTCCTGAATTCGAATACGGATTGTTTCGTTTGGAAGGCGACCAGCCATTTGTTACAACCTCTTCTTGATTCGTAGCACAAGGAGCGATAATTCCACCGGGACACATGCAGAAGGAATACACACCGCGCCCGTCAATTTGAGCAACCAGAGAATAACTCGCTGGCGGTAGAAAATCATCGTTCAATCGGCCGTTGTATTGAATCGTGTCAATAAGGTCTTGGCTGTGTTCAATCCGCACGCCCAATGCAAATGCCTTGGCTTCTAGTTTCCACTTCTTCGCATGGAACAGTTCAAATATATCTCTGGCAGAATGTCCAGTTGCAATTATGACATCTGTGAATTCATGCATGTCCGAACCGTTAATTTCTAAGGATTTTACCGCACCATTCTCAGTAATGATATCCGTAATTTTTTCTTCGAAGCGAACCTCGCCCCCATGTTCAATAATGGTACCGCGCATGGACACAATTATCTGTGGCAATTTATTCGTTCCAATATGCGGATGTGCATCAACCATTATTTCATCGGTCGCACCAAATTGGACAAACCACTCCAATGCTCGTTTGATATCACCGCGCTTTTTAGCACGCGTATAGAGTTTACCATCCGAATACGTTCCAGCTCCACCTTCTCCAAAACAATAATTCGATTCTGGATTAACGATGGATTCTTTATTCAACACTGCAAGATCCCTTCTTCTCGACCGAACGTCTTTTCCTCTTTCGAAAATAACAGGTTTTAATCCCAACTCCAAAGCTTGAAGCGCCGCGAACAATCCAGCAGGCCCAGATCCAATAATTGCGATTTTTTGCTTGCCTTCAACGTTTTGTGGAATGAATGACTTTTCAACAACGGGCTCATTTCCAGCTTCAAAAACATCAAATGTACAGTTGACTTTCACGTCTCTTTTTCGCGCATCGATTGACCTTCTTCTCCAAGAAAATTCAAATTCATTTAAATCGAGGGAAAGTTCTTTTGAAATTCGATTACGCAAATAAACGTCATCCTTAGACTGTTCTGGCGTTGCTTGAAATTGAATTGTTGTTGATTCCATTTTAAATATGAATTAATAATTATGAATCATAATTAAATTCTACCGTTCAAAGATAGTTGAGAACCACAACTTACAATCCATTATTCATCATTTATAATTTCCGATTGACAATTATGCGCTAAAAATTAAAATCGTTCGCGTCGTTATTCATAATATCAAAAGAAATAGCAAATTTAAAATGTCGGGGCTGTTGACCTTCGGGTAGTTTAACCGTATTATTTTGGGTACTTCCAATAATATAGGTTCCGATTCTCACCCGTTCTCGAAAGATTTTAAAGATCCGTTCAACCCCCAAGTAGGCCTCTGTATAGAAGAAATCATTCTGCTCTGGCAGGTAAATAAAACCAGCTCCTGCGACTGACTTAATCCCGGTTTTTTTCATAAATGGGATCTTGTTTATAATCGCTCCGTTAAAGTGATGTATGTAATGTCCGCGGATGTATAAATCCTTCGTTTCATACGTTGAATCTAAATTCTGAAAGTTATTTAATGGGTCAATAAATGCCAATGCAAGCCATCTGTTTTTATCGGCTTGTCTAAAATATTTTCGGTCAATTATGTGAACACTATCTTGATTAACAAACTGGCCCATAACCAAGTTGTATTTTGATTCTCCGAATGTTCGAATCTGGAAAGATTGTCTCACGGACAGGTATAAATAATCGAAATCTACAACCGATCTAAAAACGCCATCCCATCCTTTTTCCCACCCTACCGTGAAGGTAGGCCAAGCGCTTCCCAGAACGACTTTTCGATCAGGTTCTGTCATGTATTTCTGAGCGGGAGTGTACGAAAGATAAAAAAGTGTTCGAAGAGAGTTGTACTTCTCAAATTGAACAGGTTCCGTATTTTGAAATTCTGCGTCAAGCCAAGTAACAAATTTGTAATCCAAATCAAACTGATAGCGATGATCTAGCCTTAATGAAGTGTATAAATTCAGGCCGTTCAACAACTCAGTAACATGGCTAGCCCTGAGCCCAATATTTTGATAAATATTCTGCCTGTCTAGAAGTGAAGAGACCGCATTGTTAGAATTTATCATCCGCCCGCCTTTACTGGCTGAAATGAGATAGGTGGATAATTTTTTCGGATTGTAAAAATGATACACCGTGGCCGATCCTCTTAAATCGAGATTGTTATACCCTATATTTAAATTGGAGGATGCGCTTATCCATTGTTTGTTTTCCCATTTTTTAAAGTAAGAAATGCGCGGTCCAAATCGAATTCCGCCCATTGCAATGGGCTCAACTAAAGAGACCACAGAGGGAAACATCCAACGCGTTTTCTTTTCTCGATTCATATGCCCAACCCCAAGAAAACCGACTTTTAAAAATGTCACCTTGTTGTATATGGAATCAACAGAATCGAGGTAAATCTTTGACGTGAAAATTGATTGAAGGCTGTCTCGAACAAACTTCGAACGCTGCTCTTCCAGAGTTAATGGGATTGGTCGAATTTTATCCCAATAAGTACTGTCTCGTTCGTACGCTTCTTTTGTTGTTACTCCCAGTTCATTACTGAAAAATTTCTTAGGGAATACTGGATTAATCTTATAGTTCGAATAATCAACCGTGGTTGTTCCCATTACAGATTCCTTCCCGTATTTCGTTTTGTATTCAAAGGTTTGCTTATCCAGTAACCACAGACTGTCAGCTTGCACAAATTCCTGAATAATTCGGAAATCATCATATATTTTTAAATTTCCTTTGCGCATTGCAAGATCAACCTTTGTCAACACCCAGTCGTGTTTCTTGATGTATAAAAATCCTGAAATTGTTGAATTACCTACGGATCTTGACGAAATTTTAACTACATAAATGGAATCTTCCCCTTCCGTTTGAATCTCAGTTAATTTGTACTTGTACGAGAGTATTCCTGAAGGATGCAAAGGAGAAACTATCGGTCCAAGGTGTAAATCCTCTTTGTTGACCAAGCTTTTATAAAAGTTGAATTCCCCTCCTACGGTTGATTGATAGTAAATTTGATCTGGGTTCCCAATTTTTTCATACCCCGTTCGGATTTCCTTGATATCCTTTGGGTACTGATAATGTTTTTCGAGATTGATTTCGATCATGTTCAGACGTGCTTCCGCCTTTATTTTTTCTTTAATCTTGTCCTCTTCTTCCTGGAAAATATCAACAGGTTTATTTTCTTCTTCTGTCGTCTTTTCAGGCTTTTTCTTTTTATCAAACGTTTCGACTCCTTTGATGTAAATGTCACACGAGTAACTATCCATTTGGCGGATCATTTCCTTTTTATGATCAATCACATTTTTGACAATCATCCATCCTATGTTTTTCTTCTTCGCGGATACAGACACCCCTTCCACCTCCTGAAACACCTGCTTTAAGTAAACGTTTCGAACTGTTGGTTCGCGTTTATCGACAGTGATTTGCACCTCAATATTTTCAAATCCAATACAAGTAAAAACTAAGGTCTGAACTCCCATTGTACATCCTAAAAAGTATTTCCCTTCAAAGTCGGTGATTGCTCCAGATTGATCGTTTGCAGAACCACCTGAGTTCCCTCGATCTTTAAAATATACTTTTGCAAAAGGGATTGGATTATTGGATTCATCGTATACAAATCCAGAAATACTTTGAGCAAATAGATTAAAATTACTAACCAGAAAACCGAGAAACAGAAAAAGTTTATAAGATGTTAGTTTCATAACAGTAAGATGGTCTTAATGGAAAAAAGTTACATCATCAAAGTAGTCTTATTCTTTAGTAATATTAAAAAACAATGTTTAAAACGATGAATTCATCATTTTAAACTAAATCTATCCTTCGAAAATAATAGAGAACCACCATACTTTATTGTATAGCTTCTGCACTGGATCAGAAGATGGTGTGTTGTCTTGTATAAATGAATTGATCAATCCATGCGAATACTTCACTTCCATTCCAAATTTGAAATACGGCGCGAAGAATTCAACTCCCAATCCAAGTTGCGCTTGAAAATCATGCCTCTTGATTTTAATAAATGGATCTATAAAATCTTGACTGGCATCTTCTTGAGACTGTAAATCGAGAGAGTATTGACCTCCTAATAAAACATACGATGCGAAATTGTTGTGTCGAATCGTTCTGAATTGCCACATTAATGGAAAATCCAAATTGGTAGAGTTAACACGTTCTTCATTAAAAATATCCACGGATGAAGTCGTATCCGGATTGGCAAACGTGTACTGTAAAATTCGTTCTTGAAATGAAAGTGTTGGGATGAAACGCAAACGAACAACTGGAGTACCAACTTTTAAAGTTGTTACAATTCCAACTTGACCGCCAGCTCCGCTCTTATTAGATAAGGATTTCAAACCATAAAGTTCAAAGGCATTTAATTTTTGATATACTGTAAAATCAGCAGTATTCCCACCCAACATAAACCCAAAATGCAAGAGCTTATCGTCGAATTTACGATAGTTCTTTGGCTTTTCCCTTTGGGCGTAAGTACTGAATGACAATCCAATACAGAATAACAATGCAATCTTCATTGAAGATAAAACGGAAAGGACTATTTGATATTGTTTTTTCAAGTCAGATTATATTACTTAATTCCGCTATAAATTGTCGCGATCCCACCACTTACCAGTATAGAATTAACTTTATTGTATCCTGTTTTCGTCATGATATCAATAAACGCTTGGCCTTCTGGAAACGCCTCAACCGATTCAGGCAAATACGCATAAGCACGTTTGTCCTTCGAAACTGTTTTGCCAATAAATGGAATCAAGCGCTTGGAATAAAACCCGAAAAATTGCTTCACTGGAAATTTCTTAGGTTTCGAGAATTCAAGAATCACAGCTTTACCACCCGGTTTAAGTACTCGAAGCATATCAGAAAGTCCTTTTTCAAGATTTTCATAATTTCGAACTCCAAAGCCAACGGTTAAGGCGTCAAAATAATTATCTTCAAATGGAAGCTTTTCAGAATCGCCCAAAATCATCTTAATTGTATTCTCGTAACCTCTTTTGTCCATTTTTTGAATTCCCATGTCCAACATTCCTTGTGAAATGTCAACACCTATTACCTCATCTGGATTCAATTTTAATGCCGCAATTGCAAAATCGCCTGTTCCAGTAGCAATATCCAATATTTTTTTCGGCTTAATTTCTCTAAGTTGCTTAATGGCCTTTTTTCTCCAAAGTTTATCAATTCCCAATGAAAGAAAATGATTTAAGAAATCATATCGTTTTGAGATGTTATTAAACATTTCTGCAACTTCTTCTTTTTTCGAAGAATCGTCACTATTGTAAGGCTTAACTACTACTTTCTTTTCCGTCATACACGTTATTTATCCAACCATCGTATGGCCGTTTGGATACTTATAATTCTTACTAATCACCGCTTTACCAACCAAATACGCTAATGTTAAGGTTCCTACACGACCAATGAACATTGCGATTATGAGTACAAATTTACCAACTCCGCTCAATTCTGGTGTTATTCCTCTCGATAATCCTACGGTACTTGCTGCCGAAACGTGTTCAAATACCAAATCCATAAAGTCGTATTTTCCACTTGCCAATAAATCGGCTTCGGAAATTGCGAGGACAAAAGGTCCAATTATATTACCAACTACAAAGAACAGAAACACGGCAAAAGCCTTCATTACCAAATCATTGGATATTGTTCTTTTAAATAACTCAGTATGCTTCTTTCCTTTAATTGTCGAAATTACCGCAGCCCACATAATCGCGAAGGTTGAGGTTCTAATACCACCACCTGCCGAACCTGAAGAAGCTCCAATAAACATTAGAAACAGAAAAACAATTATAACCGGCATGGACAATTCATTTGTACCAACAACGCTAAACCCTGCATTTCGAGTTGTCATTGATTGAAACAACGATGTTACTACGCTGCTCACCGTCCCTTGATCTTTAAGTGTATTGTTCCATTCAAAGATAATAAACACAAGCGCTCCGAGAAACAGTAAGCCCAAAGTAAAGTACAACGAAATCTTAGTCCCGAATTCTATCGTCTTCCATGGTTGACGCATTCTTTCGCGCAAACGATTGACTTCGAAAATATCAAATACATAGATCATTCCGAATCCCCCAAGGAAGAACAAAATCAAAATAATTGTATGAACAAAAGTGTTGTGGACCACATGCTCATACATCAATCCGCCTGGTAAAGTTGAAAGTCCAGCGTTATTAAATCCAGAAACGCCATGGAAAACAGAATGGAATAGCCGGCTGCCTGTATCGGAAAATTCAGCGCCGTGAGATCCGAAGCCAATAAACAAAAGTATGATCCCAATTACTTCAAACGCAGTTGCCCAAAGAACGATCTTCGCAAGCATTGATTTCGCTTTTAGAATAGAATCTCTATTTACAAAATCCTCAATTAATTCGTGGTATTTGATCCCTACACCGAATTTAGCGACAACAAGCATTAGAGCACCAAAGGCAATTGTATTCAGGCCTCCCAATTTTATTAAAACAAGAACAATCATTTGTCCTTTGAACGTTAACGTTTCAGCGATATCTATTGTAGAAAGTCCTGTAACACTTACAGATGACATAGATAAGAACATTGAATCCATTACTGGCAAGCCACCCTCAACTCTTGACATCTCTGGAAGCATCATCAGCAACCCTCCAACGATGGTCATTGCTAGAATTGAAATCGTAAACAACCAACCGGGATGAATCTTCATCCAAGGCTTAAAATTACGCTCTTTAAAAAGGTTGTTAAGGATAATAATAAAGATAAAGAGCTGAACGAAAATAGCCGATAAAGCACCGAATTGATTAAATCCGATCGATGCAAAAACCTTGTCTAACACCATTCCGCCCATAAAGTTATAGTTAAATCCTTCGAAGATTAACAAGAGCATAATGAGGGACTCAAACCAATTTTTCCGAATGTATTTAAGCGGATTAAAATCGTAAAACAGTTTGATTAAGAATCGGACGATATAGAATCCAAAACTCGCTTCGATCATACTGAAACAAGCGTCCTTGGAATAATCTGTTTGTGGAAAACCGTAATTGTAAACGAGAACACCGAGTGCAGTCAAAGAAACCAAGACATTAAGAAACGACAACGCTCCTAAAACTTGACGTTTTGAATCGTAAATGAATAAATTCATTCGTTCCCGCAGATCTCTAATTGTCATTCTCCAACTAATTTTAGCACTTCATCCATCAATAAGTTTTTATCGATAGGAACTACTCCACTGACTTCACAAACGAGGCCTCCTGCAAGATTTGCAATTTCAGCAACTTCTTTCGGATCCAAACCAATTGCCAAACACAATGTAGCAACGGAGATTACTGTGTCCCCTGCTCCACTTACGTCAGCAATCGTTCTAATATGCGCCGGAATATAGGATTGACCTATGTCCGATTTAATATAAACGCCATGTTCAGACAAGGTCACGAAACTGATCTTGTTGTTTATTTTGGCTTCTAACTTAGCAATTGCATCTTCGAACCCTTCCTTTCCATTTTCGAAGTTGAATTCTAAGTTTAAGCCTTCTTTTAGTTCTTTCAAGTTGGGCTTGAACAAGGTCACATTTTCATATGAGAAGAAATTATCTTTCTTTGGATCAACAGCAACGATAACATTGCTTTCATTCGCCATTTTGACAACTTCACGAATAACGCGATCTGTCAAAACACCTTTGTTGTAATCTTCTAAAATGATGGCGTCTATGGAACCTAAAAAACCTTTAACTTTGTTTATTAATTCAAGTTCTTGGTCTGAATTCAATGGAGAAATTTCCTCTTCATCGATTCTTAGCAAATGTTGATTGTTCCCAATAACTCTCGTTTTAACCGTTGTCTTGCGGTTGTTACTTTTTACAATCCCTTCGATAGAAAGACCTCTTTTGGTCATTAACTTATCAAATGTATTTCCGGCGGAGTCGTTTCCAACCAAAGAACAAAGAATCGGTTCTGCGCCTAAAGACAATAGGTTCAAGGCAACGTTTGCTGCTCCCCCCAGACGTTCATCGGACTTGGATAAATTAATAATTGGTACTGGCGCTTCAGGACTCACTCGAGTCACCTGACCGCGTAAATAAGCATCAATCATAACATCTCCCAGAACCAGAATTCGTTTTTGAGTAAACTGATTAAATATAGATTTTACATCCATTATTTTAGTTTTTCAAGCGCATCTTTTACTCTTTTCATTGCTTCAGTTAACGTTTCCTCCGAGGCTGCATAAGAGATTCGAATACAATTCGGATCACCAAAAGCTTCTCCTGTTACCAAAGCTACAAGGGCTTCATCCAATATGTATAACGCCAAATCACTTCCGTTATTTACCGTTCTACCATTGTAGGACTTACCATAAAAGTACGAAACATCAGGGAAGACATAGAATGCACCACCTGGAACGTTCGCAATAACACCTTCAATTTCATTCAAAGCATCTAAAACCAGAGATCTTCTTGATTTAAATGCTGCAATCATATCTACCAGCACAATCGGATCTGCATCCATTGCAGCAATAGCCGCACGCTGTGTAATTGAAGAAGTCCCCGACGTAAACTGACCTTGAATTTTAGAACATGCAGCAGCGATTTCTTTACTTGCTCCAATGTATCCCAATCTCCAACCTGTCATTGCCCATGCCTTTGAAACACCATTGATCGTAACGACTTGGTCTTTTATTTCATCAAACTGAGCCAAGCTTTCGTGCTTCGTTCCAAAATTAATATGTTCATAGATTTCATCGGCAATAACAACGATATGTGGATACCTCACCAGCACATCTGCCAAATCTCTAAGTTCTTCTTTGCTGTAAACGGAACCTGTTGGATTACAAGGAGTAGAAAAGATAACCATTTTCGTTTTCTCCGTAATCGCAGATTCTAGTTGCGCCCCAGTAATTTTAAAATCATTTTCAATTCCCGCGCTAATTGCAACAGGAATCCCTTCCGATACCTTAACTATTTCAATGTATGAAACCCAGTACGGTGCAGGAATAATAACCTCATCTCCGTTATTCACAATACTCAATACAACATTTGCAATTGATTGCTTCGCTCCAGTCGACACAACAATTTGATTGATAGGATAATCAAGGTTGTTGTCTCTCTTAAACTTATTCGAAATTGCTTGACGCAAATCTTCATAACCAGGAACGGGCGTATACTTGGTGTAATTGTCCTGCATTCCCTTATTCGCAGCTTCTTTAATAAATTCAGGAGTATTGAAATCAGGTTCTCCCAAACTCAATGATATTATATCAAGTCCTTCAGCCTTCAACTCTCTACTTTTTTGAGACATAGCAATCGTTGCTGACTCTTCCATTGCTTGTAATCGATCCGATAATTCAATCATAACTATAGACGGTGTTATTTTAGGTGTACAAAACTACAATAAACTATAGATAG
>JBLHVW010000109.1:0-13321 GCA_047628775.1 Salibacteraceae bacterium | reverse complement strand
ACTAATTTAACCCACCTTAATGACCACTAATAAAGGGCTTTCTAAAGTTATTCACGTTGATTGTTCAAAACATATCGAAAACATCTAATAAAACGCTTTAGCTCTTATAGATAATGTGCTAATTTTGTCTTCGATTTGACGCGTTTTAAAGCGCGAAAGTTGAACCCTTTAATTAGCGCATATAATGCCAATAGATAAGTCAATTAAGTCCATACTAATTATCGGAAGTGGACCGATTGTGATAGGTCAAGCTTGCGAGTTTGATTATGCTGGATCACAAGCATCAAGATCATTAAGAGAGGAAGGAATTGAGGTTACATTGATTAACTCCAATCCGGCGACGATTATGACTGATAAAGTTGTAGCCGACAACATCTACTTGAAGCCTCTTGAGCCAGAAAGTATCGTAGAAATTCTTAAAAAACATGATATCGATGCTGTTCTGCCTACGATGGGTGGACAAACAGGATTAAATCTCTGCATCAAATGTGATGAACTTGGAATCTGGGAAGATTACGGAGTAGATATTATAGGAGTTGATATTAATGCGATTGAGATTACTGAAAACCGTGAGGCGTTCCGTGATCTAATGCTGTCTATTGATGTCCCAATGGCTCCTCAGGAAGCTGCGAAATCATTTCTTCAAGGAAAAGAAATTGCACAAGAGTTTGGTTTCCCTTTATGTGTAAGAGCATCTTATACGCTTGGTGGTGCTGGTGCTTCAATTGTTCATGAGGCGAAAGAGTTCAACACTTTATTAGAAAGAGGGTTGCAATTATCTCCTATTCATGAGGTGATGATTGACAAGGCGCTTTTAGGTTGGAAAGAATACGAATTAGAACTTCTTAGAGACAATAATAATAACGTAGTCATTATTTGTTCAATTGAGAACTTTGATCCTATGGGAGTGCATACGGGTGATTCCATTACGGTTGCGCCAGCAATGACACTTTCAGATACAGCATTTCAGAAGATGAGGGATATGGCGATCAAAATGATGCGCTCTATTGGAAACTTCGCTGGGGGATGTAACGTGCAGTTTGCCGTTTCTCCTGATGAAAATGAAGATATAATCGCTATTGAGATTAACCCACGGGTTTCTCGTTCTTCGGCATTAGCGTCTAAAGCAACTGGATATCCAATTGCGAAGATAGCGGCTAAATTGGCTATAGGATACAATCTTGATGAATTAAGCAATCAAATTACTGGAACAACTTCAGCTTTGTTTGAGCCGACATTGGATTATGTAATTGTAAAAATTCCTCGTTGGAATTTCAATAAATTCCCAGGAACAAATCGTGAATTGGGAATTCAAATGAAATCAGTTGGAGAGGTAATGGCCATTGGTCGTTCTTTCCAAGAAGCCTTGCAGAAAGCTTGTCAATCATTAGAGATTGGTCGAAACGGATTAGGTGCTGATGGTAAAGAATTGACGAATCAAAATGAGATTCTGCACAGCTTAGAGCATCCAAGTTGGAATAGATTGTTTCATATTTATGATGCCATGAAGCTTGGGATTCCATTCAAGACAATTCATGAAAAAACGAGAATAGATCCGTGGTTCTTAAGACAGATTGAGGACATGACTCATCTTGAGAAGAAGATTGAAAAGTTCCGTTTGGAAGATCTTCCAAAAGAATTAATGTTCGAAGCAAAGCAAAAAGGATATGCAGATCGTCAGGTCGCACATCTTTTAAGATGTTTGGAATCAGAAGTGTACACTAAGAGAGAAGAGTTTGGCATTAATCGAGTTTACAAGGTTGTAGATACTTGTGCTGCCGAGTTTGATGCGCAAACGCCATATTATTATTCAACGTTTGAATACGAGAACGAAAGCATTGTTTCAGAGAAGAAGAAAGTAGTTGTGTTGGGTTCTGGTCCGAATAGAATTGGACAAGGAATTGAATTTGATTACAGTTGTGTGCACGGAGTTCTTGCCGCTAAAGAATGTGGTTATGAGACAATCATGATCAACTGCAATCCTGAAACTGTTTCAACGGATTTCGATACGGCTGATAAATTGTATTTCGAGCCTGTTTTTTGGGAACATATTTACGATATTATTAAGCATGAGAAGCCGGAAGGTGTCATTGTTCAATTGGGAGGACAAACCGCTCTTAAATTGGCAGAGAAGTTAGAGCGTTACGGAATCAAAATTTTCGGAACAAGCTTCGATGCTTTGGATTTAGCTGAAGACCGTGGTCGTTTCTCAAAGGTTTTAGAAGAGAATAACATTCCATTCCCGAAGTACGGAATTGTTGAAAGCGCGGAACAAGCATTGGTTTTGTCTGATGATCTTGGGTTCCCGTTGTTGGTTCGTCCATCTTACGTTTTAGGTGGTCAAAAAATGAAAATTGTTATCAACCGTGATGAATTAGAACATCACGTTGTAGATATATTGAATGAAATGCCAGGAAATCAGATTCTATTGGACCACTTTTTAGGTGGAGCGATAGAGGCGGAGGCGGATGCAATTTGTGATGGAGAAGATGTTTACATCATCGGTGTCATGCAGCATATTGAGCCTGCGGGAATTCACTCTGGTGATTCTTTTGCACTTCTTCCACCTTACAACCTTGGAGATTTGGTTATGCAACAGATAGATGATATCACACGGAAAATTGCGGTAGAATTAAAGACTGTTGGTTTGATGAACATTCAATTCGCGATCAAAGATGATGTTGTTTATGTAATTGAGGCCAATCCAAGAGCTTCGAGAACTGTTCCATTTATTGCGAAAGCTTACGATGAGCCTTATGTGAACTACGCAACGAAAGTAATGCTTGGAGAGAAGAAGGTTAAGGATTTCAATTTCCAGCCTAAGAAAAGTGGTTATGCAATTAAAATTCCTGTATTCTCTTACGAAAAATTCCCTGATGTTAAGAAGGAACTTGGTCCTGAGATGAAATCAACGGGTGAAGCAATTCGATTCATTGATACATTGAAAGATCCATACTTCTTGAAAATTTATTCTGAACGAAACATGCACTTGTCGAAATAATGGTTGTCGCTGAAGCCAGTGTAACCGGTTTATTTAAAATGCTCCTAATTTTATTGGGAGCATTTGTTGTTATTCGCATTTTAGCTCAGTGGAGTAACAACAAGAATATTCACGTTCAAAAGAAACAAGAAAAGGATTCTAGAAAACGTTTCGAAAAAGAAAAAAATATTAAAAGACAATCCCTTGGTAAAACAAGAGTTGTAGGAAAGGATACGTCAAATCAGAATGACATTCAAGATGTGGACTTTGAAGAAGTAGAGTAACACGCTTATTTCGAAAAAGATTCAATTCCAAAAAAATAGATATTAAAAAAGGCGTCCAGGTTAAACCAAGACGCCTTTTGCTAGTTGTATAAGCCTTTATTATTCTTTAACGAAAGCTTTAATTTCAAATTTCGAGATTACTTCTTCAGTATTTGCTGTAACAGATACAGTTTTAGATACTTCACCAAGCTGGCCTGGTTTAGAATGGAATTTAACTTCAATAATATCAGTTTGACCTGGAGGAATTGGAGCTTCTGGCTTCTTAGGCATTGTGCATCCACAACTTGCAGATACATCTGAAATAATCAAGGGTCTGTTTCCTGTGTTTGTTACAATTACTTCAACGAAATTATCCGTGTCAGCTTTAACTGTTCCGAAATCGTGAACCAATTTGTCAAATTTCATAGAAGTAAAGGAGGCTTCTAGGTCGGCTTGTGCTTTGGCCTCTTTCTCGAAGTCTTCCTTTATCTTTTTTCTTTGAGCTGGAGTCAGGTCCTCGTCAGCACTAACATTAGACTTGGCGTCTCCGTTTTGAGCTGTTACTTGATCTTTTTCTTCACCGCATGAAACGAGAATAGAAATTGCTAAAAATGGAATTAAAAGTTTTTTCATAGTATGTAAATTAGGATGACGAAGATACAGAAAAAGCCGTTTTGACTGAGCCAAGACCGCTTTTTTTTAAGGATTCAATTTTTCGGGTTTTATGTTAAAGATTCAATTCTTATTTCAGACCAGCTTGGTCATAAAGGTCAGACTCTATAACTTCGATAGCTTTTTGCAAGATTTCATTGGAATCGTTGTAAATCTGATAGAACTCACTATAACCCCAAAGGTTTCTTGCTAAAATTGCTTTCATTCTCATTTTCAACAATTTGGCACTGATGTCATATTCTTCTTGATTAAATTCAAGTTCGTCGTCCTCGTCTTCTTTGTCGACATATTCAAAAAATTCATCCATGAATTTTTTATCTGTTGCAAATCCATTTTTAAAGTCCTTGAATTCAGGATACGACGTAAGAATTGCTTCGCGATTGTCATTTATATAGCTCAGGGCAAACGAGTTAACGTGTCCTGAACGAATTAGATCAGAGAAGTAATCTGTCACTTCCATAGTGTCCAATGGAACAAAGTAGTCAGGCATAATTCCTCCGCCACCATAAACCTTTCTATGCTTGAGCATTGTTTCAAACATTAATGAATCCGGCAT
This sequence comes from Salibacteraceae bacterium, assembly GCA_047628775.1. Taxonomy (GTDB): domain Bacteria; phylum Bacteroidota; class Bacteroidia; order Flavobacteriales_D; family Crocinitomicaceae; genus UBA4466. The sequence continues at coordinate 8,850 of JBLHVW010000109.1, read as the reverse complement.
TTTAATTGAGTCTTGGTGCATGAACTCGCCGTTTTCATAACGATCAAGAAGGTCACTTCGGTAGGCGTCTTTGTCTTCGTATGGTTTCTGTATAAACCTTCCACTAGGCGTGAAATAACGCGCTATTGTCAATCTCATTTGCGAACCATCCGTTAGGTCAATCGGACGTTGAACCAATCCTTTACCGTACGTTCTTCTTCCAACAATAAGTCCTCTGTCCCAATCCTGTATTGCTCCAGATAAAATTTCACTTGCCGATGCTGAATATTCGTCAGTTAATAAAACAAGCTTTCCGCCTTCCCATAAACCTGCGCGTCCAGATCTCAAATCTGATCTTGGTTGAGCACGACCTTCAGAATAAACAATCAATTTATCTCCACTTAAAAATTCGTCCGCTAGATACTTGGCAGTGTATAAAAGTCCACCTCCGTTTCCTTGCAAGTCAAAAATCAAGTTTTCCATTCCTTGTTTTTTTAAATCTCGAATGCCGTCTTGGACTTCATCCAGTGATGTTCTCGAGAACGAGTTTAGTTTGATGTATCCCGTTCTATCATTGATCATGTATGAAGCGTCAACAGAGTTCACAGGAATGACATCTCGCGTAATCACAAAGGCAATAGTGTTCTTAGTCTTCTTTCTTTGGATTTCAACTTTTACTTTCGTTCCTCGATCTCCAAGTAGTTTTTCTCGAACCTGACTGTTTTGTAATCCAGTTCCTGCAACCGATTCGTTTTCAATCTTTATGATTTTGTCTCCAGGCATAAGACCGAGTTTTTCTGAAGGTCCACCAGGAATTGTCGCAACAACCATTAAGGTGTCTTTTAGTATTTGGAAACGAATTCCAATTCCAACAAAATTTCCATTGATTCTTTCATTCGCATCATTTACTTCTTCTTTCGAAATATAAGTAGAGTGCGGATCTAATTTTTCAAGCAAACCAATAATCGCAGCGTCTGTAAGTGCATCACTATTTACATCATCGACGTATAGTTTCGAAACATAGGTTAAAACTTCGTCAAATTTTTGTGTTGTAGAAACGTTGTTTCTGTCTTTCTGACCGTAGGAAATGCTTGTCAGAATAAGTGCTATTACTAAGGCGGCTATTCTCATAGATGATGTAAAATCAGGTTTAAAATCGGGTTTTCATTTAAATAACGCAAAATACGGCGATTTAGTAACAGGTCGCGGATATAAATTATGTTAATTCCACAGAAGGTACTGAATAAACATGACGTTGTGGAATGAAATTCGCACAAACGGTGAAATGAAAGAATTAATTCTCGTTATTTACAAATACAATTTAGTCTATGAAAGGAATAGGTATTTTATTGATCACATTTTTAATCAGTTTCAACGCTGACGCTCAGAATCCGCGATTGGATAAACTGGAAATGTTTTTCGATCAAGGTCATTATAAGAAGGTGAGGCGGAAGTCTAGTAGATTGCTGGATGATCCCGAATATGATTTTTCAATGCTTCCAGCCTATTACAAGAGTATTAGTTTGTTTCAACTTGCCCAGAATGAATATTGGCTTTTGGCGCATCCGAAAGCACTTTATGAAGCAAAGGCTTTGTTTTTGGAGGTGAAAAATTCAAGTGACGGAGAGAAAATAGTAAATTCTCACATGTATGAGTTGGCTTGGCTAAAGAATGATATGATTTCTTGGGCCGCTGATCTTAAACGTTTAGGGAAGCAGAAAGAATTCGAAAAAGTTCAAGAGTTGATCGATGTCCTGTTTGAAGAAGTGCCAGGAATTGATTCGACACCTGTGGATTCAAACCTTTTGGATAGTTCTATTGTTGAGAATCCTGGATTGCGCGATGAGATTTTAACGACAGCTAAAAAGCAATTGGGAACGCCTTATGTTTGGGCTGGAAGTTCGCCAGATGGATTTGATTGCAGTGGGTTTACAAGTTACGTAATGTCAAAAAACGGTTCGAAATTACCGAGAAGGGCCGTGGATCAATACAATGATGCGCCGAAAGTTAAAGCTAAAAATGCTCAGAAAGGAGATTTGGTCTTTTTCGATAATGGTTCTGGTGTTTCACATGTGGGTATTGTTGTTTCTGAAAAAGGAGATCCATTAATGATGATTCATTCAAGTTCAAGTAAAGGCGTAATTTTAACGGATGTTACTAAATCAGCATATTGGACAAAAAGACTAAAAGGCTTTGGTACGTATGTAGACTAAGCTTCTTTTGTTTTTAAGAAAAAATTGACAATTAGCAATAAGCTCAGTAGAGCTACAAGCCATTCTGAGATGTAGAATAGAGTAGGAGATCCGATTTGGAAAACTACAATAGAAGTGAACAGCGCTAAAATTGAAACCGCTAAAATTTTTGTTGGTAAGGAAAGTAGCTTCTTTTCAGGAATGATTTGAAAGATGGCCTCACCGCAAAGAAAGATAAATCCAATAAGAGTGAAATCCCAAAGCGAATAGACCAAGCCTTTATCCGTTTCCATTAAGAATAAACTTAAAACGATTGTGCCTGTTAATCCAAGTGCCACCCAATTGATCTTTTCCTTTCCAATAAGAGAAACTCTATAAGTAAGTAAAACAACAAATGTGAAAATGGTATAGGTTGAAAATAGAAGTGATCGAATGATGCCTGAATCACTTTCAACACTCAAGATAGCATAAATGATTAGGATCAATGAGATCAGAGTGATAGTGGAAATGACGTGTTTAAATAGTTTCATTCGAGGCCTAAAAATAAGGAAAATTCCCCATCAAAAAAGGCGTCTAGTTTTAACCTAGACGCCTTTCTTATTATTTAACCTATTATTAAACTGCTATTACTACTTCTTCTTCCTCATTTATTGGTTTCCGAAACACGATTTGATCATCGAAAATATCTAGAATGACATTCTTACTGGTATCGATGGAATCGGACAGAATTGATTTCGATAATTCATTCATTACATTCTTTTGAATGACCCGTTTTATAGGTCGCGCTCCAAAGAATGGATCATATCCCGTTTCCGCTATCCAGCTCAATGCTTCTTCTTTAATCATCAAGTTTATTCCTTGTTTTTGAAGCTTCGCAGTCAAATTATTTAATTGAATTTCAGCGATTTCCCTTACGTTGTTTTTTGTCAAAGGCAAGAACATTATTGTTTCGTCAATTCTATTTAAAAATTCTGGACGAATCGTTTGTTTTAGTAAGCCTAAAACGTCTGCTTTTGCTCTTCCAGCAGCTTGATCGAACTCTGCCGGATTAATGTCTTGGAACCGCTCATGGATCAATTCAGAGCCCAAGTTGGATGTCATTATGATTATCGTATTCTTGAAATTGACCGTTCTTCCTTTGTTATCGGTTAAACGTCCGTCATCGAGCACTTGCAATAGAACATTGAAGACATCGGTGTGCGCTTTTTCAATTTCATCAAGTAAAACGATCGAGTAGGGCTTGCGACGAACAGCTTCTGTTAATTGGCCGCCTTCGTCATACCCAACGTATCCTGGAGGTGCTCCAACCAGTCTACTTACTGAATGTTTTTCTTGGTATTCACTCATATCAATTCGAGTCATTGCATTTTCATCGTTGAACAAATAATCCGCCAACGCCTTTGCCAACTCTGTTTTTCCAACACCAGTTGTTCCTAAGAAGATAAATGATCCAATCGGTTTTTTATCGTCTTGAAGTCCAGCTCTTGATCTTCTCACAGCATCTGCTAGAGCAGTAATTGCTTCGGTTTGACCAACAACGCGTTTTGAAAGCTCCTCTTCTAATTTTAAAAGTTTCGCTTTTTCGCTTTCAATCATTTTGCTCACGGGAATACCTGTCCATTTAGAAATGACATCTGCAATTTCTTCTGAATCAACAACTTCTTTAATCATTTTTGAGTCCGACTGAATTTCCAACAGCTGTCCTTTTGCTTTTTCAATATTCAATTCGACTTCTTTAATTCGACCGTATCTAATTTCAGCAACCTTACCAAAATCTCCCGCACGTTCCGCTTGATCCGCTTCATGTTTGAGCTGCTCAATTGATTCTTTGAAGGCTTGCATTGCATCAACAACATCGTGCTCCATTTTCCATTTGGCGTTTAAAGCATCTCTTTCCTCACTTAAATGTGACAATTCTTTTTCCAGTCGAGCCAATTTTTTGACATCGTTCTCTCTTTTAATTGCTGCACGTTCAATTTCAAGTTGCATGATTTTGCGTTCGATCTCATCCAGAACTTCTGGTTTGGAATTGATCTCCATTCTCAGTTTAGATGCCGCTTCATCAATTAAATCGATTGCTTTATCGGGCAATTGGCGGTCAGTAATATACCGCTGCGAAAGTTCGACTGCGCTGATAATAGCGGAATCCTTGATTAGTACTTTGTGGTGTGTTTCGTATTTCTCTTTAATTCCACGAAGAATTGAAATTGCATCTTCAGTCGATGGTTCATTTACCATTACAGTTTGGAAACGCCGAACAAGTGCTTTGTCCTTCTCGAAGTACTTTTGATATTCATCCAATGTTGTTGCCCCAACAGCTCTCAATTCACCTCTTGCTAAGGCGGGTTTCAAAATGTTTGCAGCATCCATAGCTCCTTCGCCACCGCTTCCTGCGCCGACAAGCGTGTGAATTTCATCAATAAATAGAATGATTTCTCCATCTGCTTTGGTGACTTCTTTAATTACTGATTTAAGACGCTCTTCAAATTCACCTTTGTATTTTGCTCCGGCAATCAAAGCACCCATGTCCAAGGAGTAAACCACTTTAGATTTTAGGTTCTCTGGCACATCCCCTTCGATAATACGATGTGCAATTCCTTCTGCAATAGCTGTTTTACCAACACCAGGTTCACCAATTAAGATAGGGTTGTTCTTCGTTCTACGCGTAAGTATTTGAAGAACGCGTCTAATTTCATCATCTCTTCCAATTACTGGATCAAGTTTTCCGTCTTTCGCCAGAGTGTTTAGGTTTCGAGCATATTTTTCCAGAGATTTATAATTGCCCTCTGAGCTATTGGTAGTGACATTTTCTCCATTCCTTAATTCCATAATTGATGCTTTTAAGTTCTTCTGGTTTATTTTATTGTCTTTTAATAAGGTGCCTATCGAGTCTGTCGCTCCTAGTAATGAATAGAAGAGGACTTCTATCGAAACATATTCGTCATTGAATTTTTTCATTTCAACATATGAATTGTTCAATACTTCATTCATTTTCGAAGACATATACATCTGTCCGCCCGTAACTTTCGAGTAGTTCTCAATAATCTTGTCCGTTGTATTCGATAATATTTCAATATTTACGTTGAGAGATTTAAGTAGATAAGGAATAACGTCTTTGTCCTTTGTCAGGATTGATTTTAAAACGTGAGCAGTTTCTATGGCCTGATTTCCTTTTTCAGTTGCTAATATTTGAGCCGCTCTAAGAACTTCCTGTGTTTTTATAGTGAGTTTATTCAAATCCATCTGTTGTCTGTTTTGTTCGAATTAGATCAATCAAATTCGAATCCAAAGTAGAACAGAGGTCTTTTTTTGGAAAATATGTCATAATGAGTTGGTTTACTATGTCAGATTGTCTGTTTTACCCGAGGTTGTAGAGGTTATCAACAATTAATATTAAGGTTATCAACAATTTTTGTAACAAAAAGCATAATCGAGCGTAATAATAGACCACAACAACAAACAACATGAAAAGAGTAATTACATTATCAGCATTACTATTGGCAGGCACAAGCCTCGCCAATGATGCACGTATTACCAAATCGGAGTATGTGGATCAATGGAAAGCAACTGCCATTCAACAAATGGTTGACAACAATATTCCAGCGAGTATCACTTTAGCCCAAGGCATTCTTGAGAGTGGAAGTGGTAATTCTGCATTAGCAATGTCGGGTAACAATCACTTTGGAATTAAATGCCACGGATGGACAGGAAAGAAAATGTATTTGGATGATGATAAGGATAACGAATGTTTCCGTGTATATAAAACAGCAGATCAGTCGTATAAAGATCATTCTGAGTTTTTAATGGAATACAGCCGATATGCATTTTTATTTACGTACGATGTAACCGATTATAAAGCTTGGGCAAAGGGTTTGAAGAAAGCTGGGTATGCAACGAATCCTAAATATCCAGATTTACTTATTGGTATTATCGAAGATTTGCATTTGGATGAGTACGACAGAAATGGATTGCCTTCAGAAGGATATAAGCCTGAATTGATCGCTTCAACTGATACGTATTCGAACAATCACAATGTTGTTGTGCACGAGAGCAAGGTGAAATACGTTATGGCCCAAAAAGGAGACACGTTTTACAAGATCTCAAAAGAATTTGGATTGAATTTATCTCAGCTTTACCGATACAATAACTTTGATGGAAAGAAAGATGTGTTGGAAGCAGGTGATATCATTTATATTCAACCAAAAAGAAGAGGAAGTATATTCAAGAATAAAGAAATTGTAGTGAAAACAGATATGACAGTCGAAGAATTGTCTCAAATGTATGCTACTAATGTTAAGTCACTTAAAAGATTAAATAATTTCACTGATGGTACAATTGTATCAAAAGGTGAATCGGTTACCCTCAGATAGGATCTAATCCGTATTGAGGTTTTTTAGTTTGTTGTTAGAGAAAGGTCTTGGGAATCCAAGACCTTTCTTGTATTCTTATAGTCTATGGAATTGGCAGAGTATTGATTGGCCGTTAAGCTATAAACACCAGAACGCCTGTCTTTACAGTAGGTTTAATCCTTATTGTTCCAATTTTAATTTTGAATCGGACTTTCATTGTTTAAATCTTATTCTTAAATTGTGGCGTTATATCTCATTTAAAAGTTAAACTATGAAGCCGTCAACGGAACTGTTTAAGCTCGTTAAATCTTTGACCAAGTCAGAGAAACGATTTTTTAAGCTGTCTTCTTCTCTACAATCCGGTGAGAAGAATTACTTGAAGATCTTCGATTATATCGAGCGCCAATCCTCTTATGATGAAAATGCATTAAAAGAAGAATTCGAAAATCAAACTTTTATTAAGCACCTTCCATCAGAAAAGAATCACCTCTATAAATTGATTCTGAAAAGTTTAAGATCCTACTATAGTGAGCAAAGTATCAGCAGTTCTCTTAAGCAAGAAATTAAAAATGTTGAAATCCTTTACAATAAGGCCTTATATAAAGAATGTGAGAAGTTTGTTGGTCGAGCAAAACAAATGGCGAAACGGTATGAAAAATTCTATTACTGGTTTGAATTGATTGGTTGGGAAAAGAAATTGCTTGAATCTGCCTATGAATCAGGTGAGTTCTCGACCGACCTTGATAAATTGGTCGAAGAAGAAGAGATGGTAATTGCAAAGCTCCGTAATCTTGCTGAATACACAGTTATCTACTCTAAAATCAACTTGATCTTTAGATCCGGTGGTTTCACGAGAAATGAAACAGAAAGACGAGTTGTTGAGGATATCGCCGATTACCATTTGATCAAAGGCAAGAACACGGCTTTGTCGACAAAAGCGGCATCTATATGCTACTATATAAAGGGGCTTTGTGCTGCCACGAATAGAAATTATAGAGATAGTTTCCAATTTTTCAATAGAACACAAGAAATCCTAGATAACAATCCATATATCAAATTGGATACGGGTCAACGCTATGTAAATACTCTTTTCCACCTTTTGAGATGTCACATTGATAATAAAGACTTTAGTGAAGCGCAAGAGCTCATCCTTACGATAAGAAGTCTGCACGGAAAGAAAGGATTTAATTCTGTTGACATTTCCGTTCGAATTTTCTCGAATACTTACAACCAAGAATTGGTGCTGCTTCACGCAATGGGAGAATTTGATAAAAGCGTTGAACTTATTGCTGAAATTGAAAAACAACAAGCGCTTTTCGAGGGTAAGATCAGTAAAGAAATGGAAGTGCTTTTGACTTATAATAAAGCGTACAGTTATTTCGGAACGGGAGATTACAAAAAGGCGCTTCAATATATTAATGAAGTTCTGAATGACAATGAACAAAATCTACGTCAAGATATTTACAGCTTTTCAAGACTATTTAATATTGTAATTCACTATGAACTAGAGAATTATGACTTCCTAGAATATGTTGTGAAATCGACGAATAGGTATTTGAGCAAGCAAGAACGTGATTATCAAGTCGAGAATGTGTGTATTAAGAGCATACGTAAACTCGCTAAAACTGCTGAAACAGTAAATAGAATTGAGATTTTCGAGAAAATGGAATCCGAAATTTCTGAATTATTGACGGATCATAATGAGCGTGTTGTTTTAGAGTATTTTGATATTTCTTCTTGGCTTCGAAGTAAAATAAAGAAGATTTCATTTGAAGAGGAAATCAAAATGAAGTTGAAAAAATAAATTGGTTTTAAAGGCGTTTTTTTTTACCCTTTGTCTTTTACCGACGATTGGTTTTTCTCAAAAAGTACAAGTGATTTCTAATTTGGAGGTACTTGATCTTGCAGGTCGATCTGTTTTTAAACAATATCCTAATTCAAGCGTAACAGTTTTATCAACGCTTACAATGGCTAAAGGTGATTATTTATTGAAAATAAATTTATCAAACGGTCAAAATGAAGTTCGCAGAATTTCAGTATTACATTAGAATTCTAAAGAGTTAAAATTGGAAGGGGAGGCGAATGCTTCCCCTTTTTTGTTTTTTGAAAGGGTTATTATCTCCGATTTGCCTATTTTTGCCTCTAAAAATAACGCATTCCTTATTACATTATGGCGCAAAAATATACGACAAGAGAAGAGGACTATTCTAAATGGTACAATGAAATAGTTTCAAGAGCTGATCTTGCTGAGAATTCAGAAGTAAGAGGTTGTATGGTAATTAAGCCGTATGGTTATGCTATCTGGGAGAAAATGAGAGATATATTGGATG
>JBLHVW010000108.1:0-13361 GCA_047628775.1 Salibacteraceae bacterium | reverse complement strand
ATTCAGAAGTTAGAGAAGATGCTTTCCTTTTTGGTGAGGGACAAGGAAGAGTTGTTGTAACAGTAAATGAAGATCAAGAAGATGATTTTATTGGAGCAATGATGGATTCTGGAGTTAGCTTTACATTACTTGGACATGTTACCAAAGGAAAGTTGATGATTGACGACGAACACTTCGGATTCATTAACGAAGCAAAGAACGTTTTTGACAACGCTCTTGGTAAGCATCTTGAAAATTAGTAGATTTACTACATAGCTGGCTTTGCCGGTGCCTGCATCTTAAGAACACGCAGAGCGAAAATCACAATATGGAATACAATACATCGAGAGGTAAAATGCTTCTCCCCGAGTATGGGCGAAACGTGCAAAATATGATTATGCACGCCCATGAAATCGAGAATAGAGAAGAACGTAATAGAGCGGTACAGGCCATTATTGTGGTTATGGGGCAGCTGAATCCTCATCTAAGAGATGTTGACGATTATAGACACAAACTTTGGACGCACCTTTTCATAATGTCCGATTTTCAGTTGGATGTCGACTCGCCTTACGAAAAGCCAGAAAGGGAAGCTTTAGCGGAACGACCTGATATTATGCCTTATCCAAAAGGTAAAATTCGTTTTGGACATTACGGTCAATACACGCAGAAAATATTGGAATTATCGAAAGGCATGAAAGACGTTGGAGAACGTGTTTACATGACCAATTCAATGGGTAATTTCATGAAAAAGCAATACCTGTTGCACAATAATAATGCTGTTGAGAACCAGGTGATTGCTGATCAACTGCACGAATTGTCGCAAAGTGAGTTGACAATTGAAAAGCCTGAAGATTTAATTGGTACGAATCAAGTATTGAAAGAGCTTGGGATTCAAAACAACAATAATAACAACAACCAAAGAAATCAAAAGAATTCACGTCACAGTAACTCTAGCAATAACAACAAGAATAAGAAACAATTTAAGCGCAGAAGATAAGCGTTTACTTCTTCATATATCTAGTCGTGCTAAGGTTCAACCAAGCACGACTTTTTTATACAATCCATACACGCTTCGAAGTGAATAACTTTTTAAATGAATGAATCGTACCTCGCGAAGGTTTCATTAGCTTCACAGGAGTAAATAAAATCAACGAAAATTATGGCGTCTTTCGAAATTTATGGAGGAAAACCTTTAAAAGGAGAATTAATTCCGCAGGGTGCGAAAAATGAAGCTTTACAAGTTTTGTGTGCACCACTTCTTACTGCTGAAAAAGTCACAATCTCTAACATTCCTGACATTGTTGATGTAAACAAACTAATTGGTTTGTTGCAAGCGATGGGAGTGAAGATCGAGAAAGTCGAAAAAGGAACGTACATCTTCCAAGCGAAAGAGATCAATCTGGAGTATTTACAAACCGAGGACTTTAAAATTAGAGCAGGTTCGTTAAGAGGTTCTGTAATGATTGTTGGGCCACTTCTGGCACGATTTGGAGTTGGTTATTTACCAAAACCCGGTGGAGATAAAATTGGTCGTCGTAGATTGGATACGCATTTTGCAGGGATGATTTCTCTGGGAGCTAAATTCAACTACGATGCTGGTGAACACTTTTACGCCGTTGAAGGGGAAAAGTTAAAAGGAGCATACATCCACATGGATGAAGCCTCTGTTACAGGTACTGCCAATATCGTTATGGCTGCTGTAATGGCTGAAGGTGAAACGACAATTTACAACGCGGCTTGCGAACCGTATTTGCAACAGCTTTGTAAAATGTTAAACAGTATGGGCGCTAAAATTTCGGGGATAAGCTCGAATATGTTGACCATCAAAGGAGTGAAGAAATTAGGAGGGTGTTACCACAGAATCCTTCCAGATATGATTGAAATTGGATCGTTTATCGGATTGGCAGCAATGACAGGTTCTGAAATCACGATTAAAGATGTAAGCTGGGAAAACCTCGGTATCATTCCAACGATATTTAGAAGACTCGGAATTAAGATTGAGAAGAAAGGGGATGATATGTTTATCCCAAAGCAGAAGAGTTATGAAATTGAAACATTCATTGATGGATCAATTATGACAATTGCAGATGCGCCTTGGCCTGGATTTACACCCGATTTATTGTCGATTATTTTGGTGACAGCTTTACAGGCAAAAGGTAGTGTTCTTATTCATCAGAAAATGTTTGAATCAAGATTGTTCTTTGTCGATAAGTTAATTGATATGGGAGGTCAGGTTATTTTATGTGATCCACACAGAGCTACAGTTATCGGAATGGACAAAAAGAACTCTTTAAGAGGGATTCAGATGACTTCTCCAGATATTAGAGCAGGAGTTTCATTATTGATTGCGGCGCTTTCTGCGGATGGTAAGAGTACAATTCACAACATTGAGCAAATAGATAGAGGCTACCAAGATATTGATATTCGATTGAATAATTTAGGCGCTGATATTAGAAGAATAGGATAACCATCCAATACAGGATTGAATAAGCTCTTCGGTTTGACCGAGGGGCTTTTTTTATATTTACGTACATTGTATCTATAAAATTAAAACATGAAATACGCAATTATCTTTATTGGAATCTTATTTCTCGGATTTACATCTGGTGAGGCTTCTGTTCAGTCACCTGCTAAAGCTCCTGGGAAAGGATCTGTCGCGCCTGATTTTGAATTAAAATCTCCAAAAGGAAAAAAGATAAAATTATCTAAATTGAAAGGAAAGGTCGTGTTAATCGATTTTTGGGCTTCTTGGTGCAGGCCTTGTCGTGCAGAAAACCCAAATGTAGTTGAAGCCTACAACAAATACAACAAATCAAAATTTGAGAACGGAAATGGATTCGAAGTGTTGAGTGTTTCTCTTGATCGCGCTCCAGATGCTTGGAAGAAAGCCATCAAAGACGATGGTCTAAAATGGAAAAATCATTGCATCGATGACGGAGGAAAAGTGTCCGCTCAATACGGTGTAAAATCCATTCCTACAGCCTTCCTAATTGATGGTGAAGGAAAAATAATTGCGTCGGGTACAGACATCCGCGGACTTAAGCTCCACATGGCTTTGGATAATCTGTTAAGGAAGTAACGATCTAATTTCTCTATAAATAGATGCTTTGATTATCAGATAGTACTTTGATTTGATCTCAAGACTGTGCGAAGGTTTTCCAATGGACTTCTCCTCATCAAAGAAGTGAGTGGTTTCTCCTTCGTCAACAAAGAGTTGAACAACGCTTTTAATAGAGAGTTCGCTAATGCTACTGCGTTTTCTAAGGGGGTATACAACAATAAAGGAGCAAAAGGGTTGGGCAATTATCGATACGCGGGGATGCGTAAAATCAGTCAGTACATTCAATAAAATTACTCCTAGAGGTCAAAATGTATTTGAAACAAAAAGGCAACCGCTTTATGGACTTTTTGATTCTCATGGAAATGCAATAATTCCAGTTGAATATGAGCAAATCAATGTTCTTTATGGTACGATCATTCAAACCATTAAAAACACTGAAATTAATTACTTCGATATCCACGGAAATCCAATTGATTTGGAATAGTTCAATAACATCCAGTTGGCTTTGGATTGTCATGAAAGTTTATATGAATCAGCAAAAAAAAGTGCTCTTTTACCATAGGTTAGCTCTTGCTAAAAGACCTAAGAATAAGTAATAAATAATTATTGAAGTAGCAGAAATTGTGAGTAAAAATCTTAATCTAAAACAATTCAGATAGACTAAAGAAGGAGCGTATTGCGCGCCCTTCTCTTTTATTTTCTTAAATAAACTTTATTTCATATAAATTGAAACATTATGCACCAATTCTTTTAAGATCTTTTGGATCTTACCTTGAACAATATTAAGCTTTTCTTGTTAGAAATTCAGTTGGTCTAGCTCTTGTTGATTTTTCTCATTTATAAGCGCATTATCGAATTGTAAATTCAATTTATTCAGTGTATCCAAACCTTCCTGTTTACAAGTTGTTGTATCAATTGTTTTGCGATTCACAATATGGCTTTTTCTTGCCAAGAGAAAATATAGGGGTGCTGACAAGATGTGACTGTCAAATAATTTCAAAATATTACAAATAATTCTACTAATAATTGACGGAATCTACCAATTTATGTTCGTTCCAGAGTTCTAAGGAAAGCTTAATTGCGTTCCTCTCTTTGTTGTTGTTTATTATCTACAATTTAAGCTCACGTTCTTAACTGGATTAATTTGTACTTTTACTTCCTTTAAGTTCAGAAAATGACAATACTTCCATCGACTTCTTCTAAGCGTTTATTGATTGTTTTATTGTTCTTTTTATCTGGGTTCTCCGGGTTGATCTATCAGGTTATGTGGACAAGACAATTCAAGTTGCTCCTCGGAAGCAGTATTGTTTCTGTGAGTATCATTGTCGCTACATTCATGGCGGGCTTACTTATTGGCTCCTGGTGGATCGGAAAACAGTTAGAGAAAAAGAAGTGCATAAATGAGTTGAGGTATTATGGCGTCTTAGAAATCGTAATTGGAGTTTTTGGATTGCTACTCTTATTCTTTCTGCCGCATGCGAGGTATTTCTTTTCATTGTTCAGTGAGCCATCAATGGAATTTAGTTATGTTAAATTAGCGGTCAACATTCTACTTACCTTTTTGCTATTGGGGATTCCCACAATTGCAATGGGAGCAACACTTCCGCTGCTTATCAATCATTTTTCTAAAAGGCGTGATAATTTCAGAAAAACAATAGGTCAATTTTATTCCATTAATGCATTGGGAGGTGCAATAGCGTCTCTAATTGCCGGATTTTATTTGGTGAAAAATTTGGGGATAGAAGGTTCTTTAATGGTGGCCATAGTTCTGAATTTTATAATTGGAGGGATCGCATTGTTGAAATCGAAGGAAATTGCAATTGTTGAACCTATAAAAGAAGACAAAGTTCAACGCTCAAGTGAAAAAATAGCCAATCCTACCTATTTGAAAATCCTTTTGATAACCGCTTTTCTTACAGGGTTCATTTCTATTGCTTATGAAGTATTGTGGATTCGTTGTATCAATTACATTCTCAATAGTAGTACGTATACGTTTTCTATAATTTTGTTTGTTTTCTTAGTTGGAATAGCTGTCGGGAGTGCCTTCATGTCGTATGTCAAGAAAATTAAGAACAAAGAATTCGTTTTGTCCATTCTTCAATTGCTGTTAGCCATTTCAGGGATATTGATTATTTATTTGTTTTATGAATTTGCTTACACCGATGCTTTTGCTGATTATTTTATCGCAAGTGAATCAGGTACACCGTCTTGGTATCAAAATGTAGGGTTGAACTTGAGCTTTTCTATTCTCGTTTTTCTAGGGCCCGCCATTCTTATGGGGTTGAGTTTTCCACTGATATCGGAATTGTATTATGAAAACAGAAATGCAGAATCCGGTGTAGCGATAAGTAAGGTTTATGTAGTCAATACTTTGGGCAGTATATTGGGGGCATTAATCCCTGTTTTTGTTCTAATCCCATTGCTGGGTAGTGTAAAATCAACACTTTATTTCTTAGCCTGTTTAAATCTAATAGTTGCTCTTTATTTTGTGTTCAAATCATCGAAAACGAGAAAGTACATTAGACCATTCGTTTATCTTGGAGTTTTTATTATACTTCTTTTCAAAACGGATAGCGATAACATTTTAGCTTCTCTTGAAAATATTGCGGAAGATACAAGTCAAGATACGCCCATATTTTACCAAGAAGGGATTATGGCTACTGTCAAGGTGTACAATAAAAATGGAAGATATAAATCTCTGAGTATAGATGGTGTTACTATTGCATCAGAGGCATTTAAAGCAAAAGAAAGTTCCATTGGGCATTTACCGTTTTTCATTAATAAAGACATTGAGAATGTATTGGCAGTAGGACTTGCAAGTGGCTCTACGGTAGGCTCAATATTGAAACACGAAGAGGTAAAACACATTGATGTTGTTGAAATCGTTCCTGGAGTAATTGACGCTCTTGATTACTTTAAGGAAGTAAATGCAAATGTCAAAAACCATCCAAAAGTCAACATTTATGTAGACGATATTCTATCTTATTTGATGTATTCTAAGAAGAAGTACGATCTCATTTCATCAGATGGTAAATTTGGAATTCTGAACAGGTCGAATTCCACGATGTTGTCAAAAGACTATTATGAAATCTGCAAAGATCATTTGACTAAAAAAGGAATTTTTATTCAATGGGTTTCAACTGAAATTCCGAACAAGCATCTGAAAATCGTTTTAGAAACAGCGCATTCTGTTTTTCCATATTCTGAATTGTTTTTAATTCGAAAGAATCTATTTATTATTTCATCGAAATCGGCAATAGCAATGGATCACAATCGAATACTAGATTGTATGGAGAATGACGCGATTCGAATGGACATGAACGCGAGTGGGATTTACTCGCCAACAGAAATGCTATCGTTTTATATTGGTCCAAATAGTCACTCGAATGGCTTGAAAGAGCTGAGTACGTTGAATACTCCTGTTCTCGAGTATGACTATAATATTGAACGAGCGAAAGATGTTTCAAAAAATGGAACTAGTGCTTTTACCAACTTCTTATTTCTCTTCGATAAATTCAAGAAGAATAAAGCGACTATTGTTGCAAAACAAAACACAATTACACAGAATGAAAATTTTCTGTCCTACCAATTTAATTATGATTTTTTCAATTCGAGAATGGCTTTTTTCAAGGCAAATTTGGCCATGAGTAATGAAAATTACCAGGAAGCATTAAAGCAATTTGAAATTGTAATTAAGGATGATCATCGTGACAATATCAATAATATTGCTGTTGCCGCAAAGACAGTGGGAGAATTTTATTTACAGCAAAAAAAATACGATGAAGCTGTCCGTTATTTTAATGTTGCTGTGGAGAAACTAAGTGGTTATTCTGATGCTTTTACACTTCGCGGAGTGACTTTTTATTATCAAGGAGAAATAGAGAAAAGTCGACTAGATATGGAAAAGGCATTGTCAATTAATCCGCACGATTTGACTGCCAAAGAATTCCTAGATGCAATACAGAATTCGCCCAATAATTGACGGGAACTGCCAACTTTTCACACCTTTCAAAAAAAGAACTGCCAACATGTCCTATTTGTGCGAATGGCAGAATCTTTGCGTTCTCCAAAGCGAGAAAATAATATTAGTATGTCAGAGGAAAAAGAGTTGAAAAACGATCAAAACGAAAAAGAGCTTAACGATCAAGTTATGGATAAGCAAATTGTTGAAGAAGTTGTTGAAGAAGTGGAAGAGCCAAAAGCGCCGACTGTTGAAGACAAATTTAATGAGCTTAATGACAAATACCTAAGAATTCACGCTGAATTCGATAATTATAGAAAAAGAACGAACAAGGAAAAAGTTGACATCATAAATACAGCAAACGCTGGAATGATGAGAGACTTGCTTTCAGTTGTTGATGATTTGCACAGAGCGAACGCCAACAATCAAAATTCTGATGATATTGATAGCGTAAAAGAAGGATTCAATCTTATATTCAATAAGCTAAATTCAGTTCTTGAAGCGAAAGGGCTAACAGAGATGAAAGCAGAAGGAGAAGTGTTCGATAGTGAAATTCACGAAGCACTTGCCAATGTGCCCGCTCCAAATAAGAAGATGAAAGGAAAGGTAATTGAAGCAATAGAAAAAGGATATCTTCTGAACGATAAAGTAATTCGTTACGCTAAAGTAGTCGTAGGGCAATAAAAGAGAACATGAGCAATAAGAGAGATTATTACGAAGTATTAGGCGTTTCTAAAGGTGCAGACACAGCCGAAATTAAAAAGGCTTATCGTAAACTTGCGTTGAAATACCACCCGGATAAAAACGAAGGTGATACGGCTGCGGAAGATAAATTTAAGGAAGCTGCCGAGGCATACGAAATACTTAGTAATGCTGAAAAGAAATCTCGCTATGATCAATTTGGTCATGCAGGAATGGGCGGCGCGTCAGGCTTTGGTGGCGGAGGCGGCGGCGGAATGAATATGGATGACATATTCTCTCAATTCGGTGACATCTTTGGTGGTGGCGGCGGCGGAGGAGGCTTCGGAGGTGCAGGTTTCGGCGGAGCTCGTGGCGGATCTAGAGTTATCAAGGGTTCCAACCTTCGTGTTAAAATGAAATTAACGCTTCAGGAAATTGCTGAAGGTGTTCAAAAGAAAATAAAAGTCAACAAGTTGGTGAACGCCGACGGTGTGACGTATAAAAATTGCGGAACGTGTAATGGTACAGGTCGTATCACAAGGGTTTCTCAAACTTTCTTAGGTGCCATGCAAACACAATCTACGTGTAATGTGTGTCGTGGTGCTGGAAAAATGATTGACAAAAAGCCGAAAGACGCAGATGATCAAGGATTAACTCGGAAAGAGGAAGTTGTCGAAATTGAAATTCCCGCGGGAGTTGAGGAAGGAATGCAGTTGAGCGTATCTGGAAAAGGAAATGCTGGACCGTTTGATGGAATCCCTGGTGATTTGATCGTTGTGATTGAAGAACTCGAAGATGAAAACCTAAGACGGGATGGTGAACATTTACATTACGATGCCTATGTAAACTTCGTTGATGCTGTTCTAGGACAAACAATTGAAATCCCTACCGTTTCTGGAAAAGCAAAGATAAAGGTTGATCCAGGAACGCAAAGTGGAAAAGTGCTTCGTTTGAAAGGAAAAGGACTTCCAATGGTACAGCGTTACGGTCAAGGAGATCTTTTCGTTCATATCAATGTTTGGACGCCTAAGAATGTTTCGAAAGAAGAAAAAGAGATTTTGGAAAAATTGAAAGAAAGTGAAAACTTTGAGCCAACTCCAGATTACTACGACAAAGGATTCTTTCAACGAATGAAAGACATGTTTCAATAAACCATGAACTTTCTAGAGCAAGGAGAAAAAGACAACAGGGATGGCGCAATTTATCTGCTTTCCTTAATTTTGGTTTTTCTCTCGTTTCTTTATGGAATGTATACAAGCGCATATATTGCTGAAGGCCATTTGGGATATTCTCTCCTTGAGAAAATTCCTGAAGGCCAAGAGGCGATTGCATTTGGACTTCAATTGTTGCCATTCGTTTTTGGCTTTGCAACTCTTTTACTCAGTATCAAATTTCTGAACAAGCGCCCCATTCGATCCGTTTTTACAATCAGGGAACGTTTCGACTGGAAGCGGTTTTTCGCAATGTTTGCGGTCTGGGGAGGTGTTCTCACCATTTTCTTGTGCATTGGTTTCGCAATGCACGATCCTATAGAACTGCAATTTAATCCAAGCAAATTTTTCCCACTTCTTCTCATTGCACTGATTTTAATTCCAATTCAAACGACCACTGAAGATTTAATGTTTAGAGGTTACCTGTTTCAAGGATTTGCAACATTAGGTAAGATCAGCATCTTTGGTAAGTATCCCTTTGCATCATTGTCTAAAAGTGGATTGACTGGAATCTTGATCCTCGGAGGGCTCTTCGGTTACCTGCATATCGGCAATCCAGAAGTTCTTTTACTGGGGAAGGGAATTGTGGTGTATTACATCTCAACAGGTGTGTTTATGGGCATTTTAACCCATCTCGACGATGGCCTTGAACTTGGAATGGGATACCATACGGCAAATAATCTATTCGGTGTACTAATCCTTTCAACGGATTGGCAAGTTTTTCAAACCAATTCAGTATTTATTGATCATTCGCCTCCTTCTTTCGGTTGGGATTTGATTCTTTCGCTTTTTGTCCTTCAACCCTTAATTATCTTCCTTTTCTATAAAATTTACAAATGGAAAGGTGTGAAAGAAAAATTAATGAAGTAATTTGCGTTATAATTGTAAGGGATGGAATCATTTTTCGTCTTTAAAATAAACAAAGGAAGAATAACGAATGGCCGTATTAACGCATAAATCTTTAGCTGCTCAAAAGCATGAACTTTCGGTAGCCAAAAAACAATTAGACCTTATTGACAAAACTGGACTTGAAAGATTCCAAGATAAATTAACGCAAACGGGTCTCTATCCGCTTACATCTATTGGGATTGACACTTTCCAGATTAACATGGGGAAGATGTGTAATCAGGTGTGCAACCATTGCCACGTAGATGCTGGACCAGACCGCAAAGAGATCATGCTGCGAGACACAATGGTGATTTGTTTGGAAGCAATTGAGAAATCAAATTGTACCACTGTTGATTTAACAGGTGGAGCTCCGGAAATGAATCCTGATTTCAGATGGTTTGTTGAGCAATTGACAGCACTTGGTAAAAAGGTACTTGTTCGTTGTAATTTAACGATCATTGTTGCCAACAAAAAGTACCATACATTGCCTGAATTCTTTAAAAAACACAATATTGAAGTTGTTTCTTCATTGCCCTGCTATACAGAAGGAAACACAGATTCACAGCGTGGAGATGGCGTTTTTAGCCAAAGTATTACAGCGCTTAAAATGTTGAATGATGTGGGATACGGAATGCCAGGATCTGGTTTAACGTTGAATCTCGTTTTCAATCCAACGGGAGCAAGCTTGCCAGGAGATCAAATGAAACTTGAGTTGGACTACAAACGTGAATTGAAAGAAAATTTCGATATCGAATTCAACAGCTTGTTTACAATTACCAACCTTCCAATTAGTAGATATTTACAGTATTTAGTCGCTAGCGATAACTACGAAGGCTACATGGAGAAATTGGTTAATGCATACAATCCATCCGCAGCATCTGAGGTGATGTGTAGAAATACAATTTCAATTGGTTGGGATGGATATATCTTTGATTGCGATTTTAATCAAATGTTAGATTTGAAAGTAGCCGCTAAAGGGCAACACCTTTCCGATTTCAACTTGAAAGATTTAGAAGAAAGAAACATAATCGTCAATCAACACTGTTATGGATGCACTGCAGGAGCAGGATCTAGCTGTGGAGGAGCAACAACTTAATTGTAAATTATTAATTGTAGAATTATGAATAGGTGGGTTAGGGAATTCCTAATTTCCAATTTCTAATTCCTAATTTAAGATAGAATGAAATCATATTTAGACACAACGGTAGACGTATATAGAGAAGCAGCATTAACGCCTGATGTAGGTTTGTGCTGTACTACAACTCCAGTTTGGGCATTGCCAGAATTGAACATGCCGAGTATCATGTTGGAAATGAATTACGGATGCGGAAGCACTGTTAATCCGCGTGATTTAGTCAATGAACCAACAATTCTTTACGTTGGAGTAGGAGGTGGAATGGAAGTATTCCAGTTTTCTTATTTCAGTAGAAAGACAGGAGGAGTTATTGGACTTGACGTTGTTGACGAAATGATTGATGCGTGTAACACCAACTTGAAAGAAGCTGAGGCAACGAATCCATGGTTTAAGTCTGAGTACGTTGATATTCGTAAAGGCGATGCTTTGAACTTACCTGTTGAGGACAGTTCAATTGATGTAGCTGCTCAGAACTGTTTGTTCAACATCTTTGATAAAGAGGATTTAAAGAAAGCGATTGACGAAATGTACCGCGTTCTTAAACCGAACGGTAGATTGGTTTTGTCTGATCCTGTTACGGAAGACCCAATGCCAGAATCATTGAAAAATGACGAACGTTTGAGAGCTTTGTGTTTGAGTGGTTCTTTGCCATTGAATGAATACATCAAAATGCTTACTGACGCTGGTTTCGGAACAATTGAAATCAGAGCGAAACGTCCATATAGAGTTTTAGATCCAGGCCATTATGACACGGATGAATTGATCTACTTAGAAAGCGTTGAAGTTGCTGCAATTAAAGATCCAATGCCAGAGGATGGACCTTGTGTCTTTACTGGGAAAACAGCGATCTATTATGGTGATGACGAATACTTCGATGATGGAGAAGGACATACACTTATGCAAAACTCACCATTGGCAGTTTGTGATAAAACAGCAGGTGCTTTTGCGAAATTGAATCGAAAAGATATTTACATTTCAGAATCTACATTCTACTATGACGGCGGCGGTTGCTGCTAGTCAATTGAAGAAATAAAATTAGTAAAAGCGTCTTGATTTAACCGAGACGCTTTTTTATTGTTTGATAAATTTCTGATGTGATATTTGACCATCCTCTGTCTCAATTTTAACAAAATAAGTGCCGATTTTCAAAGTGCTAATATCGATCGTTTCGGAATTGTCTCCAAGAATGATTAAGCGACCATTCATGTTTAAAATTGAAATGGATTGTAAATCGAATTTCGATTGAATTGTTAAGGCGTTTTTAGCTGGGTTCGGGTAAACCTTAAACCTTGGAAGCGTTTTCGGAATGAGCTTTAAAGGAGCGTCTAATTTAGCGAGATTATTAACGTCTGAATAAGTGAGTGTTGATCCGCCCCATGGACCGAGGTCAACATCAGTTGGTGCCGTAACGAATGCTCCACCCACAAATAGAGTTTGTTGCACAATAACACAAGCATTAATCTTACTAATATTCGCCCATTCTCCCACAGCTTCGGTGTTAACTGTTCCAGGACCTGGAACTCCAGCTAATATGGGAAAGGAAGAGTAGTCAACAATGCCAATATTTGCCCCAAAATAGCCTGCTGAACCACTTTGGAAATTACCACTAACAACAAGTCGCTCATCTGAAACTGCATCTATGTCGCGAATAACAATCTCTGTATATCCTCCGATAAAATCGATCAGAATTCCGCCATAAAGCCCTGCTAAAGTATCGCTGTTAAGCATCGCTATTGGTGCAAATGGAGTATCGGAAATTAATGGAGGAGTAACGCTTCCACCAAAGAAAAATGTGCCATTCAGCCATTTGACAACGTTAACAACATCACTAATTTGACCTGTCAACTCCGACCAATTCTCAGTTGAATTTTCTCTAAGACAGGCATTCACGGAATTCAAGGTTTGATCGCCACCAGATAAATGAAGTGTTAGTGAAGTATAAGCGCCCCCATAAGCCTGATGTGTATCTCCAAGTGCCATGCTGTTAATTTCACCCATTGCAGTTGCCTGTTTTTCCCAAACATCCGTGTTACTTAATCTCCATACTTCATGTTCATTTGATCCTTGATTATTAATTATCACGACCTCACGCTTGTGGCCAATGTTGCCAGCCATTCCTGTCCTTGCTTCTTTCCCTTCTAAACCAGGAATGTTTGAATAAGTCCAATTACCATTGGAAAAAATAGCTTGTGCGTAATCAGTACCGCCATCATTTATTAATCCAGAAACATAAATAGCGCCTTGAGATTCATAAACGTGATTGATTGTTCCGTTCAATCCCCCACCGAGGCAATGCATTGTGCCAAATTGATAATAAGCAATCCCAGAACAAGCTGTTCCTCCATCAATATCCGTGAAATTTCCAGCGTAAATTAATCGATTGTTCGTATAATCTTTACACATAGCGGTAACTTCACCATTTGTGCCGCCAAGGGTCGAAAATGT
>JBLHVW010000107.1:0-13478 GCA_047628775.1 Salibacteraceae bacterium | reverse complement strand
GGGGTTGGGTATAAGTTGGTGATGGATGTTTGATGTGTTAGACCTTGCGGTCTTTGGAGCTAGATGTCGTAAAATAAGTATTGGTTATTCTGGTGAATGAGGTTTTACAAATAACTCAACCATTTCTTGTCCTTATTGTTCATTTTGTACTTCATGTATTTTAGACAAGGATAATACAACGCCGCAATAATTAGAATCCAGGCAATATAAACTCCCGTTAATTCTGTTCCAAGGAATCTATTATCATTAGAAATAAGGTTTTCATAATTATTGACTGATGAGTACATTGAATCTCCGAATAAAGGTTTTAAAAGCATACTTGATAGGTGAATAACCGCGATGTGTAAAAAGTAGAAGAAGAGCGCGACTCTTCCGAAGACTAAGAAGAAGTTTGCAATGGAGCCTTTGAGTCTTTCAAGGAAAGCAAGGGAAATCAGACAAACACCAAGTGTTATTAAAGCGAAATGAAAAGAGGGTGGATATTTAGTGATTCGAAGAAATGAAACTATTGATTTGAAAAAAGTATCTTTTGGTTGAAAAGACCATTGTGGATCACCGTAGAGATTAAAAATCCTCAAGATGATGAAGAGTCCTAGCATCGAAACTCCAATAGTGATGAGGTATTTAAAGCGCTTTTTCACGTCAAATGTTTTGGCGTACAATTGCCCGAAACTAAAACCTAGAATCATAATGCCAAGCCATGGTAGCATTGGATAACCTGCGCTAAAGTACCGATGACTTGATCCAACTTCCATTCCTCCCGATTGATGAAATAAAAACCATGAAAAATCTTGAATTCCCTGGCCAGTGTAATCATATATAAGCGGATTTGGGTAGTAGACATCGATTAAATTATGCCCTGCCACAATTGCTATTCCCAATACGAGTAAGATGTGTTTATTAAGATGAATTAAGCCAGCTAGAACGACCATAGAGGCGCCAATTGCCCAGATGACTTGGAATACGACGAGGTTAAATGTTACGTCGAAATTCCATAAGAAGTTGTTTAAAACGAGTTCGAGAAGTATCAACCAAAGACCTCGGGTAAGTAGAAAGATACTTAGTTCCTTTTTTGTTTTCCTTTTCGATTGTAAATAGATTGAAACCCCTGATAAGAAGACGAAAATGGGCGCGCAAAAGTGTGTAATGTAGCGCGTGAAAAACAGGGGAGGAGTGGTTGTGCTAAGATCCATGGGGTCTCCAGCTACAATTAAATCTTGATAAAAGTCACGCGTATGATCCAAACACATTATGATCATTACGATTCCGCGTAAGATGTCAATTGATTCAATTCTTTTGGACTGCAGCGTTAATTGGTTCATAGGCTGTCCAAGATAGCTTTAAGTTTGGGTAAATACCCGTTGTGGCCCAATTCAGTTTTACTCGGTTTGGATTTTTAAAGGTGAGTTTGAACTGGATACAATCACAAGTCAAACACTTTCCAAGTTACTTTAAAAATGGAATGAAACGAGCTACTTTCTTCTGATACTCTTTGTATTTTGGATATTTAGATGCCGAAATTTCTTCGCTGAAATTCGAACTTCCTATGAAAAGTAAAACCAGTAAAATAGCACCTGCAACAGACCAATTGATCCAAACTCCGGTGGCGGTGACAGAAAAGAAATAGATCACAATCCAAACACTTTGTTCCGCAGCATAGTTAGGATGGCGCATGATACCCCACAAGCCAGTATTTACAAATCCATGTTCGTATTCGCCCAAGTCTTCTTTGGCATCGATTCTTCTGTATTTTTCTGTTTGAAATTTGTACTGTTGATGATCGGCAAAATATTCCATGATTACAAATCCAACAACGAGCAGGGCCAGCAAGTAATCCGCCCAAAAGAGCTCGGTTCCATTCACACCTTTGATCATTGGGAACATGATCAGCATAACCAATCCCATTTGATAGAATGAGATAAAAAAGAGGTTGAATGAAATCCATTTCCATGGGGCTTGGAATTCAGGTTTCGCGCGTAAAACAGCCCAGCGGTAATCTTCATCACCGGTCCAGAATTTCCATGAATACCCTCCTCTGCGACCAAAGTTGTATGTGAGTCGGATTCCCCAGATGCTGATTACACTAGCGATCAAAATCATGCGTTCATCCCAATGCGATAGATAGGCTACTTCCCAAGCGTAAATAAGGGGTGCAACACTCCACAATTTATCGACTTGACTGTAATTGTCCACAATACTACTGACGATAAAGCATGCTGCGGACAATCCAATATAGGTGTAAACAACTGGCCACATAACACGCAATTGTTCCAAATTTGGTGGAGTGTCATATAGGTAAGCAAATACAGGAACGGCAATCAAAGTTGCAAGTAAAAGAAGAACAGTTTTCCACATAATCTAACAGCGTATTATTTAATAAACTAGAGTTGCATTGCAAAAAGTGCAATTTAAGAAATAATCAGTGAGAAAAGTGTCATCACACCGCTAATACTGCGTTATAGGAGTTTTTTAAATAGGCAAGATATTGATTTCTAAGGGTTTATTTTTTCTTTAAATGCTCTTCCATATCACTCAAATGAAGCTTAAGCGCATACACTGAAATATGTATCTCTTTGATTAAAAGCGCCAAAGAAATTATGAGTAAAAGCAATGCGAAACCAAAAACCCAAACAGCAACTGAATCCTGATTTATATAAATAAGAAACATCGTGAGAACGCAACAAAGAAGACTTGAAATGCCAAATATTTGCATCCAGCGGGTTAGGTTAAGTCTTAGCCTAAGATTTTTGATTTGTAGAATTAATAAATCATCCTGTCTTTCAAGGAATTTATCATGTAAGTTCCGGATCACCGAGGCATACGCTAAAAACCGATTCGTATAGGCGAGC
This sequence comes from Salibacteraceae bacterium, assembly GCA_047628775.1. Classification (GTDB taxonomy): domain Bacteria; phylum Bacteroidota; class Bacteroidia; order Flavobacteriales_D; family Crocinitomicaceae; genus UBA4466. Next base: position 10,629 of record JBLHVW010000107.1, on the reverse strand, counting down.
ATGATCAATGATATTGCCGAGAACAATAGCGCTGGTGTCGTTAGAGTTAATTCTTCCATTCTATGAGTGTTTTTTTAAATTTACAATGAAGCTGAATACACCGCTAAATCAACAATTTTTGATGAATATCCGTACTCGTTGTCGTACCAAGAAACTACTTTTATGAAATTGTCGGTTAACGCAATACCGGCATTCGCATCGAAAACGGAAGTGCACGTTTCACCAATAAAATCTTGAGAAACAACCAATTCTTCTGTGTATCCTAAAATTCCTTTTAATTCATTTTCAGAGGCCTCTTTCATTACCTTACAAACTTCCGCATAAGTTGCACTCTTCTTGATGTTCACCGTTAAATCGATGACTGAAACGTCCATTGTTGGAACTCTGAATGCCATTCCCGTTAGCTTTCCGTTCAACGTAGGGATTACTTTTCCAACCGCTTTTGCCGCTCCTGTAGATGAGGGAATAATATTGTGTAATGCAGATCTACCGCCTCTCCAATCTTTTGAAGATGGTCCGTCAACCGTTTTTTGGGTCGCTGTGGCAGCGTGAATTGTTGTCATTAATCCGTCAGTGATTTCAAAGTTGTCGTGCAACACCTTCGCAATTGGAGCCAAACAGTTTGTTGTACATGAAGCATTTGAAATGATCGTGTCCGAAGCTTTCATCTCTTGATGATTTACCCCCATAACGAACATAGGTGCATCTTCTGAAGGAGCGGAAATAATTACTTTCTTAGCACCACCGGTTATATGAAGTTGCGCTGTTTCGAGGGTCTTAAAAATACCCGTGCAATCAATAACGAAATCAGCAGCTACTTCATCCCATTTTAAGTTTTCTGGATTTCGTTCAGCTGAAACTCTTATCTCTTTCCCGTTGACAATTAGTTTTCCGTCTTTTACTTCGATATCTCCATCAAACCTGCCATGAACGGAATCAAATTTCAGCATGTAAGCCAAATAATCCACGTCGAGTAAATCGTTAATCGCAACAACTTGAACATCGTCTCGTTGAGCAGCAACTCTTAGTACCAATCTTCCAATTCTTCCAAATCCGTTAATTCCGATCTTAATCATAATTCTAAATTTATTTTTGCTGCTAAGGTTTCAGCCGTTTTATAATTCTATTTATTTGTATCCTATCTTACTGACAATCAGTATCAATTGAAAATATCAAATCGAATTCGATCCTTTGCCATTTTTTTCTTAATTGTATTCAATTCGTAAAGCTCTGCGGGGCGTCCTCCATGACTCTTACTTTTTCGGAATTCGCCCAGGGGTCTTATTGTTCCGCTCGATAATATTTTCTTTCGAAAATTCCTTACGTCAAATGTTTCATTTAAAGCTTGCTCGTACACTTGGATAACATCTGAAAGTATGAACTTATCCGGAAGGGTATGAAAAACGATAGCGTTGCTTAACAGACCTTCTCGAAAGTGTTGAAAAACCTTATCGACAATATGATTATGATCGAGGATGAGCTTAGGCAGTTTGGAAATTTCACACCATTTTAGCTCACTTGAAAGATTTTGATTCAAGCGTTCGAATGGTATTAATCCATAATAGGCAAAAGTGACTATACGGCCTAATGGATGACGATTTATATTAGAGAAAGTGGTTAATTGTTTTTTGTAAAAATCAGATTGACCAACAAGAGATGTCATTAATTTTTCCATTGCCTCATCCACGTCTTCATTGGGTAAAATAAGCTCGCCTGGCAATCCCCATTCATTTTGAAAAGGAATTTCTTTCTTTTCTTGAAGTAGAATTTTCAGTTTTTTATCGTGGTACGTAATCAACAAAATGTCAACGGAGAAAGCCCCTCGAAAAAAGTGATCAAGCGAATTTGAATTGTATACTTCTGAATTATTCATAATACTTATAGTCAAATGTACAATAAGTATTGAAAAGATCGTAGAATTTGCTTATTATTTCTATTCAGTTGGACAAAATAATTTGATGGAATTTCTCAAGTTGAAAATTATTCTTTGGCTAAAACGATTTTCCACTGTTCAGATTCGGCAAACTCTTTTATCGTTTGATTTCGCTTCTTGAGCAATTCCGTCATGTACTTTTTTAGGAAGATTTTATCCGCTATTTTTCCAATTGGGCCAAGAGGTGAGACATAATCAAAGTAATCGGTCATAATAGTTTCTCCGTTGCGGTCCTCAAAATGGTGCTCGTGTTTGAATTCTTTAAATGCTCCACGCACCATTTCGTCGGTAAAGTAGATTGGGCTTTTGTATTCCGTTATTTTGGAGCTTAATTTTTGATAGATTCCAAAATGTTTTGCCCTCCAAGTAACGCTTTCTCCCAGCCCAATTAAACCGCTAGTTTTCCCTGCTATTGCCGATTCATTCGTATGCTCTGTTGAGATTTTATGCAAATCAATGCTTCTAGACAAGTCAAATACGATTTGAATTTCTGCTTTGATAGCTGTTTGAAGTTCGATTCTAGGCATCGTTGATCAAAATTTAGGTTAGCGTTTTGAAACAGGGTCGAACTTCTTTTTTAAAATTGAAACAATCTCATCCTCGTTCATTTTTTTCTCAACGGTAGCATTTGTTTTAATCATCAAGTTGTATTCATTTTGAAGATTTAAAGCCAATTGAGTCTCTTCCCAATTAATTGTATTGCTTGGAGTGTACTCTTGAACAATACGTTTAAACTCCTTAATATACTTGTCTTTAGTCGTTTATTTTGTGAATAAATGAAGTGTCCGTGTTGAAACATTCTTCACTAAAACACCTTCAGTTCCTTTATTCCGATTCTCTAATCCCTTGTGTTTTCCATCTTTTTCGTTAGAATTCTGTACGAAAAATCTATATTTTAAATAGAGATAGATACTATGTTGTCTTTAAGTGTGTGTTTTATCATTAGACCGTACAGATTCAGCTGTGAAAGTGCAAATTTACGGAATCAATACGGACTTGGACCAGTAATGTTGGTCAGTGTATTCAAATGGTTTGATTGGAGGTTAATACCCGATCATGAGCCTATTTAATTTATTCTTCTCAATCCATACGCTTCTGCACCATCTTTTTGGGGCATCGCAGTGTTTTCCTTTTTTGTTCTTAAGATACACTTCGACATACAATCTGATTTTTATTGAATCTTCATTCAAATCTTCGACGACAGAATGGTAGACTCTAAGTGTTTGGTTGCTTGAATAGTTCACACATTCTAAATATTGTTCATCATAAAATTCCCAATCTGAATAAATTGTTCTTACTTCAACCAGTTCAAGGTCTTCATTATTGATTTGAATTTTGGCTGTGTCCTCCGGTGATACAATCGTTCTTATGTGGTTCGAATTCACAGGACTGATTTTTAGTTTTCCAATAAAATTCAACTTCACGTCCTTACTAATGTAAGAAGGGCCAACGGAGTCTATGTGCATGTATCCAATGTTCCAACCGCCTTGCGCGCAAGAATCAAAAGAAAGTGAAAAAGCCAAAACAACGGTTAAAACGATAAAAATCTTTATGAATCAATTTTTCAATCAGTACCGCTTAGATTGAATGACGTTCAGTTGGATTCCGCTAAATTAGTTCTCAACCGAGACGGGAGCGTGCGCTTTGTAATTTTGAACTACGACCTTTCCGGCCTGCAATTGATTCATCAATCCCAACAATCCGATCAAAGTACGATTCACATAAAGAAAATGACGAGAACCTCTTTTCCCTTTCAAATTCATAAGTGCTTTGTCATCTTTGAGTCCGTTACCGAGCATTAATAACTGTTTGAAATACTCAGGATCACTAAAGTCGAATGTTTCAAACCTATAGGGCTTGTTAATTATAGTCAACAATGTTCTGAATGTTGATTTGATTATTTCTATATCTTCTTTTGTGTCTGAATCGTTAATTAATTGAAGCTCTCTGAGCACGTCAAGAAACACTGAATCGTTGTTGATGTTTTCGATTTCAGCGAGCTTAAAGAAAGATTGATAGAAATCTAACGGAATTTCTTTCATGCATCCAAAATCCAAGACGACAAGTTCGTTCTTCTCATTCACCTTAAAGTTTCCAGGGTGCGGGTCTGCATGAACTTTTTGATGCACATGAATGTGGTATTGAAAAAAGTCCCACAAAGCCTGAGCGACCTGATTTCGTTTTTCTTGATTTGATTCTTGTTCAACATATTCGGACAAGTGCAATCCATCCATCCATTCCATTGTGAGTACTGTTCGACTTGAAAGGGATTCGTTCACTTCTGGAATGACAATGTTTTTTAGGTGTTTTGACAACAACCGAGATTCTATAAGGCTTTCTTTTTCTAGGATGTAGTTCGTCTCTTCTAATAATTTTTCCTGCACCTCATTGAAGTAGTCGGCGACATCTTCCTTTTTCAACTTTAACATGCGCAATGCAATCGGTTTCACCAAACGCAAATCACTCACAATACTCTCTGCAACGCCGGGGTATTGAATCTTAACAGCATACTTCTTCTCGTCGATCCAGGCTTCGTGAACTTGACCAACACTTGCGGCATAGCTACTTTCTGTTTTAAACTTGGTAAACACTTCTTCAGGATACGAATCAATTGCACTTTTGAATGTTTTGCGCGCCAAAGGACCTGAAAGAGGTGGAACCCTGAATTGCGCTAAGGAGAACTTTTCCACGTATTCTTTTGGCAAAACCCCGTCATCCATACTCATCATCTGTGCCATTTTTAGAGCACTTCCTTTGAGTTCAGATAATCCATCATAGATGTCCGTAGCATTCGCTTCGTTTAACTTTTTTCTAGATTTTTCTTCGTTAGAAACTACGCGATTACCAAGGTATTTGACGTAATTTGTGCTCACTTGAGCACCGATTTTCAACATTTTACTCGCACGTTGAATTTTTGTCTGAGGAATGCGATCTAATGATTTCATGATTTCCCAAACATGAATTTCCCTAAATCAACCATACTTTCAATAACGCTTGACTCAGCCAAATCAAAGGAGAGTTTGAGGCTTTTTTCAATGAAAACATCTGTCTTTTCAAAGTCCGCAGAAGTGTCTTTTAACCAATAGAGAAGGATAGAGCAGAATTGCATCCATGCAGCTGTTTCCAGTGCTTTTTCTTTCATTTTATAATCGGGAATAAAAGACAATGCTGGCGTTTCTAAATCTAACTTTTCTATGAATTTTAAAAAACTGGATTTTGCAGATTTAAGAACCTGTAATTGGGAAATTGAAGCACGTTCCATAGGGAGCATAAATACAACGAGTGAACGGTTCGCCTTTAAAACTTCTGTCAGGGTAAAATAAAACGTAAGCAATGATTCCCTTGAATCCTGATGTTCTGAATTTTCTGCGTTTTTGTCTGCTAATTCAATCGCATTCTCAATAAAATGCTTAAAGATTTCAGATTCCATCTTTTTGAAATTCGCATAATATTTATAAATGTAAGATTCGCTAATTTCTAGCTTCTTGGCAAATGATGCCATCGAGTGTGGACGGGCGTTGTGTTCAATCACATATTCTGAATAGGCCGATAAAATTTCCTGAGCTTCCATTTCGTTTAATGATTTTAATATAAAGTTAAACAAATTATGTATTTACTCAGGCAAAAAACGAATCTATTTGGTTAATTAAACATAAAAACTCAGTACTGTGAATAGTCGCTATCATTGATTGAGTTGAGCAATTATTAAATGACTTAGCGTTGTCGGCCAAAAAAAACAGCATGTGTACGTGCAATCGAACCATAACTGGCAACTACTAAAGTTATTTTATTCGATTCAATAGCTGCCAGCTTTGCTTTTATCAAAGACAATTGAGCGCCCTTCCATTTAATTATCTCGCACAGGTGCCTGAATGATTTTGAATTTAACTTCAAGACATCCATTGTCTATTCAGTTTATCCTGCAAGTTCCATCTTTTGCGTTTTTGTGGACACCCATTTCATACTTTTTTGATAACGTTGAATGTTGTTATTCGCCATTGGGTCCATTACCAGAAGATAGATCCATTCATTGTCTAAAAGCGTTTTGAGGTTTTCATTCTTCAATAGAATTTCTTGTATAACTTCTTTCGGGGCTTGTATTAAAACGGATAATCGAAGAGGCTGGTGGTAAACTTTGTCGTCAGATTCATTCACCGACTGCAAAGGGAGCCCTATTTTTAAATCTCCGCCATTGCCTTGAACCACGCCAAACTTTCCGGTAATGTTATGGGTTATTTTAGATCCTCCACCGAATTTTTCATTATCGACTGTCGAAAAATAATAATGGTTGTTGATCCACTGGGTCACCACCATTGGTCCTTGCATAATTCCCTCCAAGGCTGCACCGTTTTTGTCAAGCTCCCAATTGTATGAATGAAGGAAGCAATGGCCATTCAAATTCAAGTTTTTGGTTAGGGAACGCTGTCCTACAATGAAACCTGCATTTTTTGCCAAGCCCCATTCCGGTCTTGTTTCTGCCCAATTATTTGTTTTTTTATGTGCGGTTGAAACACTCTTTTTAAATCCACCAAGTCGCTCTTGAGTGGCTGTTTCCTGTACTTTTCGCAAATCTTTTTTCAATCGCGCTAATTGTTCCTTATGGGAGTCCGGAATTTCAGAATCGAACAAGACGATTTCATCTGTTGTAGTATTGTGTTCTGCCCCAAGAAATACCGTTTGTTCTGGAATGACAAGGTTGTGATCGTGTTTCAATGACTTTCTAACTTGAGGATGATTGGCTAATTTAGCAAGCATCCTAGCGTTATGCCTACCAGGGCTGGCAGCACAGGCTCCACAATCAAGACTAGATCCAAAAGGATTGTTTGCAGAGTGGCTTCCATGCCCCACAAAAAGTACCAGTGGTGCAAACTGTCTCCAGCCCATAAGGTCAAAAGTGGACTTTACAATTGCTATTTTCTCTTCTAAGGTAATATCAGGTTCAACCGCTTCAATTTGGTTGTACTTTATTTCAGGTTCACAACTGTTCTCATGGGATTGTTTGTTTTTTTGATTCAGCGTGTAAAGTGATCCAGGAACAAGCGTTCTTGAAAGTAATGACATTCCATAAAAAACACCAGAACCTTCAACATAACCGAACGCTGAGGGAAGCATATTTTTCATCCGTCTTAAAAAATAGTCGGTAAATCGTATTCTCTCATTTCTTTTTTTGTGATTGGCGAACTGCTTTGTTTTGTCTTTCTGTGCGATTTCTGAGACCTTATAGCCAGAGGGAACGATAGGAGGACAAGATTTTCTTGAAAGACCATCATTAAGATTCTTATAGTCCATTGCAATTCCAAAAAAGCCTGCATAACCAAAGGTTTCATAATTCCCTTTTGATTCTACATTTCTTCGAATTAATTCTGAGCGGGTATCGATACAAAATACCATTTGTGCATCTGGGATTTCTTGTTCATTTGAAACGCTCACTCTTTCAAGTTGATTTTTTAATCGTTCTATCAAATTATTTTGCCAGCTCTTTTCCCACGTTTTTAACCATATATATTGAATTCTTGATACTTTATCTTGCGTCTCTTTTTTAAAGCTTATTGGAAGTAATTCAGCTTTAAAATGATTGGCAAGCCACAAGCGCACCGCGAGGTAATCTTCTAAAGTAATGTTATACTCTTGTTGCCAAAGGGAGTTGGTTTCTTTTCGGTATTTAATATACCCCGTCCAACCGGGCAATGCAGCCAAATGGTATTCCATTATTTCGATCTGCTCTTGTTCAGAATGGTTTTTTAAAATCTGCATCAAAGCCTCGTTGCTGGTTTGCGGGATATCAGAGAGGTAATCGACATTTATTTCTGAATCATACACGGCCAATATTCTCCAAGATTTATAAAAACCATCCTCTTTATACGGCATTTCCCATTCTGCAAGTCCTTCATCCATAAAGGCCATAAGCCACTTCACCATTATCTGATCCAATTCGGAATTGATATTTTTAACTTCTATTTTTTTGAATGAATCCAGTTTTTCAAGGTAATGCTCGGGAGTTTGGTTCATTCCATTTTCAACAAGTAAGTTCACCAATTCCTTTTTGTCTATTTCTCCATGTTCCCAAGCTTGACGGAAAGTAGAGGCCTCGGGCAATACACTTCCATCCAATAAATTTTCTGCATCTTGAATGGCTTTTTCAAAGTGGGTGTTTTCATATCCGGATAATGGATTTGAGGTTACAAAAGAATACAAGGGCCAGGTTGTTCCAACTACTCGGGAAGCTGATTGAATTCTATTCTGAAGGCTTTCATTGATCATTTGGATACATTTTTATAGGTAAGAACTGTTTTTTTATGAGGTTGCGATAAGTTTAAAAGCTTTACATAAATCCAGGGCACTTTTCGATAAACGCCCAGTTTCATAACAAAAAAGCCAATCAGAAAGATAATTCCAAAAACGATTTGTAGGACAGACAGGGATTGTGGTACCTCGACCATCGGCATCTCCTTCATCAAAAGGGTTACTCCATTATACACTAAAGCGTATAATCCTATTCCAGTTATAAAAAGTAAGGTTGGGATAAAAGTTTTTTGTCCCATTGAAAGGTTTTTTTCCTTTACGATATTAAATGTCGCTTGTCCAACTGTAATGGCCACAATAAGGGTAAGGAAAATACTGCTGTCCGTGAAGTTTGTTTTTCCCGTAAGAAATGAGAACAATAGTGCTCCGGCGATACCAAATAGCAATGCGACCACAGTTTGAAGAAGTGTAATTTTAATTCGCAACGGTTTTTTAGGTGCACTAAAGGCAATGTTCTCTCCTGAGGATAGAAAAAGGTAGGCTTTGTAAAATCCATGCAAGATCAAGTGGGCTACAGCGGCATTAAAGAAGCCTAGACCGCATTGCATGATCATAAAACCCATTTGTGCAATGGTAGAACAGACAAGTTTTTGTTTCACGTTCACCTGAAGGAGCTTCGTGAATTGGGCAATTATGGCCGTTAGTCCTCCTATGATAAATATCAACGTTAAGGTGTTGGAATTTATTAACACCGCGGATAGCAGTGCTAGCAAAATACCCGCTCCATTTACAAAACCCGCGTGCATAAGTGCAGATGCTGGCGTAGGTGCGGTCATTGCTGAAAGTAACCAGCGGTGAAAAGGATACATGGCAGATTGTATAATAGCTGCAGTAATAATAAATAATGCTGCTACCAATAGAATTGGAGAAGGTATGTTTTCCACATTACTTATTATTCCATCGAGGGTAAAGTGATTGCTTTGAAAGGAAAGCAATAAGACTCCGGCACTTAGAAGTGCTGTTCCCAACAAAAAATACTTTTGAGCAAAATTCGATGCTTCCCTCGCTTCGCCCCATTTGGAATCAACTCCGATCAATCTTGCCATAAAAAAGCCCATTAATAACCAAGACAACAAAAAGGGTGAAATGTGATTAGACATTACAAATACCATCACGGATAAGGTAAAGCCAAGGCAAAGAAGCGTGAACCTAAGGTGGTGCCTAAAGCCCATTAGGTAGTTCTTGGAATAACTACTTACGATGGCACTGAAAAAAATCACAGTGATCCAGATAAGCAAGGTGAAACCATTTATCCGGAAAATATCCCTAAAACTCCAATTTGGCTTGTTAATCTGGTAATAGATAAGTGACCCGATTGTGCAAAGTAGCAATAGCCAAAGAAAAGGAGCAGCTATTTTGGAAAGGAAGGGAAGATCATTTTTTTTAGATGGGACGGGGAGAATCGGTGATGGTGTTAAATTGGTTTTAAAAGCCATACTAAAATTATTTATTTTTTTATTGGAATATTATTGATTGTAAGGCAAGGACGTCTTCATTTCATAATTTTGTTTGTGCCTTTGCACAATTACTTAGTGGCTGTCATTTTGAGAGTCCCATTTATTTCCAAATTTTTCCCCTCCTTCTTCATTTTTGAAATAAAGTCCGCAGCGGTTTTCATTTCTTCCTCAAGTTCTTTAATACGATTGTTTATTGGCTCTCGATCATACTTATGGTTTCTCTCCCAATTTTGAAGTCGTTCTATTTTATGATAATTTATTTTTTGGTTGATCAGAGACATAATTACGTCAGAAGCTTGCGAAGGGGTAAATTCTCCTTTTACCAACTTGATATCTTGTTGTTGAATTTCAGTTTTAGAGATCTTTTTATTTTCCATATTTTTTGTTTTTTACGATGCAAAGGTTGAAAATTTTAATCATTAAAATTTATTTATATTTGTAATGAAATACATTAAAATATTTTATGAATTATACCTTACATCAACTCAAGATATTTTTAGAAATATCTCAAAGCAAGAGCATTACTAGAACAGCTGAAAAACTCTATTTGACTCAACCAGCCATATCCATACAGCTAAAAAATTTTCAGGATCAATTTTCGATACCTTTAACTGAGGTGGTGGGAAGAAAACTTTATGTGACGGATTTTGGAATGGAGATCGCAAAGGCTGCCAAAAAAATTATAGAGGAAGTAGATGCCATTAATTACAAAACCTTATCCTACAAAGGAAAGTTATCGGGAAAGCTCAGAATCTCCGTTGCGTCCACAGGTAAATACGTTATGCCTTATTTTTTATCGGAATTTATACGCGAGCATAAAGGAGTTGAGCTAATAATGGATGTGACAAATAAGTCAAAGGTGGTGAGAAGTCTGGAACTTAACGAGGTTGATTTCGCTCTCGTTTCAGTACTTCCAAAAAAGCTTAGCGTGATCTC
>JBLHVW010000106.1:0-13705 GCA_047628775.1 Salibacteraceae bacterium | reverse complement strand
TGTCCTAATTATACGTACAAAATAGGTGTTGCCAGAAATGGTATTAGCCACAGCTACTGCATCACTTACTCCACTACCACAGCCTATTTCAGTCAAAGCCCCACAAGTTCCGCTATATATAACGACAGCTATGTCGTTATTCGAACCATTAATGTCAGCTGCGGTTCCGGAACTAGTTGCAGTAAATGTGTACCATGCGTCGTCATTTATATTACCTGCGCAAGAAGCAGCTCCCCCATTTCCGCTGTTTCCATTAGAGACACTAAAGGTTTGATTGACACAAGTAGAATTAACTGAAAGTGAAGTTGCAGATGCACAATCTGTTCCCTGGGCAGAGGAAAAGTTTGAGCAGATAATCATCGTGAATACGATAATACCAAAACTGTAAATCTTCTTGTACAAAAATTTGCCCTTCTCTTTTGAGGAGTATGAATTAATCATTTAGTATGAGTTAAATTTGAACTGTAAAATTGAGGTTTGAAATTAAATTAGAGCCCACTCAAGAATGGTGAATATTACAATACAGATGCGAAACACTCAGTATGGTGAATAACCTCCTCTCAAAATTTTCTTCCAAAAAAAATAAATGACTATTTATTACAGGACATCTTTTATCAGAGACGTTTAATTCCATAACTGAGTCTCTAGTGATTAGAGACATCCCTATAATCACAAAAAAAATTGATATTCAACTATTTATTTACGGAATTGAAGCCATCATTTGGCGCTCGGAAGTCTTTAATTCGATTCGTCCTAAACTGAAATAAAATTCAAGATTTAGGCGGTCAATCCTTCTAATAATTGATCGCATTCCGAGGGAGCTATCTTGATTTTACAGTATTACTAGGAAAGGGATCAAACAATTTAGTACGTGTAAATGAATTGTTTAACAGTGTAGACTTTGTACAGTCATTTTATAACAATGATAGTGAAATCTGTAATCAAAATTATTTCTACCAATGATCCAATAAAATTAACAAGTATTTCAACTTACCCGAATCCATCACATTGGATCTTCAGCTTAAAGCTAGATGAAAATTTAATCGGAGCACAGTTTTTTATAACAGATATTGGAGGCAGAATAATTGTTCCTGTCCAATCAATAAATAATTCAGACAGCAAAATAACATTAGATTAGGCTCAAGGAACCTATTGAATCAACATCACTAATGACTTCTCGACTGCAACTTACAAAATAATAATAATAATAATAAGAGTAACCATAGCCGCTATGCGACAATGAGGGTTCACCGCTTGGTTTTATTACTTCATTCTAAAAAACAATATACGAAAGCTCGCCACTTTCATTTATCTTCGAAAAACAAGTTTTAGCTAAGTAGTTTTGCGGTTCTTAGCCAAAAACCGTTATTGAAAATTGAAAATATGCGGGGCTTATTAAATTTGAAGTATGTATAATATTGATTGGTTAAAAAACGAATTCGAAAGCGAAGACAGATTAAAATATCTCTTTTTCTGGGGGCATACACCTCACAAGGAAGGCATTACAACCAGCAGTTGTTTAAGCCAATGGTGGGAATGTGAGTTTGAAAGTGAAGGATTAAAATTCAAATCAACCGAGCATTGGATGATGTATGGGAAAGCCCTACTCTTTAATGATTACGATATCGCTGAACAAATCTTAAAATGTGAATCACCTGGAGAAGCCAAAGCATTAGGCCGCAAGGTTTCTAATTTTGACAATGACATTTGGAATCAACACCGTATGGGTATTGTTGTTGAGGGAAACCGACTGAAATTCTCTCAAAACGAGGACTTTAAAACCTTCTTACTCAATACTAAACAACGCGTTTTGGTTGAAGCAAGTCCTGTGGATGAAATTTGGGGAGTAGGCTTGTCAAGAGATTCTGATAAAATTAACAATCCGAACTCTTGGCGTGGCTTAAACTTGCTCGGCTTCGCACTGATGGAGGTAAGAGATATTTTAAAGGGCATCACTAATTGGCCAGAATAATGAAAATAAAAGTGAGTCTAGTATTGGTTATGGCCATTATTGCTTCATGCTCGAGTTATCAGAAGAACAATATCTCATCCTCAAATCGAGTAAATACTGATGATACACTCCATTTAGCATTCGATTATATAAAGTTTGAACCCAATCGAATTGAGGGATTCAAACTAAATGAATATCAAGTTGATGATATTTATGAATTAGACTCATTTTTTGTATTTACTGCCTACTCGGATGGTGATTTAGAATCGTCATCGGCACCAACGAATTGGGGTGATAGACTGATTTTAATGAAAGGTGACTCCATTCATTTCCAGTCTAAACCAGTGGGAGATCCGTACCAATTTGAACCCTTCTTTTATCATAATAAAACAAACAACAAGGTAGTAATCATTTGCCAACTCGGGAATGAAGAGAATTACGGTGGAGAGGCGTTTTTATTGGAAAATGGTTCTATTGAGTTCATAGGAGAGATAAATATTGAGTCCCCTTACGAAACAGCCGACAAAACAGGTTTAATAGAGATAATTCGAGTATCGGAAACTGAGAATGCAATTTACTTCAACTTTGAGTCGGACTCGTTGATCGACCTAACAAACAGTGAATGGCGCAGTGTAAAAAACGATGGTATTCATTACGTGTTCAAAGAGCACCAATTCACGCTAATAGGATTGTAACGAAAGCATCACCCTCCCAGCAAGTGGTTTCTGTTTCAAAACACAACTGTTAGTGGGAAATCGAAATACAACACAATCAAACTTTACCTTTCCTCTTCGAAACCAAGTCCAAAAGATACGGCAGCAGCGTCAAATCGCTCACAACAGTAATCAAAAAGATTACAGCGCATATCACCCCAAAGGTCTGACTTGGCCGGAATCCGCTGATCGCAAACATCATAAAACCTCCAAATAGAATCACAGATGTCGTGAGAATGCCAAAACTCACCTCTTCCAGTTCAGACTTGAGAATGAGCCGCCTGTAAAGCACGTGGATCGTATCATCTACAACCAATCCAATGCAAACAATCGATGTTAAGGCCGTTAATAGGTTCAAGTCCAAATCGAAAACGTAGAAGATCAGGATCATCATTGATAGCGGCACAATATTGGCGACTACACTGACCAAGGTATAGACTAACGACCGCGTCATGAGTAGAATCAAAAGCGAAATGAACAAACCTGAAAAGAGCAAGGAATACATCAGTGATTGAGCCGTTTTCGTATTCATTTCACGCATCATTAAAGCATAACTAAAGACCGTGTACTCATATTCCTCTGAATTCTGCTCCAAATAATCTTCAATGAATCGCTTCACCTTGGGCAAATCCTGCGTTCTTTTTACGCGAACGTCTAATCGGAAGGCATCAAATTCACTGGTATGATAGGGATTGTTCTCAGTTGGGAATTTAATGAAAGCTTTAATCGAACGATTGCTGTTCTGCTTATAAGTATATTGATCCTGGATTGAGCTGACCCGACCTACCTCATCCATTTTTTCAAGTTCTTCATGCAAAGCAATAGCATACATTTTTGCTTCTTGAAACTCACTAGACTTCGATTGTTCGATCATTACATCCAATTTGTAGATCGAATAGTATTGCTGATTAATGACTTGTTGGTCGAACTCCAAACGGCTCTCTCGCGGAATGAACGTCTCGAAATCCGTATTGAATTTCAGCGACGATAAAAAGAAGAACGACACAATAGAAATTGCTCCCAATCCAATGCTGTAAAAGACTTTTCGCTTTGCGAAGTGCCTTGATAATGCTGCAATTTTATGCGTTCCTGAATCCTTGCACTTTACAAAACGAAGCAGGTAACTTCCCAAACCAAAAGTGACAACAAACGCGATTAAAACCGCTGAACCTGTGATCATTCCAAAATCTTGAATGTTTTCTGAGCTGTTCAATTGAAAGGAGAAAAACGCAACCGCCGTTGTGAGGGAAGTTATCAAAGAAGGAACGAAATACTTTTGGAGAACGTGTTTTAATTTCTCATAGTGCGACTCAATGTGCCCTGCAGCTCTAAAACCGGTCAATAGATGAATGGCATCAGCGAGTGCGAGAACCAGCAGAACAGGAACAACAAGAACCGTAATAAGGTTCATCGGAACATCGAGAATCGTGAAGAAAAAGAACACGGGGAAAATCGCTGTACCAATAATTAGCATTGAGAACAGTAATGCAGAGACGCTTCGGTAGGTAAGAACGATAAACAATGAAAATAATACGATTATGAGCGCAGAAAGTAAAATCAAATCGAACTGGATCGCACCAGCAATTGCGTCGGCCATGTGAAAAGAGCTCAACACATTGACGCTCTTCATATTTGGATCAGGTTTATCAACGATAGCATTGAATTTATCGAGGTCAAAATCCTCCTCGGAATCAACAAACACAACCATCAAAAATGATTTCTTGTCCTTGCTAATGATCTGATCCACAATCGGCAACAAAGACGCTCTTTTCAACACAGCTCCGATTGACTCATCACTCCCCTCGCCTACTTTTAACAAGCGATTTGATTTGTGCAAGGATTGAACCCTGATGCCCTTTATTTGCTCGTTTAATTTGCCGTCAAGATTTCTGAGGTACTCCAAAACCTCTGTCGCTTTGACATCGTTTGGCGTAATATTAACTTGGATAAATTTTGCAGCTCCGAACTTATCCGCGATTTTAACTCCGCTTTCGTATTGTTCTAAATCTTCAATATTGAATCCACTCAGATCACCCTTAATACTGGGAACTCTAGAGAACAATCCCAAAACAATTAAAAACACAATGGATGCAATTGCCAACGACAATTGGTTCTTCACAATGAAATTGATTGCTCTATTTTTCATTGTTCAACAGAAAAGGGAGTAAAATTGACATAAACGTAAACGGACGCTCAATATTGGGCATGTGTCCCGTTCCTTTCATCACCCTCAATGAGGCATTTTCGCCGAGATGTTCTTTCAGTTGTCGCCCTGTTTCCAGCGGAGAAAGTTTGTCTCCAGCACCCCAAATCAATAACACAGGAAAATCAAATTTATAGTCGCGTTTGCTGTATTTATCGTGGTTTTCGACAAATGTATCCGTTAACATTCTGCGTTCTTCCGCTTGCTTTACGTACAGGTTTTTATGGATATTTCTAAAAATGAACCGAGGGGCCAAGCTCAATTTTTTCCGCGAAATTCGGTAGAGTTTAAAAAGCTTTTTATAGTCTTTGGGAACAAGGACTTCCGAGCGTTTCTCTACTTGAAAAAGTTTGAGCATTTCTTCCCAATCACCACCGTATACATACTTAATAGGCGCATTTGAAAGAAACAAGCGCTCAATTTTAAATTCGTTCAACAATGCCAATTCGCAAGCCACCAAACCACCGTACGATGTCCCTCCAATGGAAAATTGTTCAATCTTCAGTTCTTTCAAAAGCAAGGCAAGCGCATCCACTTGATCGGATACTTCATACGATTTCGGAGCCATCGTCGAGTTTCCGAAGTAGATTAAGTTCGGAATAATCAATCTGAAATGCTTCGAAAGCTTCCGCACTTGTTTGTACCAAGAATATTTGCTGTCCGGGCCATACGCATGACATAGAACAAGAACGGGAAGATGCTTGTCAGCCGCCCAGTATTCAATTTCAAATTTATCAATGGATGTTTGAAGCAGGTCTAAGCCGAATTTACGGAAGCTCCAGTCAATACTTTTATCCAATATGTGAAACGGCGTTAATTTCATTCTACTGATGCTCTTAGCGATTTTTCGCGAAATCAAATTTACCAAAATAAGTTCTTCCCAAAAAACAATTAAAATCCTTCCGAATTAACTAATTTAGTTCTTGACCGTTTCAAAAGAAACAATAGTTCAATTGACTCTCATTATAGATTGAAATAAACGAAGAATGATTTCTATTTATAAAATAAAGCCGGCCTTTCAAAAGCTTCTGCAGCCTCTACTTCGTGGACTGTACAAAGCAGGGATTACAGCAAATCAAATTACAATTGCGGCCGTTATTCTCTCAATTGGAATGGGCTGGTCATTTTTGTATTACCGTGACTATTCTTTCCTAATTCTTATCATACCAATTGGTTACCTGGTTCGAATGGCACTTAACGCTTTGGACGGAATGATGGCCACGCAATACAAAATGAAGAGTGATTTGGGAGAAATCTTGAATGAACTTGGCGATGTTGTTTCAGATGCGGCAATTATTTTCCCGCTTATTATTCTTCCAGACCTTCATCCTGTTGTCATTATTCTATTTGGTGTTCTAGCAATTATCAACGAATACGCTGGAATTTTAGGCAAAGTCATTAGCGGTGAAAGACGTTACGAAGGCCCGATGGGTAAAAGCGATCGAGCATTAGCAATCGGTTTGTTCTGTTTGATTTTTTACTTCTGGAGCGGTATTACTGAATACGGAAATTGGTATTTTGGAATCCTAGCCGGATTGACAGCTTTGAGTACCTTCATTCGAATTAGAAAGTCCTTGAAATGAGAATATTTGATTATTTCATACCTCTCGAAATCATTTACGTCTTTACAGGCGTTTATGCGGTTCTAGTTGGGTCTTCGGCTATTTTCAGAGTGATCTACTACCGGAAGAAGTCGGATAAAATTAAGGAACTGATCACCAAAGTAAATTCATGGTGGAAAATGGTGATTGGCATTACAATTATCGTTGTTGCACCGCCCATCTATGGGACAATAATCATTGGTTATGTATCCTTCGTCGCATTGCGGGAAATGATGTCAATTGGCAAGCTGCGCGCCTCAGACAGAGTTGCAATGCTCGCTTGTTACTTGTGTATTCCAATCCAATATTATTTGGCCTACCACAATTATTACCACGAGTTCTTGTACTTTATTCCGCTAGTGATGTTTTCCATTATCGCGATTATCCTCGTACTTACTGGCGACACAAAATTAATTGGCCGTTCCATGTCCATTTTGCCAGCAATGTTAATGCTAACGGTGTATTTCTTGAGCTACATGGTACTTCTGTTCAAGGTTTCAACGCCTTACGGACTGGCTGGATCAGGAGGTTTAATATTATTTCTTGTCGCTATAACAGCATTCAACGACGTTTTTCAATTTACTTGGGGCAAGCTTTTAGGCAAAAAGAAAATACTTCCGAAAATTAGCCCGAACAAAACATGGGTTGGCTTTATTGGTGGCGTTTTAACAACAGGAGTTCTTGCTTTTCTAATCCGTGACCTCACGCCTCTCGATGGCTTGCATGCATTCCTAATTGGATTGGCGCTGGGCATTATGGGATTCCTTGGAGACGTTCTTATCTCTGCCATCAAAAGGGATTTAAAATTAAAAGACACCAGTGATTTGATTCCCGGTCATGGAGGAGCTATGGACCGGTTGGACTCTATCATTTTCACGACTCCGCTGTTTTATCATTTACTCATTCTTTGCATTTAATGAAGAGACTAAAATACATCTTCATTCAAGTTTTTTATGCCTTGATTATTCGACCTTGGCTCACGCTTTTCATAGGTGTAAAGTTTGAAAACCGTGAAATATTTGATGACAAGAATCAATTCATCGTTGTAGCGAACCACAACAGCCATTTTGATATGGTTTCGATAATGGCGGCGCTTCCAGGCAGGAAACTCAAGCATATCAGGTCCATTGCGGCTGGCGATTACTTTGGGAAATCGAAGTTCACGACTTCCATCACTCAGTTTTTCTTTAATTCAATAATGATTAGCCGAAAGCGTAAAGAAGGCGAACCCAGCGGAATTGAGGTCTTGGACGATTGCATTAAACGTGGAAAATCACTGGTTCTTTTTCCGGAAGGAAGCCGAGGCCAACCGGGTGTCATTGCAGAGTTTAAAAGCGGAATTGCCATCATCCTAAAGAAAAACCCAGGCGTTCCATTTATCCCTGTGTATCTTGATGGATTCGGCCGCGTTATGCCAAAAGACAAAACGATTATTCTTCCATTGGTGTGCAAAATCCGCTTTGGAGAACCCATTTACATTGATTCATCAAAAGATGTTGATTCTATTCTTGAAGAAGTAAAAGCAGCCATTCTTGGTCTTAAAAATACAGACGAAGAAGATCGAAATCAATTCACTTACTAAATCACTCACTTATGGCCACACCTGTTATTTCAGTCGTTTTGTTTTCAATCGCAGCCGTTTTAGGAGCCCTGGGGCAATACTTATATAAAACCGGTGCAGATCTCGCTGGTGGCTCTGTTAAAAGCTATCTGGCCAATCCAAGGTTGATGGGCGGTGTCTTTTGCTACATTGCCGTAATGATTCTTTTCGTCGCGGCCTTTAAAAAAGGAGGATCGCTTTCCGTGCTCTATCCTGTTTATGCTTCTACGTTTATTTGGGGTGCTTTAATCGCGATGATCGCATTTGGAACGCCCATCAAACCTGTTAATATTGGTGGAATGGCAATGCTGGTAGGAGGAATGTATTTAATGGGGAAATAATCTAAATCAATGGTCTCTATCTTGAAATTAAAAGGCGTTTTTCTAATCTTTTTCGTTCTATTGAATTCGAATTCTTCTTTCGCGAAGAGTGTTAAAAGCAAGCTGGAAGTAATTATCATTCAAGATCCTAGCATCGATCGGTCTCAAAAAGAAGCAATCATTGTCCTTCCTGGATTGGGAGACGGTAAAAAGCAACGAAAAGCCCAAAAGGAAACGTTTAATGTTCCGGGATACGATCTGTTTATTCCCGATTATATTGACAAAGAATCTTTTGATGCGACGTATTCTAAATTCATCTATTTTCACAAAGACCAAAAGCTTGGAGAATACAAGAAACTGCATGTCTTCTCCTACATTTTGGGATCATGGACGATCAACACTTTCATTAACAAAAACGGAATTCAAAATATCCGCTCGATTGTTTACGACCGAAGTCCAATGCAGGAAAGAGCGCCAATCATCATTGTAGAAAACATTCCGCGCATTGCAAAAATGATGTTCGGTGCATTGCCAAAGGATTTAAGCCTGATGCCCTACCCGACTATTGATACTCAAAACGTTAACATCGGAATTATCGTTGAAAGCAAAGCTACTGGGATTATGCGTCATTTCAAAGAAGAAACAATTGCCAAAGGCGCTTACGATTGGGGAAATATTGATTACAATCAAAATTACGACGATCTTATGTACACGCATTTGAACCACAGCGAAATGTATTTGCAACTCGATTACTTTACGTCGCACATGACCAATTTCTTTGAAACTGGTTCGTTTTTGATCCACGCGCAGCGGAAATGGTACGGATGGGAATCCTTTGAAAAACTGCCGAAAATTAAAAAGTCATTGGTGAAGTACAACCCTGAATTTATAGGCAAATGGGAATCGGAAACGTTCTACAATGCGCAATTGGAGGATTCCGCAGTGCATAAAATCAGCATCCAATTGGAAATATCGAAGATTGAATACAACAGGACGGAATTGAAGAGAGCCTATCAATCCTGCATAGTGGAATCTGGAAGTGTAAAAGTTGACAAAAACGGAACTGTAATCCAATTCAGCCGCGTTGGAAATATTCTGCCTTTGAATCAAGAACCGAAGGAAGAAGCGAACGGCAAAATTTCAATGATTGTCAATAATATCAAATATTTCAAGAAGAATTAAGACTTCAGTTTAGTTGATTATACACCAAAAGGAATTTCCCAATAATCGGAAATAGTTTGACCAATCTGAATCGCTTCTGCCTTGGCTTTTTCGATATTTTCACGTTCTTTCTTACCGGAAAACCAGGGAGCATTTGGCAAATCAACTTTCATCAAAGAAAAGTCAGAACCTACTTTCTGAAGAATACACACTTCAATAGACTTCAAGCTATTCAATGTGAAATCCCGCACAAAAACACTTTCGTAACCTACTTTAGGAAATACCTTCTCGCTCCCTATCAATTTTGTGATTTTCAAATGCCCTTTATCAAATTCAAACACCTTCTTTGAGTAATATCCTTTAATTATAAGATGGATGCCATATCCAAAGCTAAAAAATGTAAAGAATGTAAAGAATGCGATCCCATACATGTGCATCCCCAATCTTAGCCCCGCCGAAACCATGAACATAAAACTGAAACCAAAAAGAACCGATACAATTGCTCCGACAATCGCTTTTGAATTTTTGGTTCTCCCCTGTTTCACATACAATTCATTCCCTTCGAAACTAAATGCATATCGATTAATGATAAAATCCGGTGGTAAATCTTCCTTTCTAAAAGGTTCATCAAGTATTTTGGTGTGCATTTGAATTCTTTGTAATAGATGCGTTGATTTAAGTTCCCACTAAAAATAACGATAAATGTGAAAATACAATTCGTTTGGAACTGAATTGGATACTGAGAGCATCTCGCTAATGGATGTATGCAAACAATATTTCAGTTGCGAAATTCGCAATTATTTAATTTCTGGATGCGGTTTTCAGTTCATGAAAGGACCTCACTCTCCATACATTTGACTCAACCAAAGGATTGAATGTTATGATGAAAGAATCAAAATTTAGAAAATACAGATGGCTTGTCATGGGACTTCTAACCGTTGTCACTGTGTTTCTTGGAATTCAGCTTAAAAACACAAAACTGGATTCTAGTGTGGAAAAGATGTTTCCAAAGAATGACGCTGAGACAGAGTACTTCCATGAATTCAGAGCGAAATTCAATTCTGAAAACGATTACCTACTGCTTATCATTGAACGCAAAGCTGGAATTTTCGATTCTACCTTCTTAAGAAGTGTTGGCGCTTATTATCAAAAGCTTTCCAAGCTAAAAAACGTAAATAATGTCACTTCGATTACCAATCAAAAGGAACTCCTGCTCTACTCTGGCGGTATAAAAAAGCAAATTCCTTATATCGATTTGAAAGCATTTGAACCAAAACGGGATTCCGCTCGAATATACAGTAAAGAAGAATTGGTTAAAACCTTGGTTTCCAAAGATGGAAAATCACTTTGTTTGTTTATCAAACACGACGACTACCTGTCGAATGAAGATGCAGAAGTCTTAATCACTTCGATTAAAAACACCTCAAAAAAATACAAATTTGACAACTTGGTAGTGTTCGGAAGGTCGTACGCTCAGAATTACGTGATGGGACTGATGTCCTTCCAGATGACGCTGTTCTTAATTCTTAGCGCAATTCTAATCATCGTTTGTTTGTTTCTTGCGTTTCGATCCATTTGGGGAATTCTAATTCCACAACTCGTTGTTTTCCTTGGAATGTTTTGGTTGCTCGGCGGAATGGGACTTTTCAATTCACCCATCAATATTTTATTGACCGTAATGCCGTCAATTATGTTTGTTGTGTCCATGTCGGATGTCATTCACCTCGTTTCTCGCTACCTCGATGCCTTGAGAACAGAAGACACAAATTTCGACGCCATCATGCTTGCCATTAAAGAAGTTGGTTTGGCCACACTCTTGACTTCTCTCACCACGGCGATTGGATTCATGTCGCTTTATTTCATTCCCATTGAGCCTTTGCAGAAATTCGGCATAATCATGGGAATTGGCGTTCTTATTGCGTTTATACTAACATTCACGATTCTTCCGATCCTTTTCTACACCTTCCCTGGACCGAAACGTGTCCAAGGAAAGAAAGGCCCGTCAAAATGGGACAGAAGACTGAAATGCCTTTTCATTTTGGTGGTACGTAATCCAAAACGAATTCTCATTGCTGCCATCGGCGTTTTGCTTCTTAGCGGCCTTGGAATCACGTTGGTAGTGTCCAACAATTACATGATGGATGATTTGCCGGAAGACGATCCACTTATTCAAGATGTAGGTTATATCAGCGACCATTACGGCGGAACACGTCCCTTTACAATGACCGTTGAACTTACGGATACTTCAAAAAGTATATGGAACCTTGAAGTACTTCAGGAAATCGATACGGTTCAAACTTATTTGGAAACGAATTACGACGTTCAAGTGCGTTCTTCGTTGATCACGGCGCTCAAAGTAATGAACCGCGGAAAGTATTCCGGCGATGCGAACTACTATGCGCTTCCAGAATCTCAAAAGCGATTGAATTCGTTCAAGAAAGCCTTGAAAATTTCCAATGAAGGAAAAATGATCCGTTTGTTCATGGACTCAACGCAAACGACGCTTCAAATCAATGGATTCCTTGATGATGTCGGGAATATTAAAATCACAAAGCGCAATAAAGAACTTGAAAAATTCCTTGCAACGCGCAATTTCAAAGGCGTGGAATATCATTTAACAGGGACTTCTCACCTCGTCGATAAAAACATGAGGTCGCTCGTTCAAAACATGCTTATGGGCTTGGGCATATCTATTTTGGTGATCGCCCTTCTACTCGGCCTAATTTTCAAATCGTTTCGAGTTGTGTTGATCAGTTTGGTTCCTAACTTGCTACCGTTGATTGTTTTAACTGGATTAATGGGGTTCTTGGGAATCAACATCAAACTTTCGACCGCAATTATATTCAGTATCGCCTTTGGAATTGTTGTCGACGATACGATTCACCTTTTGGGGAAATTTAGACATGAGCTTTCGAAAGGAAAGAGTGTCATTTATGCACTTCAACGTGCGTATATCACAACGGGAAAGGCAATGATTTTGACAACGCTTATTCTGTGCGCAGGATTCTTTTTAATGGTGTTCTCGTGTTTCATGGGAACCTTTTATTTAGGATTTCTGCTAACGGTGGTGTTGGTTGTGGCGTTAATAGCAGATTTAACTGTGCTGCCAGTGTTGTTGATTTTGTTTTATAAGAACAAAAAATAGTGATTATTATCCTTATTCAAAAGCAAGAATTAATCTAGTTATACCCAATGCTCTAGCTCTAGAGTTAGCGTATATAAAGATTTTAGAGCATTTTTGCAACTTAAGGTAAAGTGGGCAGAAACGATTGAAAAAACAGTTGATTATCTACATTCAAAGCAAGTAGAAATCTCTGATATAAAGAACGTTTACATAGACATGTCTCCAGCATTTATTTCTGGTTGCCAAAACACCTCACCGATGCGGCTATAACCTTAATAGGTTCACGTTGTCAAAGAAGTTAACAAAGCTTTGGATCAGTTACGAGGGAATCAAAGGCGCTCCAGCTTTGAACTGAAAGGACACAAGTACATCTTTTTGAAAAACAATTTGACCTTTGCCAAAGAATTAGAAAGAGATGAATTATTTGATCAATTTAAGGACATCTGCCAAGCGTATAAACTCAAAGAAATGTTTAACCACTTCTGGAACATTAAGGAGCCCGAAGAAGCCATGTCGTTCCTTGCTTTTTGGTGTGACTATGCTGAAAGCACTAATTCGTAATTCTGGTCTCTTTTTTTTCTTCTCATTAGAAATTTTTCGAGCTATGTAATTTAAATACAATATTTTGGCACAATAACCGTTGGTCTTATGGCGTAATATTTGGAATTATAGCCCCTTTATTCTAACTCCTAGAAAAACTCGCTACAACACTGTGTAAAAGTAATAGAGGATATTTTAATTCCTAAACATTCTACCGAGTTCTTATGTATATTTGGATAAGCTTATGAAACAATTATTTATCTCTACTATTCTATTAGTTCTTTCTTTTGCAAAAACTGCAAATGCACAATCAACTCTTACTTTTGACGGATCAAAAAACTATAAGAACTTTGGTAAGTCTTCGGCTTTTGCAATTTCTGGTGATTTAACCGTTGAAGCTAAACTAAAATCAAAATCTGTGTTGGATTATTGTCCTCTGGCAAGTAATTTAATTGAAAATAAACATGGTAATTCTAATGGATATTGGTTGGG
>JBLHVW010000105.1:0-13744 GCA_047628775.1 Salibacteraceae bacterium | reverse complement strand
CATTCCAGCGCCAGACGGATTAAACATCAATGCAAACGTTTACGATATTGACAAAGACGCGCCTGTAATCGTTCTGTGTCATCAAGCACGTTTTAACAAGCACGAATACGACGGAATTGGAGAACGTTTGAACACACTTGGATTCAATTGCATTGCAATCGACCAACGTTCTGGAGGGCCAATTACTGACAAGCAAAATTGGACAAACATAAGAGCACGACAACAAGGTTTAGACGTTGATTATTTAGACGCAGAACAAGATATTGTTGCCGCTGTTGAATACGCCGCTGAATTGTATAAAGGCAAGCTTATTTTATGGGGAAGCAGTTACTCTTCTACCTTGGCGCTTTACGTTGGGATGGCCAATGACAATGTTGACGCCGTCGTTTCATTCAGTCCAGGAGACTATTTTGCGCCCGAAAGACAATCATTAGCGGAAATGCTTCCAAACTTTAAAAAGCCAATGTTCGTGACTTCATCAAAACGTGAAGTTGAAGATCTTACCGCACTTTTAGCCAGAATGACGCTTGGCGAAAATCAAGTTCATTTCGCTCCGGATTCCTCAGGATACCATGGGTCAAAAGCACTTTGGCAAGGACAACCGGATGGTGAAGAATACTGGGAAGCGGTAGAAGGTTTTTTAGAGAACGTTAAATAATTTCAGTCAATTTTTGTGTCGCAAGAACCCAAAATATTTACACTTCAGCAAGTCGTTTCCTCCATTCGGAAAACGATAGAAGAACGCTACAATAGAGAATATTGGGTGAAGGCAGAAATGCACAAGTTGGGGCAAACCCGAGCCGGTCACTGCTACCCAGAACTCGTTCAGAAAGAAGACGGAAAAATCGTTGCTGAAATGCGCGGTACGATTTGGAAACACAGCTTCGATCGAATCAACGAACAGTTCATGGCCGTGGTTAAAGAGCCATTGAAAGAAGACACGACTTTACTAATGAAGGTCAAGGTGAACTTCCATGAAATCTATGGAATCAGCCTTCAAATCAACGATATTGACCCCAATTATGCTTTGGGTGAACTGCAACGAGAACGCGCTGAGACCTTAAAAAAACTTCAAAAGGAAAACCTGCTGAATGCGAACCAACAAGTTCCTTTTCCTTTGCTTCCAAAACGCGTTGCTGTTATTTCTGCGGAGTCGAGCAAAGGGCTTTCGGATTTCATGCAAACGATTGAATTGAACAACTGGAACTACAAATTCTTTACGATGCTTTTCCCCGCGACCTTGCAGGGTGAGAAAGCTGAAACAACAATCATTGCGCAATTGGAACGAATCAAACGCGTTCGAGAACATTTCGATATTGTTGTTATCGTTCGTGGCGGAGGTGGCGAAGTCGGAATGTCGTGTTACAACAATTTCAATCTTTGCAAAGCAATCGCATCTTTTCCGATTCCTGTTTTAACGGGGATTGGACACTCGACAAACCTGACCGTTGCTGAAATGATTTCTTACAGAAATGCGATCACACCAACGGAATTGGGGGACTTTTTAATTCAAGCTTTCCATGAATTTTCAGTTCCAATAAAAGACGCCGTTAAGAGCATTAAAACGCAAACACTTCGGCTGCTAGAAGTTTCAAAGTTGACGCTTGCGAAAACCAGTACGTCATTTAGTGCGGTGGCAACGGGAGCATTGAGCAAAGAGAAATTTGTCTTGCAAGAATTCAGAAATGGATTGCAATCTGGCGCACTGAGGTCCTTGGAATTCAAAAAAGAACGCGTTCGACGGCTGGAACACTCAACTGTGAGTTCAGGCCGATTGATGATCCAAGGCCAACGAAATGGATTGACGCGGACAGCAGAACAATTGCCCAGTTACTCTGCGTCCTACTTGCTGAAAGAACAAAACAACTTGGACCGTTTGGTTCAATCCATTCGACTAATGGACCCAATAAACGTACTGAACAGAGGGTTTTCAATTACAACGCACAAAGGAAAAACGATAAACGCATCGAACAAGGTGCAGCTTGGCGACAAAATCTCGACAAGAACTGCTAATTTTACAATTGAATCTGAAGTAACCGCTAACAAAGAAGAAAATGAGCAAAGAGATTAAATACACAGAGGCTTTTGAGGAATTACAGCAAATCGTAGCGGACATCGAAGACGGTGAAATTAGCGTTGATGAATTGAGTGTAAAAGTGAAGCGCGCTTCAGAATTAATAAAGGTGTGTAAAACAAAATTGACATCCACGGAAGAGGATGTCAATCAAATTTTGAAAGAGTTAGAAGAGTAGCTTTATAAACCTCTACTCAACCATACGATCAAAAGAATCACTCCCAGAACTACTGTTACGCAGCAAGCCGCTATCCCAATGCCCGTAGCGAACTTAATCCAATTGTACTTGTTGGTAAATTGCTTTGTTTTACCGAGAGAGTTCGCTCGTTTTACATTGGTTGCAGCAACCATACTCACGATCCATCCCGAAAAAATAAATACAGCACCAAACCACAAGAACCACATAAAAACAATCCCCATCAGTCCGAAAATTGCAGCCATAGTCATTAGCACGGCTGTAGCATTAAACAAGGCATTGAACTCAATCATTCGTTGTGCTTTCCCTTTTTCGGACAACAATTCAAAGTTGTTTCTATTTCCAACTCCACCCTTTTGTTTTCCTTCAGGGAGTTCTCTCGATTCTTCTTCAGATCCTATTTCAAAAACTTCATTCTCTTCTATCGTCTGATCTTTAATTTCAACGAACTCCTCATCGAAGTCAGAAGTCAATTCATCTTCAACAATTACTTCAGGCTCTATAGAATTCTCGATAACTGATTCTTGAGTGTTTTCAATGTTAGCATACTTCACGTCTGCTCGATTGTTTTCTTCTGAACTTGCTTTAAAATTCTTTGATTTGGCCGTTCTGAAATTCGTGTATTTCTTCTTGCTATAATTTGATCTATTCCAAGTTGAACACGAAGACGCCAAAATCAATACCGCACAAACGCACAGGATTACTGCTCTATTTGTAATTTTTAGTACATTCTTCATTGTTCTATCTTTTTACCTCCGAATTTATACACCAAAAGAAACCGATTTATTACGTATCCGTTTGCCAAATTAAATCCCACGCGTGACACAAAAGGGTACGTTGCGAGCAATTCATGTTCTACTCCATCCAACGACATATATATTTTATCATCTTTAGCACCAACAGGGTTCAATTCCTTAGAACCAAATCCTATTTCATACCCAAAATTGATGTTCTTCGTTACGTTAAAATCAATTCCCGTGAGAATTTCAAGTTTCCAATAAGAGAAATCAATCGGTGTTGAAATCACATCCTCGTCAATCAAATTCCAGCTTTCAACTAAAACCCCATCATTATTGGTATACGGATCTTTCACAAAATTGGCAAAGTAGTCCACCTGATTATAATTACCAATTCCAAAATGTATTGAAGGACTGAAATAAAATGAAAACATCTTACCTCTCATAGGATAAATTTTTGGAGCCAATCCAATTTGAAATTTTAACTCCCTTGTGTGCAGTCCTGGTTGATATGGACCCCTCCCGTATGATCCATAATTTGAGACTGACTCTGGCGACTGAGAATTATAATTGTTATTGGATACATAATTGTAAACTACTCCATAATGATCTTCTCTGTCCCCCGGATCTGTATGAGGATATTTATAATCAGAATAACCCAGCTCGGATGTCAAACCCTTCGTTTCGATTACATCACTCTGTGTATTTAAACCAAAAACTACTGGCACTTTAAGCGAGAACCAATCGGCAAATCTATATTCAGGCTCAATGCTAATTCTCTGATTAACAGTGAAGAATAAGTTAATTGCGGTAAATTGATAACGGTTCGAAAACGGCATTCCAAAGCTCGCGGAAATTGAATAAGGGCTGTACTCGAATTTCGGAGGTCTTTTGAAAAATGTTGAATGCGTCTTATACGAGGAAACAACTTGTTTTTCGAACTTATCCGATTTTAAATTTTTAGAGTAAGCCTGTCCGTCTTTTTCATATTCCAAGACATCTTTCAAAGAATAGGAAAGTGTTTTTTTGCCTCTGATATAATAAAGCAGTCCTTCCTTTTCATTGACTTCAGTAATTTCAACATGTTTCACTCGGCCGTCTCTCAGAATAACCTGATCCTGAGAAAAACCAATGAACGAAAGTGCTAAAAAGCAAAAGAGTAGCGTGTTTTTCATGGATCAAAATTACAGAAATTGAGCCAACAAATAGAATCAAGCAGTTGTTCTCCATTTTTCTCGAAGCAGGGAAATCCATAAAGGGAAAGTTGAAACCGTTCTTCAAAATACAGCGCAAGCGTAATTAAGAGAATCTGATGAGTCGAATAAAAATAACGTTCATTCCTGAAACCAAGAAACAAATTCACATTCGGGAAGTGAAGTACAGAAAGAAAATTACAAATTGGGATTATCGTTGGTCTGTCGATGACATCACTAATTATAGCCATACTAATCTGGCTTTAGTCCTATTAGAAATTCCAAGCTCCCCGACGCGCATCCGAAAGAAAGGTTGTCACTACAATAATAATCGGAATAGTGTTTAGGAAGAGTGCGGAATACCTACTCTTGCTCCTTCATTAACAAATAAATGTCGTGGATAAGTTGGCTTACTTCTAACTCCGAAGTTCCATCGTAATACCCGCGAATTCTAGATTGAATATCAACAAGAACAAAGTTGTTCGTGTGAATGAAATCACTTCCTGCATCGCCAAGGTTTTGAGCCTCGGCTGGTTTTAATACAAAATAAGACCTTCTCGCAAGTTGGTATAATTCTTCTTTATCTCCCGTTAAAAAGTGCCATTGCTTTGCGTCAGCGTCATGAATGTCTGCATACCACTTCATTTGAGCCACAGTATCCGCTTCTGGATCAACAGTGAAACTCAATAACTTTAATTCATCGTTCTGTTTGAATTCATTGTGAATGCGTTGCATTTGTTCCGTCATGATTGGACAAATCGATTTGCAAGTAGTGAAAAAATATTCCGCTACGTGAATTTTACCTTTCACCTCATCCGATGTAATCGTTTTTCCTTCTTGATTTAGAAATGAAAAGTCGCCAACTTTGTGTCCACGACCCACTCGAATCAATTCAGGGTCAACCATTTCCTCTTCAATATCGACAGGATTTATAATGGGAAGGGGGTCTTCTTTATTTGCATCCAAAGACACAAAATAATAGGTGAAACCGATGCCAACGAAAATAAAAATGGCAAGAAATAAAACTCTACTCACGTTGCAAAGTTAATGTTCTGAAAATGATTATTACTTTTATTCAAGAAAGAAAAATATATGTCAATCAACACCGAATTATTAAATACAATTTGCACAACGCCTGGTGCACCAGGATTCGAACAAAAAGTGCGTGAACTTGTTTTAAAAGAGATTAAAGAACTAGCCGATGAAGTTGAAATAGACAACATGGGTAATGTTTATGCGATCAAGCGAGGAAAAAGCGATAAGCGAGTTATGGTGGGAGCGCACATGGATGAAATCGGTTTTATTGTGACGCATATCGACGACAGTGGATTTATTCGTTTCCATACACTTGGAGGGTTTGATCCGAAGACATTGACGGCGCAACGTGTAATAGTTCATGGTAAAAAGGACGTAATTGGAGTGATGGCGTCAAAACCGATTCACGTAATGACGACGGAAGAGCGCAATAAAATCGCGAAGATCAAGGATTACTTTATCGATACAGGATTGACAGGAGAAGAAGTTAAAGAACTCGTTTCAATCGGAGACCCTATTACGCGAGAACGTGAGTTTATCGAGATGGGAAACTGCGTTAATGGAAAATCATTGGACAACAGGTTGGCGGTCTTCATTTTAATTGAAACATTGAGAAACCTAAAAGGTAAAGAAATTCCGCACGATTTATACGGTGTTTTTACGGTTCAAGAAGAAGTTGGAATTCGCGGAGCAAATGTTTCTGCAATGCGTATTAATCCAGACTTTGGGTTTGGATTGGATACGACAATCGCCTTTGATTTACCTGGAGCAGCAGAGCACGAAAAAATCACGAAATTAGGCGAAGGAACGGCTATTAAAATTATGGACGCTTCTACCATTTGCGATTACAGAATGGTGGCTTATATGAAAAAGACAGCTGATAAGCACGGCATTAAATGGCAACCGGAAATACTAACTGCAGGAGGAACGGACACGGCTGGAATTCAAAGAATGACAGAAGGCGGATCCATTGCAGGAGCGGTTTCTATTCCAACGCGTCATTTGCATCAAGTGATTGAAATGGCGAACAAAGATGATATTCAAGGAAGTATCGATTTGTTAACGGCGTGCGTTAGCGAGTTGGATCAGCACAGTTGGGAGTTTTAAACAGAACCGTCCTACTTGCTCAGCACCTTTGGAATTCTGAAATAATCAGAATCCGTTTTCGGTCCATTTTTCAGCGCTTCCTCTTGTGTTAAAGTATCTTCCGAAACATCATCCCTCAAGCGATTGATTTCATTCGTCATGAAAATAAGTGGCTCAACGTTTTCTGTGTCAACTTCTTGAAGTTTATCCATGAAACTGATTATTCGTTCCAAATCCGCTTTAATGGCAACTCTTTTTTCGCCTTCAAACTCTAAACGAGAAAGGTGCGCAATATGATCTACTGTTTCGTCTGTAATTTTCATCTGGTACAAATGTAAGAAAAAGGCGTCTGAATATTTAATTCTTGGTCACTTCTGGGTTGGCAATCAAAATTGGCGCATTAACAATGTCAAAACATTTCCGACTCAATTCTTCTTGCGATAACAGTTCGATCTCTTCTGTAGAAATAAATTCATGTATATGCACATGGCTTATTCCAGGCCGAGCAAGGCCCAAAATATTCGTTGGGTCTGAAAATAATTTGTGGTTGTTCGTAAACGAAATCGGGACAATTGGAATCTTTAAGCTTTTCGCCAATCGGAACGCGCCTTGCTTAAACTCAATCATTTTTGGGCTATCGTTATCGGGAATTCCACCTTCTGGAAAGATCATGATTGACCAACCGTTTTTAACTTCTCTGGATGCTTGAATTAAAGATTTCGCCGCTTTTCGTGTGTTGTCGCGAAATACAGGAATGTTCATTTTCTTGAAATAAGTCTTGATCAAGGGGTACGCCAATATTTCACTTTTACCCAAAAACAAAAACGGCTCATTTGAGAGGAAGGAGTACATCAGGAAGATATCTAGATAAGAAGTGTGATTGGCAACAATCAAATAAGGGCCCTCCGGTAATTTGCTGTCCTTAACTTTTTTGACTCCGTAAAAACACAAGAATCGAAACATCCAACTCCAAAAAACGAACATTTTGAATGCCATTTTCTTATTATTCGGATTGCCAAGCATTGTCGCTATAACTGGATAAAGAAAAACTGCGCTAATAACAAATACAGCTGCTATATATAGCTTCCATATTAGCCCGAAGATTCCCAAAATAGTTTTCACGGTCTAAATTTAGCAAAATAGACGTTGTTATGAGCAAACAGGATTATTCTCGTTCGGTATTTCCAAAGTTCTGTCGGTATCCAATTCGCAAAGACAAATAGTGGTTTTTCCAAGGCGTACTCTCGAGGTCATTCTCATAGCGGACATTTTTCAACCCGCGATTGTAGCTCGCCGTTGCAAACAAACTTCCCCCGGACTCACACTTCCCCCCTATTTCCGCCTCTATTACAGCAGCGAAATCAAGCTTTTCAAGATTACTGAACTTATATACATAACGCGGAACGAGAGACCCATTTTCAAGTTCAAACTGGTCAGCAGAAACCCTAGTACGAAAATAATAAGACCCTGAAATTCCGGCCATTATCGAACCGTACAATTTATTGCCAAATTCTAATCCAGCCAATTGTTCCAGTGTTCCATAATTGTAGCGCGTGTTTTCCTTGTTTCCTTCGCCTAAAATTGTGCCGGTAGCATCCGTAAAAATCAAAGATTGTGAAAACCCTTTTTGCTGAGCTCCGAGAGATGTTTTGGTTATAAAACGATTCTTTTTATACAAATAAAATGCGCTTCCAGAAAACCCAAAAACCTTTTCAAAATGTTCGTACGATTCCCTTTCTGACAAACCAACAGACAAGCCCGTGCTCAGTCCTACGAAGTGTTCCTGTGCATACGAGGAACTATACATCAGAATAAAAATAAGTAGTACAGTCGTTTTCATACGACTGAATAACGCTTGAATTTTCATTTTATTTTGAAGCGCTGAACCATTGAAGGCTGTATTTGGTTAACCACGGAGACCCAAGGGGACTTAACTTAATCTTCAATTAACAAGTGAATTCGTTTTCTTTGCTGCACAAAGATTCAATACCATCTGCTAATTCTAGAGCTTGCGTATTTATGGTTTACAGCACGCAAGCCTAGTGTCTCATCAGATACGCTTCAATTGTCCTTTGCGTCTCCGCGGTTAAAAGTTAAAACACAACCCTACCAATTCCCTTCACCTCTGTGGTTAAACTTCCTGCAAATTGATTAATTTCGCTTTGGACAATTACCCCAACAACAAGTAGCAATTATGGCACGTATTTTAACTGGCGTTCAGAGCACAGGAACTCCACATTTAGGAAATTTATTGGGAGCGATCCTTCCTGCAATCGAGATGTCGAAAGACGCTTCAAACGAATCCTTTTTATTTATTGCTGATTTACATTCCCTAACTCAAATTAAGAATGGCGAAGAGTTGAGAAGCAATACCTTATCCACTGCCGCTACTTGGCTTGCCTGCGGACTTGATCCCGAAAAAGTAATCTTTTACCGCCAAAGTGATGTTCCCGAAGTAACAGAATTATCTTGGTATTTGATGTGCTTTTTCCCATACTCAAGACTGAAACTGGCAACTAGCTTCAAAGACAAAGCCGACCGTTTGGAAGATGTAAACTCGGGGTTGTTTACCTACCCAATGCTTATGGCAGCGGATATTTTATTGTACGATGCGGAAATTGTTCCCGTTGGAAAAGATCAAAAACAACATTTAGAATATACACAAGATGTTGCTCGAAGATTCAACAGCGAAATGGGAGAAACGTTTGTTTTACCTGAGGTTAGTTTTAAAGAAGACACCATGTTAATTCCTGGTACCGACGGAGAAAAAATGAGTAAGTCACGGGATAATTTCATTAACATATTCTTACCTGACAAGAAGCTTCGCAAGAAGATAATGACAATTGAAACTGATTCGAAAGGACTTGAGGAGCCAAAAGATCCAGAAACTTGCAATGCATTTGCGCTGCATAGTTTGGTCGCATCCGAAAGTCAAATTGAGGAAATGCGCACGAAATATTTAGCAGGAGGATATGGATACGGTCATGCGAAGCAAGAAATTTTCGAAGTTATTTGTGATCGCTTTAAGGCAGAACGCGAAAGGTATAATTACTTAATAAACAACTCTCAAGAAGTTGAAAACGCTTTAAAAATTGGTGCAGAACGCGCACGTTCAGTGGCTTCCGATGTTCTTTTAAGAGTTCGGTCTAAAATTGGATACTAAAATATTCTCACTTTTTTAGAACCTTTCGTCTCCACATTCCGTAACCAACTTGGAATCTCGGAGGAAAAGTGAAGTTACAAATGCCGCTCAAACTCGCGCATTTTTTCTAACTTAGCCTGCTAAAAAGTGTGTAAAACTATGCGATTTAAAATTATTTCATTATTTATTGTAACAAGTGTAATCTTCGGCTCATGCTCTGAAAAAACAGAAGAGGCGGAGGTTTTGGAAGCAAAAGGAGGTAAAAAATACGGCGGTGAATTCAAATTCATGTCTACCGAAAAGGTCACTACTCTCTACCCAACATTTACTGTAACGTCTAACTCAATGCGTTTGTTAACTCAAATATATGAGCCATTATTAAGTGTTGATCCGGAGTCTGGACAAGTAAGCCCTGCGGTAGCAGAAAGCTTTACGGTGAGTAACGACGCGAAGGTCTATACACTAAAAATTCGAAAAGGGATTAAGTTCCACAAAGACGATTGCTTTGGAGGAAAATCGCATGAATTGACTGCCGAAGATGTGAAATTCACATTGGACATGGCTTGTTCTGGTTTAAAGAAAAATCAAATTCATTACTTGCTTGTTGACAGAATTGAAGGAGGTAGAAACTTCTTTGAAAAGTCAAAAAGCAATCTTCCAAAAAGCGGAGTTCCCGGTGTGAAGATCAAGGGAAAGTATACAGTTGAAATTACATTGACGCAATCGTTCGTAGGGTTTGAAAAAGTTCTTACGCACAGATCTCTTGGGGTCACGCCGAAAGAAGCCTATACTAAATATGGTGAAAATGCAGGCAAACATCCTGTTGGTTCTGGGCCATTTGCTTTGGAATCGTGGACAGAAAGTAAAATAGTTTTAAAAAGAAACCCTGAATACTGGAGAAAAGATGATTTCGGAAACCGTTTGCCTTTCTTAGCTAAGGTTTCAATGACGTATGCAAAAGATCAAAGAGCTGCCTTGCTTGCCTTTGGTAAATCAAAAATTGATTTGGTTATGGAATTGCCTGTTGAAGAAATACAGCATGTTCTAGGGACTTTGATTGAGGCACAAAACGGAAAAAACGTAAAGCATAAAGTTGACTCTGAAAAGAGTATGAGTATGAGTTACATTGCAATGGCGAATGACAGCGAAGAATTCAAAGATGTTCGCATCCGTAAGGCATTCAACTTGGCGGTAAATAGAAAGCAAATTATCGATTTGGATCTTCAAGGGGAAGGATGGGCAGCAACAAATGGCTTCGTTCCTGACATGAAAGATTATCCAAGTAAAAACATTAATGGGCATAAGTTTAATGTTGCCAAAGCGCAGTCATTAATGAGAGAAGCAGGTTACCCAAATGGTAAGAACTTCCCAAAACTTGATTTCTATGTGAACAGTACTGAAGGGTCTTCTATTCACAAAGCATGTACAGCTGTTGCCGAACAATTGAAAGCAAATGTTGGCGTAGATTTGAACATCGTTATTGTTTCAAGTGCTGAACGCGAAGCGGTGATAAACTCAGGAAAAGCAAAAATTTGGAGATCGGGTTGGATTGCAGATTATCCAGACCCTGAGAACTTCCTTGCTATGTTTTACAGCCCAAACATCACTGACGGTTCTGCAGTAAATTCATACAAATTCCGAAATGCTGAATTTGACGCAACTTTCGAAAAAGCATTGTTAGAAAGTGACCTTGAAAAAAGAAACGCTCTTTACAACAAATGTGATCAAATGATTGTAGACAACGCGGCGGTTATGCCAATTCTAACTGATGATCACATTGTGATAGTTAACGCAAGAATAAGAAACTTCAAGGCTTCTCCAATGGAGGAGATGAACCTTACCAATGTTTTTATCAAGGAAGCTAAAAAATAAAAAGAAACACCACCGCTATTTGAGCCGTTTCTGTTGAACAGAGACGGCTTCTTTGTTTGGTTTTTTTTGTGGTCTCGGGTGTGAATAAGTCACACGGCAATCACTCCTCTTCAGAAGTATGCTTCTTTTCAATAAGAGAGATAAAGTAAATCAATGAAGAAGTTTCTTAATCCGTCAAGAATAAACCATTAAATCACTTTCTTACGCGCTTAGAATTTCTCTAATAATTTCATACGTTTCAAATTTCTTCAATCTAGGAATGTGGATTTGATAGTAGGCCATCAATGTTTCTAAAGCCTTTTCGCGGACTTCTCTATCAATGAACCCAATAACGGTTCGGCCAACAATAAGCGCTGAGATGAGTCGAATATGTTCGCCTTCTGCCGTTCTGTTTAAGCGACTATTCGAGTGGCTAATAATTCCTTCATCCAAATCAAAAATGAGTCCTTCATTTTCGACGAGAGGCTGAAACCCGAGCAGTTCTGCAAACGACACCATGAACTCAATTGGAAACAATGAGCAATCCTCCGAAGCATTTAATCGGTTTATTTCAGAAGACAAAAAAGCGTAGGTAACATTGTCCAAGTCGTTGTCGATTACACATTTCCGAATGGTCTCCGCAATGAAAAATGCAATTGTCGATTTAACAGGATCGAATTGAAAGGTGTGGTTCGATGTCGCCTGGGCAGTCGTTAAATTCAGAAGTTCACTTTCCGTTCTTCCGTAATAATTTAACTCCGAAACAGACAGCGGATACATTTGATGTCCTTTTTTCTTTCCCCCTCTAAATACAAATTTTTGAAGCCCCTTATCTCGCGTGTAGAATGTCGTAATTAAGCTAGAATCTGAGTAGGACGATCGATGTAAAAAAATCCCTTCGTCTACGGCTTTCATAGCTTAATTCACAATTGCAATTTTGCCAACTTGACGTCCTTTACCTTCGTTTGCTGCGGTCCAGATCAAATAAATTCCTGACTTCACTTTTTCTCCGGTTAAGGTTCTTCCACTCCAGGTCGCCGTTCCACCATTCGATGTAGTTTGATAAACGAGGTTTCCTGCAACATCCGTTATTTTCACATCCGAGTTGTATCGAATTCCTTGCATTGTGATCGGTCCATCAAAATCAGGACGAACAGGATTTGGAAAAATTTGAACGTCTGCATAATTTGGATCTTCATAGGTCGCATTCGTTCGGTATGAAATCAATCCTTTGTCCGTAATAATGAACAACTCTCCCGTTTCTTGATTGAGCTCTAAATCTAGAATATTATTCGAAATTAAAGGTGAATCCTCCATCGTATGGTGTTCCAGAATTTCCAATCCATCTGCGGATAATAAAAGAATTCCGGCGTTTGCTGTTCCAAACCACTTTCTGTTTGCGCCATCCACTTCAATATCTGTAATCCCCGTTGAACCTAAAACATATTCTACGTTTCCTTCAAACTCGATCTTAATTCGTTGTGCATTATAATCTCCATCAGCTGCGTCAAAAGCACCATCTGAATTGTAAAGAACTGCAAACCCTGCTTCTGTACCGATCCAAATTTCATTATCAAAATCAACGGCTAACGCAGAAATTTCATTCGATGGTAAAGCTCCAGTATTTGCTCCAGTTGTTAAATTCACCATTTGATCATCTGATGCTGTGGAAACCGTTCCCTGATCATTATATCCAAACAATCCAGATCCGCGAATTGCCATCCATTTGTTCCCATTGTAATCAATCACCATTTTATCGGTGAATTTACTCTTAGCAGAAGATCCCAATGAAAACGAATACCATTCATTGTCCGATGTTAACACTTTTAAAGGTTCATTACTTAGTCCATTTAACACCCACAAATTTCCTCCATCATCAAACTCAACTTCAGAGATGTATGACCAGCCATTCCCAAACACACTAGCTTCAAGCAATGAATTTATAGGCGAAATTGTATCAACCGTTCCTGCGGTTGTATTTATAATTGACAAAGGGGTATTGCTATATCCTCCAACGGCCATTATTGAGTTGTCATCTGGGTCAATTGACACTGACAATGGATCAAAAACCAAGTCGTTCGCCCACTCTGGAATAGTAGTTCTGCTGTGCAATTCCCACTCTTCATTTTCTAAGGTGTACATCCCCGATTTATTGAAAGTTGGCTGAGAAAGCGACAAGCCTCCACTAACAAAGGCCATTTTTCCTCTTGAATAACCCATTCCATAAAAAGCACTTTTGGGCGGTCCTGAGAACGATATAACTTCCGTTTGAAAGGGAGCGGTGAATTTTACCAAACCATTGTTTTGATCTGCAATCCAAATCGTTCCATCATTAGAGGCAAGGTTTCTCGGGATCGGAAAGTTTCCTTCTGAATAGGAGTTCGTGGAAATCCAACTTGTAAAGCTGGAATTATAAATTCGAGAGCCCCC
>JBLHVW010000104.1:0-14113 GCA_047628775.1 Salibacteraceae bacterium | reverse complement strand
AACTGGAGACGTTGAACAAGTCGTTGTGTTTGTTCCACTGAAATCAGCCACCAAAGAAGATGATAAATCATTCCACTTCCACATTCCTGCGGTTGTATTATCAACATTGAACCAACCTGACCAACCAATAGATGGTGTGCTCAATTCACAATACAGGTGTTGTTCTGTATCGATAATGTTCCATGTCGTTCCTCCATCCGTACTGTATGAAGAACCTGAAACACCTGCACCAGCTCCTGTTGTGAAGGCCGTATTTGTTCCTTCAATAAAACAAAGACCATTTGTATAAACACTTCCAGTGGTTGTAACTGTTGTCCAGCTTGTTCCACCATTTGTTGTTCTGTAAACCGTTCCTGCATTATCGACAATCAAACCGTCCGTTGCAGATGAGAAAGAGAAATTCGCTGAAGTACCTGCTGTAACCGCTCCTCCGAAATCGGCAACAGGAGTGTTAAATACATTCCATGTTAAACCTTTATCCGCTGAGTGGTAAATACGACCAAGACTCGTCGAGAACCAAACGTTATCACCAATTACATCAATTTGTCTTGTGTAACCGAATTCATTTCCATTTGTTGGATTTGGAATATTTCCTCCTGGAACTTGCGTCCAAGTGGTACCCCCATTCGTTGTTGTATACAATTCGAAATCACCACTAATTGGATCCCCTTGGCAGAAGCCAGAGTTTGCATCCCAGAAGTGAACTACGTTTGTAAATGAAGCCGCATTGTTAAATGTTGCCGTATTTTGACGTGTCCATGAAGTACCGCCATTTGTCGTTTTCCAAACTCCACCTGTTTGACCACCGGCAGTTGGATAAGCCGCTAACCACGCTGTTGTTGAATTTGCTCCTGACAGCATTGAAATACCCAACCCAGCATCCTGAACATCAATGGTTCCTGGTGTCCAGTTTAATCCTCCATCCGTGGTTTTTGTAAAAGTTTGAAGGTTTGCAGCTCCACCAGACCCGTCGTACCCTGTTGCCCAAACAACATTCGGATCTACAATTGAAATGTAGTTGATCCCAACACTTGCGGTTGTGAATCCAGAAACTTGTTCAATCCAATCACCATAGGGAGCAATTGTAACGTTAACGTAGGCTACTTCAGATGTAACAACCGTATTTTGACTGTTTGTAACTGACAGAGAAACATCGTATGAGCCAGCCGTATTGTACTGAATAGCTGGAGGGTTTTGACCAATAAACGTATTTGGTGTTCCACCAGTAAACGTCCATGTCCAATTTGTGATTGCATTTCCACCATCAACTGAAAGGTCTGTAAAAGCAACATTGTCCCCTTCGACAATTGAAAGAGGAGTTCCAGAGAAATAAGGAATCGGATCTCCGTTTAATGTTGACTGAACACATTGAATCGCTGCAAGCGCATCAATTCTAGGTCCGATATTTTGATTAATATTTACTCCTGTTGAAATCATACATGCTTCAACAGCCGCTGGTGTCATTGTTGGATTGATGCTCAACATAAGTCCAACCAAACCTGCAGCAAATGGAGTCGCCATTGAAGTTCCCCCCATTTGAGCGTAGTTGTTACCACCTGCCGTATAAACACTACTTAACAATCCACCGAAAGAATAACCTCCTGGTGCTGCGATATCGACGAAAGGAGTTCCCCCGTTGTAATTAGAGAAACTTGATTTTAAATCGGTAGAGTTTACAGAACCAACGCAAATAACGTTGTTGTAAGCTCCTGGATATTGAAGTGTTGTATTCCCATCATTTCCAGCGGCTGCCATAAAGACAACGCCCGGGTAAGAATCAATCAACGTTTGCATAGCAGCACTTGAAGAAGCACTTCCGTAGGACATGCTAACTACGTTAGCACCATTTTGACATGCCCATTGAACACCTGAATAACCGTACCAAATACTTCCGGAAGAAGTAGCGTTATCTGGAGTTGTTTTGATCGCAATCAATTGAACATTACCTCCAATTGAAGCAATTCCAGTTGCGTTATTAATATCAGCTGTTGCAAGACCTGCACAATGTGTTCCATGTGACCAACCAAAATCGACGTTCACATCGTCTGGAGGAGTTGCGTCATTATCACCATCGGCAACATCCCGTTCTAAGAAAGTCGTTAAATCAGAGTGTCCACCGAATACGGCATTATCAACGATTGCAATTTTAACAGTGCTAGAGCCCGTGCTAATATTCCAAGCATTTTCAGACCCAACCAAATCATGGTACCACTTATTGTTTCCTGTGTGGAATGTGTCATTTGGAACAAAATCGAATGTGTAAATTGGTTCTTTTTCGGCAAACGTTACCGATCCAATTTTTTCCAATTCACGAATTAACCAATCGATTTTAGCAAATTCAGCAAATTCGATTCTGAAAATTTTCATCAATGCAGGCTTGCCAGTAAAGTAGCTTGGCTTTTCAAAATCTGTGATCGTAATTCCACTGAAAACTTTCGCCAGTTCAGGGTAATCATTAATGTTCACAGGGAGACCTGTTTCTCTTGTGTCCCTTGATCGAACAAGGTTTGCAATTGTAGTAGGTTCATCGTTAAGCTGGAACATTATCGTTCCATCAAGAAATTTGGAGTCAAAGGTCTGCGCAAAGGAATTTAATCCAAAGCATAGCAGTCCCAAGATGAGGAGAGCTTGTTTCATAAGTACAGTAATTAAATAAGTATTTGTTTTAGCGGTAGTAAAATACCACTAATTTCTTAAATAAGAGAATCTCAAATCCTTAAAGCTACTGTGTAATCGATAATTAACGGATTTAAATTTATTTGTGGATTCTATTTGGAACGTTTTTCAAAACGAATGTGTGTAAATTATTCCCATTCTCCTGTTTTCTCCAGAATATACTTCACCCATCCCTCTTTCCGCCTTCAATAGCGCTTTCAGTAGCTTCATCAACAAGTTTCAATGCCTCTTTTAAGACCGTCATCTTTCATTATCACCGCAGCAAGAAATACATTTGAATACGTTCTTTCAATTTCCAATGATTTCTTTAGCAAGTAACGCTTTCATCGAATGTTATTTTCACGAAAATAAGTTTATTCGATCCTTTGGCTTTTAAAGTTGTACTTAACAGCGGAAAGATTACACAGAATATTAACCTCAAATTGTAGATCGAATTTGCCATTTAGTTTTAATTTTAGCTAATGATATCTAAACGCACGAAATATGGGCTTAAGGCTCTGAGTTATCTATCAAAGCAAACCGAAGGCAAACCTGTCTTAATCTCGGAGATAGCTACGACGCAAAATATATCTCAAAAGTTCTTAGAGTCCATTCTGCTTGATTTGAAGAAAAAGGGGTTTCTAGGTTCTAAGAAAGGCAAAGGTGGAGGGTATTATTTGATTAAACCTGGAGATCAAATTACAATGGCTGCAATTTTCAGGGCGTTAGAAGGTCCAATTGCATGGCTTCCTTGTGTTAGTCTAAACTATTATGAAAAGTGTGATGATTGTGTAAGCGAGGATGCTTGTGAGCTGAATCATGCAATGATCGAAGTACGAGATAGTATTCTAAAGGTAGTAGAGAAGAAAACGATTGCCGATCTATAGAATCGGCAAGGTTGATTAGTTCTTGTAATTACATTTCGACTAATTTATGTTTGGCAGCATACATTACAATTCCAACAACATTT
The DNA here is from genome assembly GCA_047628775.1 of Salibacteraceae bacterium. Lineage (GTDB taxonomy): Bacteria > Bacteroidota > Bacteroidia > Flavobacteriales_D > Crocinitomicaceae > UBA4466. The sequence goes on along the minus strand of JBLHVW010000104.1, from coordinate 10,488 downwards.
TTAGCACCAATCTTTTTCATAATTCCAGATCGATAACCATCAATGGTTCTTTTGCTTCTGTAAAGTAAAACTCCAATTTCAGTAGCCGACTTTTCTTCACAGATGAAATTAATAATCTGCATTTCGACTCTTGAGAATTCAACAACACCCTCAAAACTAGGAACAACCTTTCCTTGTCGAACCAGTTCTCCGATTAAACACTTAGATGTTCTGTCATTCAAATAATACCCAGTTGATAAGACACTATCAACGGCTTTAATAATTTCATCTGGATCGTCATCTTTAGATAAATACCCGTTTGCTCCGCATTCAACGGCCTGAACTACGAACTCTTGGTTATCAAACATAGACAACAATAGAATTTTTACGGCTTCATATTTCTGACGAATTTTCTTAGCCACTTCGATTCCGTTCAATTCTGGCATTCGATAATCCAATAAAACAACATCTGGAACATTGCCTTTCATCTTCACTAGCATTTCCATTCCGCTCTCTGCTTCGATAGTCACTTTGTAATCATCACTATCATTTAGCATAGTAATCAAACCATTACGATAGATTTTTTGATCCTCAGCAACTCCTATTGTGATTTTATTTTTCATTCAGTGCTTTTCTTATTAGTACAGTAGTTCCTCGTTGGCGTCTCGTCGTTCTAACCATTTCGGCACCAATATACTGCAATCTACTTACAATATTTCGAAGACCAAAGAAATTTGTGTGACTGTCTAAAGACGGAATAACCCCAGTACCGTCGTCAATGATCTCTAATTTAAGTTCATCCGTGTTCAAAGTAAGAAAAAGATCAATATAAGTTGATTCTGCATATTTTATTAAATTGTTAAGAAGCTCCTGAGCTATTCGATACAGGGCCAACTCTTCGTTGGGAGTTAGCTTATGGTTTCATCAATTTCAACTTGGACAAACTTGACCTTGACCCATGTTGTTTCGTTTAATCGATCAGTCATATCACTAATAGATCCGATGAGCCCTGCTTCACTCAAGATATAGGGAAGCATTTCATTGCAAATATTCTTTACAAAATCAGCAGTTTCAGTAATCATCTGGTTCATTTTATCTTTGTGATTGACATCATCTCCCATTTGGGCAATATAAAACCTCAGAGACGTTAAGGAAGCCCCGGTTTGATCGTGTAATTCCTGAGCTATTCGCTTCTGAGTTCTTTCCGTTGCGTTAATCTCAGCCTGCAATAGCTCGCGCTGATTCACAATATCTAATTCATTGATTTTATGATGCTTGAGATACATTTTTCGTTGATGAAAAAGAACGAACAAGACGATTGAAATGGCCAAAAACACCATTACGATTGAGCCGTATATTAAAAAGTGATTCATTGTTTGGTTTCGACAAACTGCTTTTTAGCTTTCAAAAGCGCAATTAAGTAAACGGTATTTAATAGAATATTCAATAAGGCATGTATTTCCCAAAAAATTCCGAGATCTCTTTGGATCAATTCACTGCCGAGCATAAAAAGAAACAAGGTCCCTGAAAAATAAATTAGAAACCCAGAATTGAGCCAAAACGAAGGGAGGTTGTGAAGGTGTCGATGTTCCGCCCGCCACATTAACTGTACAAAATAAGTAACACACAATAGAATAATCATCAAGCCTTCTACATAGCGTTGATTGGAATTAAAAACATCTAAACCTTCGACATACTTAACATTAAGGATGGAAAAACCAATGAAGACCACGTAAAGTATTACGGCAATAAATTTCCATCGAAACGTATCAAAAAGGCGGTAATAAATCATCGTTACCACCGTGATTTCGACATAAACATAAGAATGGAAGATGAACAAATTGCGAATACCTTGAAGCCTAAGAATCAAGGCGGCCGCTTCCATTACAAATGTAATCACGATCAAAATGTATAGGATCTTCATATTCAATGCAAGTTTCTGAAAATGAATGAATCCAACGATTAACGGGGCTAGTATAGAGAAGGCAGAAAGCGACAACATATTACCCCATGTATAATTAAGTTGATTTCAATCAATATATGCTTGTGCAAGCGTGAAACCAAATATTACAATTAATTCATATATAATTTACATTTTTGAAACAATTGTAATCCTTTGATTATCAAAACTGTACGATCAAAACTGAATATCAAAATCAGGTATATTTAACATCAATAATGCGCAAATAGTGCAACTCGCTATGTAACATGTACGCAAGATTAAAAAGCAAGTAACCTAAACCTTTACAAGCACTTGATAATGAGGCGATAAATCACTAGTAATCCAATCTTCAATTCTAAAATCACATTCGCGTCAAAATCGTCTATAGTATACATATAAACTAGAAAAAAAGTATAATTACTCATTATATACTGAGTATAAATACTAATCTTTATTACCTAAAGATGGTGTGTTTTTATATTTCAATTACTACCAATAAGATGAGCTCAGATCAAAATAAATATCCAGAAATAAACCTCAATTCTTGGTGCCAAAAACTGGACTGTTCTAAAACGGGGCGGAACGTCTTGGATAAGTGTTGAGGCTTATTGAACAAGGACAGAATCAAAAAGTCCATCCCTAATAAGTTAGGACTATTAACCTTCCTTTTTTAACTTTGCAAAAAAAACTGTGATGAGCGAGAAACGTACAGATGTAAATCAACTAGGTGAATTCGGATTGATTGATCACTTGACAAAAGATGTTGATAAAAAAGTCGAATCAACTGAATTTGGAATTGGTGATGACGCCGCTGTTATTTCCATATCTGATGATACTTCTATGCTTATCTCAACAGACATGCTTATTGAAGGCGTCCATTTCAATCTGATGTACATGCCTTTAAAGCATCTTGGCTACAAAGCAGTTGCCGTTAATGTCTCTGACATCTGCGCAATGAATGGAGTGGCGGAACAGATTACAGTTTCTATTGCTGTTTCTAGCCGTTTCCCAATTGAGGCTCTTGAAGAGTTGTACGATGGAATCAACGCTGCTTGTAAAGCATATAATGTCGATTTAGTTGGTGGAGACACTACTTCATCTCTCACTGGACTTACGATTAGCATTACAGCGATTGGTCGTGCTGCTAAAAAAGACATTTCTTATCGATCTGGCGCAAACGCATTTGATTTGCTTGTAGTAACTGGTGACTTAGGCGCTGCTTATATGGGACTGCAACTTCTCGAAAGGGAAAAAGAAGTGTACAAAGCGAATCCAAACATTCAACCAGATTTGGACGGTCACGACTATATCATGCAACGTCAATTAAAACCTGAGGCCCGGGTTGACATCATCAAATTCTTGAAAGAATTAGATGTTGTGCCTAGTTCAATGATTGATATCTCGGATGGATTAGCTTCTGAGATAATGCACTTATGTAAATCGAGTGAAGTTGGATGCCATATTTACGGTGAAAAAATTCCAATCGACACGACAACTTCCACATCTGCTCTAGAGTTTAATTTAGACCCTGTGACGTGTGCGCTAAATGGTGGAGAAGATTTTGAGCTTTTATTCACTGTAAAACAAAAGGATTTTGATAAGATAAAAGGCAATCCACACATGACGTTCATTGGGCACATGACAGATAAATCGGAAGGGATTTACCACGTTGACAAAGCCGGTTCTCTTGTGGAACTGCAAGCTCAAGGTTGGGATCACTTTAATAAGAAAAACTAAGAAGCAGCTCTGATTGTTCTGTTGTACTTTTCGCGTACAACTGTGTCGAACGATTTTCCTTTAAGCTTGGATTCTGCCCAAGATTGAAAATCGAAGTAATCCAATGCAACGCTTTCGAATATATCATCATTGGTTATTGCAGCCAAATCGTTGTATAAATCTTCCCATTCTTTTTCCATTTCGAAATGGTCTTTGCATTTCACGAGGCGACCAATAAATTGAAGGAACACTTTTTCAAAGCTGTACATTCTATTTCGCGTTTTGAAAAAACGCTGTGTACTCTTAAGTGAATAAGGCAGCAATTTATCATGGTTTAATTCAATGTGAATCAATAGGTCCAACAATTGAGTAAAACCAATGATATCTTCAGTTTTGTCTAATTCAGAGTCGTTCAAAATTTTATTCACCCATTTCAAAGCGGTGTTGAATTCTCCCACTCCGATGTAAGCAACAGCAATTTTGAACTCCAAAAACGCCCGTCGCGTTGACGTTATTTTACCGCCAAATCCTAAAAGTTTCTGTTCGATATCAATAGCAATTTTTGATGCTTCCTTAAATGCTCCCTTGCGGAGGTTCATACTTAGTTCAATACTGCTTACGCTTGAAAACAATTTAATTTCAAGATCTTCATTCGAATCTGTGTTGTGCGCTAAGCTCTTTAATTGATTCAGGTAGACAATTGCAGTCCTGTACTCCCCTATCTTATCTGAAATATAAATTGCATTTGTGAGCACTGAGACTTGCTTGTTTGGCTCAATTGTAAGCTCCTTAGGTGTTTCATTAAACAACTCCAGGTTGAGTTTTAAATATTCCAATGACTTTTTGAGATCGGCGATTGCATAATAATAAGCACTCAGCGTATGGTTGTACAAATACCTTCCTTCAGTCGTTATATTCTTTGGATTATAATTGTCCAACAAGGTAGAACAAAGCTCTGTATAATTCTTTGATTCCTCTTCGCTTCTTGCTACACCTTTTTTAGCCAGTTGAGTAAACAATTGACTCTTCACGCTCCAAATTCGATTGTATTCTCTCATTTGGTCAATAAAAACGTCTTCGTTATCGGACAATTCAACCAAATCGGCACCAGATACATTTAAGTAACCGCCTGTTTCTAAAATTCGTTTTTGTTTTGTTGAAATCTCAATCATTAAAGCCGTTTTCTCATACTTCAACGCAATCTTTTCAGCGCTTCTTAAAATTCTTCTGCTTTGATCATAAAGTGAACGTTCAAATAGAATATCTGCAGAATGAAGCATTTTATGGATTTGCGCTTCAATAGAGTTTGAACTATGGAATGAATCGAGTGCGGAAAGAACGTGATCGTACAATCGCTTTTTGGTAATGGAAAATCTATTTAAAAATGCCTCGCCTTTAAACTTTTCAAAAAGCAATTCTTCATCGTATCCCGTTTGCTTGTCAAGGTGATCGAATATTCGAACGTAATTGTTTTCCTCACCGATAGTATGGCGAGAGGACATCAATTTAAAATACCGTTTCTCTGATTTCGACATTGAAGAGATCAAGTCGAAAAGCGCTTCGTTCACTTTACTAGACATGTATAAATATTAAATTTTTATAAGTAGTGACAACAAGATACTTAAAGATTTTAACCCATATTTCACAAAGGTTTGAAGTGTATACTTCATTTATTTAACGGCACAAAAAAAAGCCACTTCTGCAATAGAAATGGCTTTCAAATATTTTATATAGATTTTACTTTCCGTTGCCTACGGTAGCTGAAATCACTTTATTTCCTTTTGTTTTACCGCTATCATCATTAGGGTCTGTAATTGGCGGTTCATCAGATGGAGGCCCATCATCATCATTTGGATCTGTAATAGCTCCAATTGTGAAATCATCATCACCACCTTCAGAATCATCTTCATCAATACCTCTAGCGTTTTCCCAAGTAGGAAGTTCAGGGCTTTCAGCTGAACCTGGAGTAATGTTTTCTTTTTGACAAGAAACAAATCCCAATCCTATTACTGTTAATGATATAATAAGTATTTTTTTCATCCTTTTAATTGACTTACTAACAAATATACGTGAACACCTTCAATTTTCCAAATTTGAGACCTCCATTTTGATTGAAACGTGTGTTCCCTTGACTGAACGGTCATCATTTAACACTTCATATGGACCTTCCAGCGATATTCGTTGATCGGAGACTTTACGGATTAAATCAATTCTATTGGATGTTATCTCCATCCCTTGTGACCTGTGATCTCCTTCAAAATGGCTCTTTCTGGACATGCTTTGATTTACCCCAATTCCATTGTCCTCAATCGTAATTTCAAGAATATTATCAACCACTTTCATATTAATGGAAATCAATCCTTTAATATCTTCATCGGGTAAAATCCCATGAATTATGCTATTCTCAATAAAAGGCTGCATAATCATCGCTGGAATCATTATCGATTCGAGATCAATGTCTTCGGTCGTGATTTCATACTCGAACCTGCCTTGGAACCGCATCGACTCTAGTGACAAATAGAGTTTCAGACGCTCAATCTCCTCTTCCAAGGAGATAGTATTATGATCCGTTGTTGCCGTATCTAAATTTTTACGAATCAACTGCGCGAAATTGGTCAGGTATTTATTGGCGGACAACCGATCTTGTGTATTAATAAAATATTGAATTGAATTCAGGGCATTAAAAATAAAGTGCCTGTTCATACTTGCATTCACGGACTTTTGCTCCAAAGACAATAGTTTTGATTTGAACATTAGCTTTTCTTGTTCGTTCAACTCATTAACCCTTCTCAGTCGCAATCTAAAAATCAATAATATGACTGCTCCGAGCAATACAATACAAATCAGAATAAACCACCATGTGTTGTAAAATGCCTCATTAATCACAAATGGAACAGTAATTACTTCTGACCTTCGACCGTCAATATCAACCGCCCTCATTTTTAAGACATATTCACGGGCTGGTAAATTTGTAAATGTGAATGTCGAAACATCTGACAGGGGTGACCAATCGTCATTTAAGCCGACCAACCAAAACTGGTATTTCAATCCTCTATGATGGACCATCGATATACCATCCAATTTGAAAATCAGGTTGTTTTTAGAATACGGAAAAGTCAATTTTTCCGGCAAACCATTCTTGTCTAAGCCACCACTATATTTAGCGTAATCAAACTCTTGATAATTCATTAAAATTGCTGTCAAATTGGCAAGTGGACGTGAAGCCTTCAAGCGTTCCTCATGTTGATGAAAACGTACCAAACCAGACGCTGTTCCAAACCAGAAATGTCCTTCTAAATCGAAAAAACCAGAATTAAGATTGGTTTCTAAATCAGGAATCCCGTCTCCCAAACCGTACCTGGTAGAACTCACCTTCCCATCTAAATTTGACAATACGAAAAGTCCATTATTGGTTCCAACATAAAGTTTTTTATTTCGGTGATTGATAAAATTGATAAAGTTCGACCCTAAATCATTTTTCAACAGTTTAACTTGACTCACCTCTCCATTCTTCAAGAGAAACAGTCCTTCTTCGGCACCCAACCATAAATTCCCAAATTCATCCGATTGAATACTATAAAAAACTGAATTGACTCCTTCTACAGGGTGAAAATTATTGTTCCTATAAATAAACAAGCCCAAATTACTTACACAATAAAGCACTCCATTTACGACTTCAATGTCGCGAACGGTCCCCATGTATTCGGTGTCGCGCGTACCCATTTTTGTGAATATCCCATTTTCAAAAAGAACAACACCTTTGTTTCCACCGATATACATTGATTGATCATCTATCTTAAAGAATGAAACAATTTTTTCTCCCGGAAGACCGTCCACTTCCTTATAGGTAGTAATCTTATCATTGGCATCAACGGAAATCATAGACCTTCTGCATCCAAACCAATCCAAACCGTTAACATCCTGAACAGAGGCCCAAACAAAATCCTCCTCCATTTCGAGCTTGGAATAATTGCCTAACCTATCTTTTTTAACGACTCCTTCATCGTAAGTTCCATAATAAAAATCTCCGTTGGGTTTTTGAAAACCATTGAGAAATAGGTCAGAAGAAAAACCTGTGCTTTGATCAAAATATTGAAAACTCAAACCAGGGAATCGAAAAATCCCTTTTCCCTTTGATCCAACCCAAATATTGGATGTATTATCTTGGAAAAAACAACTACTCATATTAATAGGCAAGCCTTTTGTTTGGTCTAACAGTAAGATTTCTCCGTTCTTTTTAATTCGAACGATTCCACCATTTGTATTTGCCCAAATTTGTTCGTCTTTATCTAAATAGCAGCCGTTTACAATCAATGTACCCAAATCATACGTTGTATACTTTTTGGTTTTGATATCCATTCGAACAACGGCCCCATTTCTTCTTGCAAAAACAAGTTGTTTGTCATCACCAGTGACGCCCAAATAGCTCTCTGTACCTAATCCTGAAATTAAATTGAAGTTTTTCAAGTCTGACGACTTTAACATCCCTCCTTTTGTAGCCAGGTACAATTCATCATTATAAACGTGAGCACTTCGAATTCGATCTATTTCTCGATTCGTTACAGGTATATTCAAGAGCTTATTGTCCTTAAATTCAAACAGACCTCCCTCTATTGTGCACACTAATATTTTTTCACCAAACTTTACAATGGCTAAAACCTTTCTTGATTGATCGGTTCCTGTGAAGCCAAAGCTTTTAATTTTCTTGTTCTCAATGATTGAAATCCCTCCATCATGCCCTACCCAAAGAACTCCATTAATGGATGAGACAAACGTTGTTCGATTATTCCACAGCCCATCATACGATGAAAAAGTAATAAATTCTTTTCCATTGAATTTCGCCAATCCACCTAGAGTAGCTACCCAAAGATAACCGTCATTCCCTTGATCAATTGCAGTAACTTGTGACTGAGGAAGACCTTCCTCAGTGCTATAAGTAACAAATGAATATTTTTGAGAAAAAGAAGTAAATCCCATCAACACGACAAGAACCACTAAAGCTAGATATCTCATTTAAGAGTGTTTTAGCATTTTAACGAATTCGGTAACTCTATTTCTTGCAATTGGAACTCGAATCCCTCCTTCCAAAACAGCAAAATGTCCATCGTCATTTACGTACTCGCGCATTAAGTCAAGATTGATAATATGTGATTTATGAATTCTACAGAATTTCAAAGGGTTCAATAAGTTCTCATAAACTTTAAGCGTTCTCGTATCTAAATAGCGCTTTCCATCTTTGAAATAGATTGTTGTGCAGTTTCCACTCGCCTCAAGATGTGTGATTGTATCGTCGTCAACCAATTTCAATCCTTTGGTGTGACTAATTGCAATTCGGTTGCTTTGTTTGTTGTTCAATAAGTTATGAGATAACTCTTGCAACGAATCGAAATAAGTTGTGTAATTCTCAGGCTGCTCGCTAAATGTTTGTCTGGTTTCAATTACTCGAGCAACGGCGGACTGAAGCTCTTCAATATCGATTGGTTTAAGCAAGTAATAAATCGCACTCGCGTTGAACGCACGAATTGCGTAATCCTTAAATGCGGTCACGAATACAACTAGAAAATCTTTGTTTTCAATTTCCTCCAACAACTCAAATCCTTCGGCACCTGATGGCATTCTAATATCCAAAAATACAACGTCCGGATTTGACGATTCGATTATCGCTTTAGCTTGATCTTTCCGAGAAGCTTCACCTATCACTTCGACTTCAGGGCAATACTCTTCCAATAACATTGTGAGGTTCTTTCTAGCAAATTCCTCGTCGTCAACGACTAAAGCTCTTAATTTCATATTTCGTGCAGTTTTATTTACAATGTAATATACTATTATATTTCATATCGATTCAACGTTTTCGCTTCATTCAACGCCAATTAGAATCACTTAATCAATCTTTTACAACCGTTCAATAAACCTCAAGCGCACTTTAGGTTATTTTTTTCATTTTAAACGCTAAATGGCTCTATATTAGTATTGTCTTCTAACCTCAATAATACATTTAATATGAAAACAATTTTACTTTCTACACCTCAGTTAATCTGGATTTTTAATGACAACGGAAACTAAAAGTTTCCGTTTTTTTTTGATATAAATTCTTCGATTATCTCTTTAACAGAACTTCCGAGTTCAATATGAGCCATGTGGCCACAGTCTAATTTATTCAACGCAAGGTTTAACCCCTTCGTTCGCTCTTCCATCATACTGCAAAGAACAATTGAATCGTGCTTTCCTTGCATAATTAATACATCGCCATCATTTTCTTTCATCAAGTCGGTATTGTCAACTCTTTCACTCATGGCTATTGAAGATTGAGCAATTGTTTCTGAGCTTATAGAACTGGCTTCAGCGATCAAGACTTCAACCTCCGAAGCTCTTTTGTCAGGATTCATAAACAGATTTGGAATCGCGGCTTGAACAAACACATCCTTTTTGGCCTGAACCAATTCAGCTACTCTTCTGCGATCCATTTTCTTTGATTCGCTGTCTTCCCAGAAATTTGAATTCAAAAGAACCACTTTATCACATGCGGCGTCTGACTTTTTCAATTCAAGTGCTATATAACCTCCCATTGAATGTCCGACAACGTCGTAAGAAGCAATTCCCATTTCTTGAATCAATATTTGGACAGAATTGGCTATCGAGGCCATTGTTAGCTTTATAGAATTATCAAACGCACTAGCACCATGACCAGGCAAGTCAATGAAAATGCACTGGAAGTTTTTGAATTCGTCGAGGTAGTTCCACATGGAAATTGACTCCAAAAAACCGTGAAAAAAAACAACAGGGCGTCCATTTCCAGACACCCTATAGTTCAATTTATGTATATTTTGAATCGCCACCTAACGGTTCATGAT
>JBLHVW010000103.1:0-14119 GCA_047628775.1 Salibacteraceae bacterium | reverse complement strand
TATCCAGTTGTTTTCTTGTATAAACAGCACATTGCTCAGCGTTGATCGCTAAAACTTGCTCTGCATCATCAAAAATTGCAAATCCTTTTCCTTTAGCAACGGGGTTCATATCAACGAACTCCAATCCGAAACGGATGTCTGGTTTGTCAGATCCGTAACGTTCCATTGCTTCAGAGTATTCCATTCTTGGGAATTTAGCATCCAACTCTACGCCTCTTACTTCGCGGAAAAGGTGTTGAATCATTCCTTCGAACATATTCAAAATATCGTCTTGCTCTACAAATGCCATTTCGCAATCAATTTGAGTAAACTCAGGTTGACGGTCGGCACGTAAATCTTCATCTCTAAAACATTTCACAATTTGAAAATACTTATCAAATCCTGAAACCATTAAAAGCTGTTTAAAGGTTTGTGGCGATTGTGGAAGTGCATAAAACTGACCTTCATTCATTCGACTTGGTACAACAAAATCTCTTGCTCCTTCTGGAGTTGATTTAATTAAAACGGGTGTTTCAACATCTAAGAAATCTTGTGAATCCAAATATTTACGCGTTTCAAGGTTCACTTTGTTTCTCAAACGAAGCTTATCTTGAACGGGCCCTCTTCTTAAATCCAAATAACGGTATTGCGCTCTCAATTCCTCTCCTCCATCTGTGTTGTCTTCGATAGTGAAAGGCGGTGTTAATGAGGCATTCAAAACAACCACTTTCTCAACCAACAGCTCAATTTCTCCTGTCTCGATATTTGGATTTGCCGCACTTCTCGCCGAAACTGTTCCAGTGATTTGAACTACAAATTCTCTACCCAAAGACTTCAATGCTTTCAGCGATTCTTCCGAAGAAGTATCCTGTCCTACAACTTGAGTTATTCCATAACGGTCACGAATGTCAACCCAAATAAGGTTTCCTTTATCTCGAATGGTTTGAACCCATCCTGCAATTGTAACTGTTGAACCTATGTTTTCGGAGCGCAATTCGCCGCAAGTATGTGATCTGTACATGATTTAATTTTGAAGTCGCAAAGATAATGCAGAATTATGAATTCATAATTTATAATTAAACATTTATTGTTGTAATTGCTGTTTTTGAAGGTTTTTTAACTGCAGAGACGCAAAGGCTATGGTTGGTTAGGTAGGTTGCTGTTGTTTTAACCACAAAGGCGCAAAGACACTATTTAACAATAGCATAGAATTGAGACACAAGCAGACCTTACGTTCTGCCAAGCTTTGTTCAAAATTCTTGTGCACGAGTCTGAAAAGTAATTTTTTTGATAGACGAATTTTATTGCTTCTGGAATTGAACTGATCCGCCCCAGTTCATATACATCACGCCATCTTTAGTGATAAACCCTACTTGAGTCCCTCCTCGGCGTTCTCGATACACACCTTCTCCTTCTGGAATTAGAACATTTATTCTTCCACTTCTTGGGTCAGTTGCTGTTAATGTTCCTTTTTTAAATTGAACGATCGCTTTGTGTACATTTCCACTGGGGCCTTTAACGCTATATTTTCCAATGTACTTTTCTTGAGACTCATCGGAGACCTCAATTTTATGAATAACAATTTGTTCGCCTAGGAGCCATTTGTCTTCACCTGGAACAGAACTCTCAATTTCACGAATCACTCCGAATCCCTTGTCAGAATCAGTCAATACAACAACTCCGTTTTGTGTTTTAAGATTGAACAATGCTTCGTTCGTGAAACCCATGTTTTTTCCTGAATGACCGATGTAAAATCCATTATCGCGTTCTTCTATAAACAATCCAAAACCATAATTGTTCTTCACAGGAGTAGTCATTTCTTTCAGCATTTCGCTACTTATCACTCCTGTTTCGCCTTCATAAATTTTTCCCAAATGAATGAAAAACGTTGAAAGATCTTCTGCCGTGGTCCACAAACCAGCTGCTGCCGATTCAGGATATTGATACCATCCTACTTTGTATCTCTTTCCTTTCTCCGTATAGGCAAATGCGCAAGTAGGACAGGCTTCTTCAGTCAATAATTCATAAGTACTATTCGTCATTTTTAGCGGAGTCAAAACTTCTTTTTGAAGGTATTCTGCAAACGTCATTCCCGTAACATCTTCAAGCATCATTTGCAATACTTCATAGCCGCCACCTGAATACTTCCAAACGCTATCCGGTGGAAAAATTGGAACGATTGCTTCTGTATTTCCATCACCAGATAAAACCTCCTTAAGTGATGCTGCTTTTTTAATGGACTTATAACCTGGGAATCCGTGAGCATTCAACCCAGCTGTATGACTTAATAATTGACGAATTGTAATTGGTTGATTAAATAATGTCTCTGAAACCTTCCAGCTTTTCAAGTGCTTATTAACGGGGTCGTCTAATGAAATCGCATCATTTTTTTCGACGAGAACAAGAAAGCCTAAAGCGGCTACCGTTTTACTAATTGACCCGGCTTGCATTCTGTGCTCGACTCCTTCGGTAGGAACACTAAGTCCATCTTCACTATTAAAAAACACTTCTGACGATTTAATTTGGCCCGATTCGGTTGCGGCTATTGCTACTCCATGGACATTGGACTCAGACATGGATTCTTTTAGGGTGCGTGTAAAAGAACTGTCTCCAACGACTACTTTTGGGCGTAATTCATTCCACCATTCATCTTGAGCGTGGCCTTGAAAGCTTACCAATAAAACAACTCCAACTAATACATTTAAATGCTTCATACTTCCTACAATGTTAACTGTACTAAAGGTAACAACCAAAAGCATTAGTTTCAACCTTAACTATTGCTGATCCACTTGTTTTTTGATCAATTTCAACGACCAGTAAATCATATTCAGAAATATTCCCATAAAAATAGTCATGCCCCACGCTCTAGGATATTCAAACGGGCTTACAACTCTGTTTCCGACGTCGTACATTAAATCAAATGGATGCTGAACGATGTCCCAACTGTTCCAGCGCAAGTACCGACCGAGATAAATTCCAAAGCTTCCAATAAAAAGCAAAGACGAGGACAGAATCGCGATCCTTTTTTGACGCATCACGGGTGCTAGTAATTTTTCAATATGTCGAAGGCTTAAAAAGGCAAAAATAAGGCCTACCCAAGCAAACGACAAAATGAGAATTAAGTCAAACCATTTTGGCATTGCTGCGCGATTCGTTAAATGAAAAAGATCGGTCAAGATGTACGGTGCGTTCGGGAAAAACAAGAGCCAAACACCCAGTAAAAGAATCAATGTTCGCTTCTTGGTTTGGATCTTTGGCTTTAGCAAAACAAAAAGACTTAGCGCCCAAGGAACGAAGGCTAGGAACAAATTCCAATTGAGAAACAAGTACATTCCGGAGTCTGTGAAAAATACTCGAAAGAGCGAAAACAAGAAGCAAAGCGTTGAAGCAATTGCTAAATAAATAAACTCGTTTAGGTAGTTTTTTTCGCGAAGTAGGGCAATCATTACAGTTTTGTTAGAGCGTTTCAATAGAAACGTCTTGCAATGAAAAACCGTATTTCGATCAAAGAATATTAAGTTTTTTTGGGAACCAATATTTTCAAAACGGAGTGTTCTTGTCTTCATTCTCCTCTAAAGCCACTTTTTATATAAGTTTTATATCATTGATTAGCAGTATTTTAAGTGCGTGTTTGATCTTTATTTCACCACAATTGTAACTATATCCAAAGTTGTGGCTCTTTTAACTAGAGACTCTATTTGACTATTAATTAAAATACATTAGATATGAAAAATTTAAACCCTATACCAAAATCACGACTCGGAAGAGTGAGTATGATCCTCTTATTAAGTGCCTTCACTATTGTTGGATGTGAGAAAGTTAAGTATGACGATGCGAATGGTGTCGTTGTTGAAGAATGCGAAACTATTGGTGCGTTAACCGTAGTTCAAAATTCAGCTTTCGTTTGGGAAGTTCAAAATAACGGAAAGACACTTTATCATTTTCCAAATGAATTAGAAGCAAATCAAACAAAAATAATCTTAGACTATTATGAAGTTACTGAAGCGTGTGATTGCGGAACTGATGTGTATACTAATCCTGATGGCGAGGAGAATGGTTCTGGAAGAGTAATGATGTATCAAAAAACAGCAGATGGCTCTGGAATTGGTGACGAAGAAATCAACAGCTATGGCAATGGAATCGAAGACTGTCTTCCATTCAATCCAGAAAAATTGGTTGCGAAAAAAGTAGGGAAAAGCTGGACAATTGTTGAACAACCAGGTCATCTTATGTTTACGTTCGGAGACAACAAGCAAGCCTGTATAGATGCGTTGACTGTCATTAAAAAGTATGGCTACAACCAAACGTGTTATGTTGGAAGAGCAATGGCTTCTTTTAACTATTTGAAACGTCACAACCCAAGTGTTCAACGTATCCCTGACCTAATGCCTACTGCGGGTTTTAAACAAATCGCAGGCGATTTATAGTATGATTTACACGCGTTCAGGAATTTATGTCATAAACTTGCACTTTGACTAAAAAAGAATACATACATATCACCAATGCGGTTTCCAGCAAACTATACTCGTACCTTAAGAATTGCGTTGGTGATGCCGATGTGGCGCAAGATTTAGTGCAAGACAGTTATGAAAAGCTCTGGGAAAATCGAAGACAATTAAAAGTGGAGCAGGCCGAGAAGTGGTTGTTTACAACTGGCTATCGTGCCATGCTCCATTGGATTCGAAAAAACAAACGCGTAAATCGCCTAGACAACGAAACGACTGAAGAATTGGTAGAAAGAGAAGGCCATCATGATTTGAAAGAATGGATTGACTTGGGGTTGAAATCATTGACCATTGAACAAAAACAAATCATTCTTTTGCGAGATATGCAGGGGCATTCTTACCAAGAAATTGAAGAGATCACAGGACTTAAGGAAAGCCAAGTAAAGGTGTATTTATTTAGAGCCCGTAAAAAGTTGAAGTCCATTTTAACCCACTTAGACCAAGCATAATGGATCAGATAAACAAAGAAAATATAGATCAATGGTTGTTCAATAATATGGAAGGAGGCCTTAGTTCGGCAGAAATCAAAGAATTAAACGATTATTTGGAATTGAATCCTGCAATGGTTTCTGAACATGACCTTTGGAGTGAAGCGCACTTTAAGGAAGTTACAATTGAAGAATACCCACGGTTAAAAGCGATTCAAAAAGGAAGAGGTCCGTGGTGGAAAAAAGCGTGGTTCTTCTTTACAATTACAATGCTCACTGGCCTTCTTGTTCTTTTTTACTTTACGCAATACTCACAAGGTGAAGCCAAATTTGATAAGACTGAAGGCGTCCGCGGGACGTTTACAGGTAAAGAGGTTTCTACCCCTACAACAGTTGAAGCCCAGCCGAAACAAACTATAATAACGGCGCCTGTAATACGTCAAGAGGCAGCTACTTATACGCCGTTTAAAAGGAGGGAAAGGATTCCAAAGGTTCCTAAACCTCCAAAAAATGATCTTAGTAAACCTAAAATTAACGTTCCAGAGGAAATGCCTCCGAAACTAGAAATAAATCAACTCGGAATGATTTCAGGGCCTCCAGCGGATAAGTTGAAGCCCCTAAAATCTCCACTCAATCCTGATGATGCCAAACGGCAAGCGAAGAAATTCAGAAAGACAAAACGCAAACTAGATCGACACCGTTTTGACCAGAATGCCTCGCATGGACACGATGCAAAAATCATCCCGCTTGAAAGTATTGGGTTTTAAAAAATTAAACAGATGAAAATAATTAAGATATATATACTTGTGTTGTTCGCTTTAAGTACACCTATAACATACGCACAGACAGACATGGTCATGATTCGACCTATAGATTTTAGTCCCGGAATGGTTGGGAATAAAGAAACGTGCATTTCATTGAGCTCTCAAAATATCAATTTTTCTTCCGAATTGAATTCGCACAATACAAGTTTAAGTTATGAGTTTCTCTCACAAAAATTAAAGGGTGGAATTGGAATTTCTTACACAAGTTCATTGACCAATTTTAAAAATCCGGACACGTTCATTTTCGGAAAAAATAGCTCGCAACGATTAAATATAGTCTATGCTCCTAAAATTGTATACCGAAAAAACCTTCAATTTTCTCCGTTTATAAAAATGTCTGCGATGCATATTAACAACGACGCTTGGAGAAATGTTTTTGAAGCCGATATACGTCAGTTACCAATTGAGCATGGCGAAAAATACAATGTAGCTTCTACCTCTGTAGGTTTCTTAGTCAACCAACGGAGATGGTTTTTTGGTGCTGAGACATACGGTGCCAACACACTTTTAATCGACACATTAAGCCTTGCCCATTCAATGGGGTTCAAATATCAAATGGGCGTGTTTTTCAATTTTACTAAAAGCCGGAAATATGGAATTAGCCTTATTTTGGCTAATGATTGGGCCAATGATGAAGGCCGTCTATACAATGCCAACAATTCTATTATCTCCGTTCTTAAATTGAGTAAGGTTAATGTCCTGTTTAGCTACCACAGTGATTATTTTGGAACAATTAATCAGAGCTCTGTTCGACTTGGCCTGGGGTATCAACCGTCCAAAAAATTAAAAATCGGGTACTCAATAAGAATACCCAAGGACAATTGGCTGAACAATTTTGATCATCAAATTGGCATTCAGTACATTATTAAGAAAAAAGACGCCGCATTTTTTGCAGGGTAATGAAATCTACAACGCAATATTTCCGTGCCTATTCCTAAATAAAACAATTGAATTGGATTCAATCCTGTTTAAATCAAGCATGGCAAGATCGTATCGATTACTGCGATAGGGCGCAAGGACCAAAATAGATACTCTTCATTTGTGCCCTTGCGCCTTAGCGGTTAAAAACCAAACAGGGTAAAACAGGTGAATTATGGTTTGAAAACCGCCTCTTAATCAATATTATGGCACCCTTTCGAAACTTTTGAACGAATCAGCTTCTCAACTCATCCATATCTGCTATTAGTTCTTCGATTTTGGCAAATACGCTACCATAGACAATGTTTAAATCCAAACGGTAGATTCTTCTCGCGAAAATCGACGATAAGGCGGCAATTGTCAACAATACGATCAAGGGATACAATGGCATTCCAAGTATATAGATCATGTTCGGAAATTTCTCAACTAGATTGACTGCCAGCTCCGTTCCAAATGTAGAAAACCAAAATCCGATTCCAATTGAGAGAACAAATAGTGGATAGAAAATGCGGTAAATTCGAGTGTACAACGCGATAGCATCGTTCCGCCAAGAATTCACAGCTTTAAGGTAAGCATAGCTACTCATGCTCTTGTCAATCTCATCCACCTTTTTCTGTTGCTCTCTTCCCGCCAAGACCAACCAGCCCAATAAAAAGAACAATGCTAGACCCATAATTGTTGCTCCTGTTATTACCGACACGAACAATATTATAAACGATCCAATTAAGATTGCGTAACTATTCGTTTGTCCCATTTGCAGTAATTTGTCTACTATGTTCTTCGATTTTTGATTGTATAAGTCATTCACCTTAGGTGCGACTAAAGCTTCGTTTTGTAAGAAGCCATTCTTCCATATTTCTTCAATTGATTTTTCCATCGAGCATCTTTTTTAATCGTTCTTTAATTCGTGTTATACGAACACCAATATTGTTCGCATTTGTGCCAATTACCTCGGCAATTTCTGAGTAGGACTTCTCTTCTAAATAAAGCAGGATAACCGCTCTGTCTATTTCTGCTAATTTTCGAATAGCTTCATAAAGAAGGTTCAAATCTTCGTCACTAAAACTTTGACTGTCTTCGATCATTTCATCTGGAATACTGTCAGACACAAAATGTTGCGCTCCTTTCTTGTTCCGTTTAAGGAGCGTTAGGCAGACGTTTAAGGCGATCCGATAAATCCATGTTGATCGCTTTGATTTCTCTTGGAAACTTTCATGACCCCGCCAAATTTGCAAACAGACTTCCTGGTAATAATCTTCAAAATCTTCTTGTGAATTTGTGTACGCGCGACAAATCTTGATGATGATTCCTGCATAAGGAGAGATCCATAGTTTATAGAAATCATTACTCATAGTCTGGGTCGATTAGCGTTTCTTCCTTGAATTGTTTCGAGTGTCATATGTTCTTTTATTTCCATTAGTGGCAGAAATATCGAATCATTACACTTTAAGATAAACTTTATTGATCAAGTATATCATTTTCTGATGAAGAGTATTTTCCAGTATACCAATCGCCATTTTTCCCATCGCTATCTACAGGTTCGAATCCATGCGTTTTATAGTGTACATCTTTCCACAACTGTTTCAGTTCAGGATTCAGTATTACTCTTGACTCTACGGCTTGATAAATTGTCCTTTTGTCACTCTGCTCGAAAAATTCATTCCATATTACTCGATCTCCGTAGAATTTCATCGACTCAATATCTTCACTTAAAACAGCCTCGTTAAAACCCTTTAAATCTCCAGCATAACTAATTTCATGTCTCTTTTTTCTACGATTCAAAAATAGATAGGCAAAAAATAGAAATATGAGGAGTCCTGTGAACAAAGCAATTACGGGAATAGAGTCTGAGTGAATATCAATCATAATTGCTTGCTAATTCATCTAAGATACGTTTTCGAAATTATTGAGTGAATCAAAAGGCAATTCAAGCTCCCAAATTCCGCCAACGTAATGTTGTTCGTATAATTCGACGTCGACCTTTATTTCATCCGTTAAGATTTCCCAGTGACCTGTCCATTTATTTACCGTTGGATCGAAATAACCATCGTAAACAACATCGTGTCCTTTTTTGGATTCATTGATGGAGGATTTTCCATTTTCGTCGGACTCATAGTAAAGTGGATATGACTTAACAAAGCTAATATGGTCGCCTTCTACGAACCCTTTAACCATAACAAGTAAATCGGAGAGCTCGGCGAATTCAGGATCGGTTGTTATGCCTTCTAGGCTTCCATTTTCGAATTTAACGTGTAGTTCAAATTTCACCACCGTGTCAAAGCCGTAATCTGCTTTGTCGTATTCAAATTGACCCTGCCAAACCTCCACTAATTATTTGATTTTTCAGTATAGATCAAAAACAGCGAATAGCATATCACCAAAAGCCCCATACCAAAAGGAGCCAACAGATTAAACCAATGAATTTCGTTGTTGTCGGTATAGATTCCCTTTGTGTAAATTTTGAGAACTCCCATTAAGGTTACCAAGATTCCAACGCCTAGTATTCTCTTCGATTTTTGTGTCATTTTACTCTTCGCTTAATGGATCCATTTTATAACACTTTTTCGAAATCCTATAGAGGAATATTTCCGTGCTTCTTCTTAGGCAAAACTTCCGCTTTATTCTCAAGCATTTTGAATCCAGAAATAACTTTCGCTCGTGTTTCTTCAGGAAGAATTACAGCATCGATAATTCCGCGTTCAGCCGCTCTGTAAGGATTGGCAAACATTTCAGCATACTCAGCTTCTTTCTCTAACAATTTTGCCTTAGGATCTTCTGCAGACGCAATTTCTCTTTTGAAAATAATTTCAGCTGCTCCCTTCGCTCCCATTACAGCAATTTCTGCTGTTGGCCAAGCAAAGTTTAAATCGGCACCAATGCTTTTCGAATTCATAACATCGAATGCACCGCCGTAAGCCTTTCTAACAATGATTGTAATTCTTGGAACTGTCGCTTCAGCAAATGCATACAACAACTTCGCTCCGTTCGTTATAATTCCATTCCACTCTTGATCTGTTCCTGGTAAGAATCCTGGCACATCTTCAAACACCAATAATGGAATGTTAAAAGCGTCACAGAAACGAACAAATCGACCTGCTTTACGCGAAGAGTCGTTGTCTAAAACTCCTGCCAGCGCAATCGGTTGATTTGCCACAACACCAATGGACCGTCCGTCAACGCGAGCAAAACCTACAACGATATTTTTCGCGAAATCTTGATGAACTTCTCTAAAGCTTTCGTCGTCAATAACACAATCAATCACTTTACGGATATCGTAAGGCAATTGGCTGTTTTCTGGAAGGATAGAGCCGATGTTATTTAGCTTCGATTTATTGAATTTATGTACGGTTGGCTGAGGAGCCAATTCATTTGCGTTTTGAGGAAGGAAAGTTATTAAATCTCGCACTTTCGTCAATGCTACAACATCGTTTGCAGCTGTAAAGTGATTTACTCCAGATTTTTCAGCATGTGCTTTAGCGCCTCCTAAGTCTTCAGATGTGACCTCTTCATGGGTTACTGTTTTTACAACGTTTGGTCCCGTCACAAACATATAAGACGTGTCTTCAACCATAAAAATGAAATCTGTCAAAGCGGGAGAATAAACGGCTCCACCTGCACAAGGCCCCATGATTACACTAATTTGAGGTATAACACCAGATGCTCTTGTGTTTCTATAGAAAATATCTGCATAACCAGCCAAGGAAACTACACCTTCTTGAATTCTTGCTCCACCTGAATCATTCAATCCAATTAAAGGAGCTCCGTTTTTTACCGCCATGTCCATTACTGTACAAATTTTGGCAGCATGTGTTTCAGAAAGAGAACCTCCTAACACAGTAAAGTCCTGAGAGAACACATAGATTAATCGACCATGAATGGTTCCATAGCCCGTGATTACTCCATCTCCTGGGATTTTGTTCTTTTCCAATCCAAATGATGTTGATCGGTGTTCAACAAATTGCCCAACTTCATTAAATGAACCTTCATCCAACAATAGAGTAACTCTCTCCCTTGCTGTCAGCTTTCCTTGAGAATGTTGCTTTTCAATTCTAGCTTCTCCACCGCCTAGCTTCGATGCTTCTCTTCTGTCTTTTAAATCTTGGTTTTTGTCCATTTGACGTTGTTTTGATCTATACAGGCAAAGATAGCATTTCATACAATTTGATGATAGGATTGAATAATAATGCTCAAACACCCGATTCTAGGGCCGAAATTTATGATTCGGAATATATCGTAAATGCCTCGTTCATTGACGTTTAGTTTTTTAAGATTCCAAACTATTATTTGAGGAATTGCATGCGTTTCATTATCTTCGGCAAAAAAAATAACACTATGAAAAAATCAATCCCTTTTAAATTGTTCGCTTTTGCTCTAGTTGCTTTATTGGTAGCTTCATGTAGCAAATACGAAGAAGGATCAAACTTCAGCCTTATTTCTAAAAAATCACGAGTTGCAAATACTTGGGAAGTGTCTACGCTCACAGCGAATGGTATTGATATATCATCTTTATCTCCAGTTTCTCAAATTACAGCTACTAAAGAAGGTGCTTGGACTACTACTTATACTATTGCTGGAATTAGCACTGATGATGTCGGTACTTGGGTATTTAACGATGACGCTTCCACTATTACAGTTGTTGATATGAGCGGAACAAGAACAATGACAATTATTAAGTTAAAGAAAGACGAAATAAAATTATCTAATGTTGATAACAACATTACGTATGTTACAGAATTAGTGACGAAGTAAACGTTCTTATTTTACTTTATCAACCGCATTGGCTCAGCTGATGCGGTTTTTTTATGCCAATAATTAAAGAACTATCAAGGTTTTAGTTTCACTGTTCGACGATTAATGCTCACATGACTCAGCATTACTATCATTCTGCATCTAATTTTCAATATTTTTGATTTTACGCCGTTTTATTATTGTATGAAAACAATAACTCTACTTCTTTTAGTACTTCTATCCTGTTTTAATTCCCACACTCAAATTTCTGTTCGACACACTGTATATTTTGCAACTAACAAAGATATAATCAGTCAAGATGAGCAAAAAAGATTAGTCGCTTTCATTGAGGGAATTTCAGAAGAATTCATTCAGGGAATTGAAATAAATGGTCACACGGATAGCGACGGAGGTGATTCTTTCAATATTCGATTATCGCAACGCAGAGTAGAATCGGTTCAAAAACAACTTTCAAAAATAAAGTTTACTCAAAGAGGTGTAACTGAACTTTTTCACGGGGAAACTCAACCCATAGACGCGAACACTTCTTCTAGTGGAAAAAGAAATAACCGAAGAGTTGAAATAGTTGTGGAGCTCGAAGTCTTAAAAGAAGTAACTCCTCCGCCGTTGCCAATAGAAGCAGACTGCTCATACGACACAACGCTCATTTTTCCTCAAGGAACCGAAGTAACGATGAATATTTGCGATTACTTTTCCATCAAAGATTGCTTCGAATTTATTGAATACAATACTGGGGAGAGCATTCGTAATTCAGATCTAACCACAATGACTTCAGATGGGAATGCATTGATTTCTGGAGGAATGTTTGAAATAAAAATGTGCAAGGAGGTAAAGGTAACCGTCGATATTCCAAGGATTGTGAACCCATGCGATACGACGTCAGAATTTACATTGTGGACATCACCAAACTCTTCAGAGACATGGTCTCCAATTACTGGAACGATTGATCGTATACGAAATGGAGGAAGAAATTTCTTACGAACTGTTGTGAAAGGAACAACTTCGATTAATCTCGATTGCCTTCCTGCAACGCCACCTCCAAAAATGGTGGTTAAAATTCCACGTGGCTTTAAACTAACCTCAGCAAAATTATCTACGGACCTTCCTGCATCTGTCATTTATGCAAAGAAAATAAAGAAGCGAAAAGCTATATTCAATTCAATTTGTCCGTGCTCAGAGCCATTAATTTACCTTGAAGTGGAAAACCCTGACGGTGAAATGCAAATTATAAATTACACCGAACTGAACGACTATGATACACACGAAGCCTTTGGTCAATGCAAAAGGGAAGAAGTAGTCAAAAAGATCCTGTTTTTCAAGATTCGCAAGAAGTCCATGTATCGCAAATACTCTATTCGTAAAAAGGATTTTGAGAAAAAGGATTAGTGGACAATCACAATTTTCGTTTGACTGTTAACTGACTTGTAAACATCTTCAATGTCCTTGTTTTTAAGGGAAATACATCCAAGCGTCCAGTTTGTTCTATTGTCAATCATACTATCATACCCCTCTGGAACTCCATGAATTCCGATTTCACCTCCGATTGTGGCCGAACTCGGAATGTCTCCGTCAGCCTTCCTTTTTCTGAATTTGCTCCACGATTCTTTCGTTGGATAATCGACCCAAATGAAGTAGTTCCAACTTTTGTGCGGGTATTTACTTCGAATTCCGAAATTACCTTCTGGTGTGCACCCATCGCCTTCTTGACGCTTGTCATCGGTTTCATTGAACCCAAAAACACACGGATAACTAATCAGCAATGAATCATCATGATACACTGAAAACGTGTACGCGGATTTATCGATTTTAAGCAGAAGTTCATCTTTTAGAATTCCTTCTTCTTTTATAATCGTCTGTAAATTTTTTGTGTAAACCACTCGGTTGGAATCGGCTCGTTGGTCGCCTTCTCCGTCCTTTCGCGCTGCGCCGTCTTGACTGCATGCGGAGCCTATACAGAGCGTTAAAGCGAGGGATGCAAAAAAATATTTCATAGTTCTCCTTTTATATAGAATACAGATTATGGAAGAAGTAACAGATTCAGAAACAGAAGCCTAAATCGACCCCTTTGCTTTCAACTCCAAATACTTGTTAATTGTATTCACTGATAATTCACTTGGAACTGTTAGTACGGTTTGAATTCCGTTTTGGCGGAGTTCGCGAGCAATCTTCGACTTCAAGGAAATCATACGTTCTGCAACAACAGATGTGTAGACCTCTTTTATGTTTTTAGAAGGCTGATATGCGATTTCTTGCAACTCACTATTTTGGAAGAAAACAACCACCAAAACATGTTTTTGATTCAGTCTACGAAGCATTGGAATCGCTCTACGCATTGAGAATTCTGTTTCGAAGTTGGTGAATAAAACAAGAAGCGATCTTGAACGAACCGTCTGACGAATTGATTGGTACAAAATTTCAAAATTCGATTCTTTAAACTGCGTCTTTTGATTGTACAACGATTCGTGAATTCTACGCATTTGACCGGCTGATTTCTCAGCGGCAAGCAAGGTTCCAATTTTATCAGAATAGGTGATTAAACCAGCTTTATCTCCTTTTCGAAGTGCGATGTTAGAAAACACCAATGACGAGTTTATAGAGTAATCTAAAAGCGATAAGCCGTCAAAATCCATTTGCATGTTTCTGCTCTTATCGATGATACAATAAATGCTTTGTGATTTCTCCTCTTGGTATTGATTCACCATGAGTTCATTTCGCC
>JBLHVW010000102.1:0-14163 GCA_047628775.1 Salibacteraceae bacterium | reverse complement strand
TTGGGTTCATGAAAAAGCATAAATTGACCGCGTAGCAGCACCGGAGGTAAATATCCTGTTGAGAAGATGTCAAAAGTACTTGATGTGAGTACAAGTGGATATTATAACTGGTTAAAGTCTGGTCCATCTGATCGATGGTTAGAGAATCGCAAAATCATTGAACTTATCGAGGACGTTTTTGAAGAAAGTCATCAAAGTTATGGTTCTCCAAGGATGGCAGTAGAGTTAGAAAAACGAGGATATAAAGTGTCTAGACCACGAACTGCTCGGATGATGAAAGCTCTAGGTGTTGAAGCTCGAAGAACGCGAAAGTTCAAAAACACAACTGACTCGAATCACAACTATCCAGTTTCTCCAAATCTATTGAATCAAAATTTTTCAGTAGAAAGGAGAAATCAAGTGTGGGTATCAGATATCACTTATATTGAAACAACCAATGGTTGGGTCTATTTAACCGTGATCATTGATTATTCGATAGAAAGGTCATTGGATGGTCTCTAAGCGAAGATATGACCGCTGAGAATACAGTTATCAAAGCTTGGTATGCTGCGATTGAGAACAGACCGATCCACAAAAAGTTGATATTCCATTCGGACAGAGATTCCCAATATGCCAGTACTACCTTCCGAAACATATTAAAAAGCTACGAGAAGCTTGTGGAACAAAGTATGTCTAGAAAAGAAGAAAAAGCACTGCTTTTGAAGGATTGGGATAACGCGGTCGCTGAAAGCTTTTTCAAAAGCCTAAAAACTGAGTGGGTTTATAAAAATCACTATGATGTTTATTCTGACGCTGAAATCTCAATTTTCAAGTGGATAGAAACTTGGTACAACCGCAACAGGAGACACTCTACATTGAATTACAAAACTATTAATGAACTTGAATTAGAAATCAATAATCAAAATCTAGCAGCATGATCTTAACCTAGTGTCCATTTTTTTGTTGCAAGTCCAGTATACATTTAACTGCAAATAAAGTAGTAAATATAAGAGGAATTATTTATGAAGGCATCAAGTTAATCTAAGAATCTTTATTAACTCAACTATACTCAAAAGCTTAATCGCTTTTTCTTATCTTCGAAAAAAAAAGTTGGAAGCTATGCCATCCGCTTAGTATCATCCGATGCGAGTAATCAGAGAAACAACAATGGAAAACATTTCGAACAGAGCCTTAATTAGTCGACTTTACAGTTCAGCCGATCAACAACTCGAGGATGCAAACTACGACACTGAAAGTTGGTCGCAATGGTACGAGGTTGTTCAAGGACTGACTGATCCTGAAAAGATGGTTTATGTGATCGTGAAATTAAATCAGGCGGTGACAAACGGTGGTTTTTCTGAATTTTATGAAACCTCAGTTGGAATCTTTGCTCCAGAAGTGATTCACGTATTGAATGAAATTAAGGCGCTAGAAACGGCAGAAATTGTTTCCAGCTCTTTGCCAATTGTAAATCCAACAGGACTTTTGGACGAAGCCTATAAAGAAATTGTTTTCAATCTTAAGCTTTCAGAACAACAACGCGCCCAACTTTACTCTCATGATATGCGCTACGACCAGTTGCACGATAAAGAGAATTTAGAGGATTTGCTCGGTGCGTATTTGCAAGAGTTGGTCAAATAGGATAATATGACTTCAAAAAGGAGACTAACGTTAATGTTTGCTGGAGTTGTGGTTCTTCTGATTCTAACTTTTCTACTTTGGGAAGGTCATTCTGTTCGATATAGCTTCACTGATATTGAAGTGCGGTCCACACCTTTAAAATAATAGGAATAATCTTCCAAGTAAGCTTTTTACCAAAGTCTACAACTCCCCACAAGGAATCTCAAGCGTTACCGATTTCCCCGTAAATCGATTTTTATAGTTTATCCTAAGTCCCGCATCTTCAGGCCGGGTTACGCAATCACACATCTGTTTGCCAACTTGCTTTTTAACTCTGATTTCAGGGTACAACGGTACGCCTAAATGATCCAAGCCCCATTGATCGAGTAAAACAAATTCTTCTTGCGTTCCTATATTGTGAAATTGGAACGCTTCAGAACTTGCAGGCATTTGCGGACGGTCGTCTTCATGGTAATAAAATATAGAGTCGGGAACGACGCAGGAATAGTAACCGCTAGAAAGAAAATGATCCCAGCGTTCGAAGAGGCCCAAAACCGGAAGGACTCCGACCAGAACAAAACAAAAGATGGAATACCGCGATTTCGCGAAAGGATTTAAACGATACTCTTTATTGTCAATGCGCCAAACTAGTAGGATTAGAATCCAGGCATAGCAAATGTTCCAAGGCCAAACGACGTGGTTCCAATCATGCCCAAATGGACCTAAGGAGATCAAGATGAATAAATGCATCACTAAGATTGTGACGGCTGCGGGCTTTCTTGTTCCCTTAAACAGAAGGGACAGACCTGCCAAAGCTTCAACAATTCCAACGGTGAATCCAAATTGAGGATGTTCGCGCAGAAAAGAGGTTTGTCCAGTAAATTCAGCCAACCACGGGAACATTTCCATTCCAAAAAAGTAGTTTGACTTTTGAACGCCGCTCCAAAAATACGTTACGGCTAGAATCATTAGGATTGTCTGAAAAGACAAACGAATAGCATTCTCTCCTCGGAAAAAAACGGAACACAAAAGCACCATTGAATAAATGTACAGCCACGGTTGAAGCCTGCTCTGATCCTCAAGTACCAAGAGGAAGAAAAATACAAGTACTGTTAGAATAGCCGTTTTGTTCATCGGTTTTACAACCAGAAAAATCAAAGCGCCAAGCAAACACAAAAAGAGTAGGGGACTGAACATTCCCCAATCAAGGCCATCAATCACCGGAGCCAAGGGGATCTCACGAATTGAGCTCCCCCATAGCGTCCTGCTGATCAGCACTTGACTGATGAGGCTAATGCCGATCAGCCTGTTTATAAACTTCAGTTTCGGTGAGTTTTCCAATTGCTGCGAATTCAGAATTATTGTTTATTCGTGACTTCAATCGTTTCGGATGAGGCTCTATCAGTTACCGCCAATCTATTTTCTAAAATGGCCTGAATATCTGCCATCGATAAATCTCTGGTATCCGGATTGTCGGATTGTTTCGAAAAACGTTCAAAATCCTGTGCGACTGACTGCGCGTTAAGGCCGCCTGTTTTAGAATAAGCCATGTATCCAATTGGAACGGCATTAGCAGCGTAATCTCTTAGGCCGTTTGTGTTAGAAGCTGTGCTCATTGCTTGTCCGAATGCCGTTGTGCATCCAACAGCGAAAATTAATAGTGTTAAACTTTTCATTTGTGTGTGTTTTATTTGTTTGTATTGATTACTTAATTGATTGTGTATTTGAGTCGTGTTAAGGATAACAAACACATGTTGTACGTCATTACAGCACTTTATTTTTCCAACTCATAGATCATTTGAATCTCCATCACATATTGAATTCCAACCGCAGGTGATACTTCATCGATCGTTTTATCCACGCTTATCTCATACTCAATTCCATCGTAATAGTACGTGCTACTTTTTCGGATGTCCTTTCTGATGAAGGTCGAATTGTAATTTGAGTAATTGGTGCTCACCGTAGATGTTTCAAAGGCTTCACTGTACTTTTTGTATAAATTTTTCGGATAAAAGGTTTGAAAATTCTCTGAAACAATTCGATACTTACTCGACAATTTGATTGAGCTATTATTCACAAACCGTTCCTTTTTCGATTTAATAATTGCCATCGCTTGTTCAAATAACTGCGCGTTGATTGCTTCAACATCTTCATTGAAATAATCTACTTTGATAATATCATAGATTTCCTCTTTTGAACAGGTATTTATGATTTTTTCGATAGCACCTAGATCGGTAGTTTTAAGAATAATATTTTCCTTTACTTCATAGCCCACTAAAATTTCGGTAATTTCTTTTCCTTCAATCTTGTGGTCGTACATTTTAGTTTCAGAAATAAAATCGAGAGCTATATTTTCATTTTTCACTCCAATTTGACCAAAGCCTCTCTTTACCTTATCAATTCTTGCATTTATCTTTTCGATGCACTCAGAAACAGTTTTAGCCTCTTGACTCACTCCAATCGTTATTGAATAATAGTCGGCCTCCTTGTTTAGCAGTACCATCGCATTAACGACTAAGGCACTCTCCGTAGAGAATATGCTTTTCTTCTCAATTGGATTTCGGTTCTGATACCGATTCTGGTTTTGATTGTTATTGCTGTAAAGCTGATTTCCTCCAATTTGAGAAAACAGACTCAAGCTCAATAGTGCAAATGCTGATACTATAATGTACTTCATCGTTGTGTGTGTTATTTGTTTCCATTCAATGCTAAATCCATATCCGTTTGATACGTCTTAATAATATCAAACACGCGTTGAACGTCAGCATCGTAAACGCCATCATAAAGACTATTCACGAAATTGATTGTCTTATCAACTGTTTGCACTGCGGCCTCTTTTTGTCCCTTTTGAGCATGATCTGCCATGTCGTGAAGTCCTTGTGCCATCGATGCGATTGCGTAATTCTTTTTTACTTCGCCGTTCATCAATGGATAGTATTCTCTTTCAGAGGAGCTATTACTGAGTCGTGCAACTCCATTTACCGTTGAAGGCTCATTTTTCGAAATGTCAAAATATTCGATTCGAGCTACTACAGGTGGAATCTTACCATCATTATCCGTTATATTAAAGCGAGCAAGGAAAATTTGAGTTAATCCCCGGTTCATATCGTTTAAATCAAGTTCGACTCTGTTTTTACCAATTGTAGGAGAATAGCCAAAGAACGTTTCCAGTGCAATTCCATCATCAAATTCCAAGATTAATTTCGCGTTTCTCGTAACTGGGCAAAGTAAACTTTCAACTTCATCAATGAACACTTTCTTAATGTCCTCAGGATCGTTGATAAAGTAAATTGAACTCTTTGCATTGTCGGTGATTTTCCGTGAAAGATCATTATTGAAGTCTACACCAACGCCGACCATACTAACGTCGATATTGTATTGCTCATTGAATATTTTAGAATTTCTCATGATCTGTAATGGATCAACGACACCTGAGTTCGTCAAAGCATCTGTGAGCATAATTACCTTATTTGCTTGACCTTTAACGTAGGCTTGAGCAACTTCTCCATAGCCTGCAATAAGTCCTGCATTCAAATTTGTTGATCCACCGAGTTGAATTTTCTCAATCGCCGCGAGAACCGCTTTTTTATCTCCAACTTCCGACGAAGCAAGAACGATCTCAACATTACTATCGAATGCAAGGATTGAAATGTGATCCATTGGTCGCAATCGGTTCACAAATTCCGTTGCAGCTAGCTTGGCATTTCCCAATCGATTGTCCGCAGACATTGACCCACTCTTGTCGATTACCAAACTTACATTTACTGCAGGTGCATCGGCCAACGACCCTTTGTGGAACTCAGATGTAGCAATTCCAATCTGAAGAATCGCGCTTCCAGAACCCGAAATGTTATCATTTCCCCATTGAAGGTCAAGTGCAACGCTTTCCCCTTTTTTAGGATGTGCAATGTTGTGCAAATGATAATTGAAGTATTCTTCTACTACGATGTCTTGCGGCCGAGGCATTGCATATTTAAAGTAATCCGTACCGTCTTGTACCGCCACCGTTTTTTGCTGAGCATGCATTTTCCCCCAATGCATTGATGCAGATGAATATCCTTGTTGTGCATTCACAGAATTTAGAATGAATGCTGACGCGAATAAAAGGGACAGCTTAATTTGTGTTTGATTCATAATTTTATTTTTTAATTTGACCAAACGTACAGCGACTTTGAGAAGATCCCAATTGATTTCGTTGCAAAGGACTTGCGAAGTTGTTTTACAATTTGCAAAGTAGTTTTGCAAGGGTTTTACAGCCGTCAATTCCCTATATTTGTCGTGATGAGGCACCCAGATAAAGTTTATTTTGATGCGCTAAAAAGCCAGATCGTTACTTGTTTTCGTAACCGTTATACCGATTGCCCGGACGATATTTCTCAATGGAAAGGAAAAGTAATCGAAAATTTCCAAAAGGATCTTCAGGAAAAAGTAAAAGGCAGGATAAGCACAAGATGGTTTTACGACCATTTGAAATCTGACAAAGAAGATCGAATTCCACGCGTGGATATTTTGAATCTTTTAAGCGAGTATTGTGGTTTTGATTCTTGGGAAGTGTTCAAAGAACAAAAGAAATCGGAGGGAATAAAGGAACGGCCTGTTAAATTGAAATTGGGAAACAAACGGTTGATTCAGCGCTTGAGCTTTGCAATAGTGATTATGTCTGGGGCAATCGTATACTTTATGACGCTTGCTGATGCGGACAATGAAACGACAGGTAAGATTGAATATAAGATCAGTTTTATAGATTCTGATTTCGGCATGCCAATTGCAAATAAGAACTTGGAAATTATGCTGTTGGAGAGTGGAAGCGAAGGAGTAGCACTGAAAGCAGATTCCAACGGATGCATAAAGCTTGAATTGAAAAACAAAACGTTTCGATTTGTCGTGAATGCGGATTATTACAAAACGGACACGATAGAAATTAATCCAGGAGATAAAAAAGGCGAAACGATTCAATTGAAGATTGATGATTACAGCATGTTGATTCACCAATTGTCGGTTACGAAATCAGAAGGATGGGAGCGAAGAAGGAATCAGTTGAATCAAATGATTAGTGAAAATGCCGTGATCTTTTTGGTTACCGAGAACAATCAGGGAATCGAAATGTACAACAAAGGCGAGTTTATTGACAGAATGACAATGCCAATAAGTGCTTTAAAGAATTTAAGAATATTACAAACTCAATACAAGGATGGAAAAATTAGTAAAATGCGTATTACGCAAGAAGATACTCAATAGTGGTCTAATAGCTGCGTTCATTGTTTTTGCAGGAATTCAGAGTGTGGAAGCACAAAGTATTAATAACAATCCAAACACGTTTGAAAAACCAGCATCTGATTTGAGCAAGAAGAAATTAAATTTGGTCGATTTAAAAGCTTTTGAAGATCGAGCGGTTCAGAAAGTCGATGAGTTATTTCAATACCTTGAGGTAATGGCGGATCATGCGCACAATGATGCCGTTCGAGACAGGGCCATGGAAGTTGCTGAAAAACAGTTCAGTTCATCTGCGAAGATTTATTCTGGAAGCAAGGGGCAAGCCATTCTTGAGTACTTGAAGAAATGCAGAAAGGGTACGACTTATAAATCCGTTGAATCTCTTTCAGTGAGCAAGCCGTTTGTGTTTAAACCCGATGGCCAATACGAAGGAAAAGTACTCGTTCGGTATAAAAAACAAGATTCAAAAACAGACGTCAAAAGTTCAAAGGTGAACGAAGAAGAGATAAACGTATTTCTCATAAGACAAGAAAAAATGTTTGGAGACTCAAAACAATTTGTTTGGGGACTTTCTTTGGATAGAATTGATGGATAGTTTGTTGGTAATACCAATTGAAAGGAAGATTAAAAAGGAGGGAAAAGAAAAACAAGTCTTTCAAGACTGACTGCCATAATTGCGCAGCTGCGATCCGAAAAATTGGTCAATGCATACCAACTGGCTAAAAAAAATAATGTAAGCATTCGCGCAATTTACCGCGACATTTGTCCTTTATATTGTTAATAATCATCAACTATCAAATGATATACAACTCAATAAATTAGGCTTTCATCGAAGTTAATTTTGTCTAAATCACTAAAAAGCTAAAAAGCTGAAAATATCAAAATACCAATTCCAACAACTACACCCGTTATTGCAATAACTAGTACACCAGCAAATATACCAACATTGCGGGACTCAACTTTACTGTCCTCTTTTCGCTCCTCTCGCTCTTCTTTTGAAACTGGGTTTGGCGAAGTATAATTCGAGGCTATAGAATTTTGTTCATTACCAACGGTATACGCATTTAAGAATATCTTTCTTACAAATGTTTTTCTGATTTTATTGTTGTTATTAAGGTACTCATATTTGATTGCACTTCTCGACTCTTGATAAATTTTACCCGCTCTAACTTTCCCTGATTTATAATAAATAGTATCTGATAAATCTTGAGCGTATGTGAAGCTTGCAACAATTAGAAAACTAAATAAAAGTAAATTTTTCATAATATATGATTTTGTAATGTCCAACAAAGCTAAGGTAAAACAAACAAGGAGTGAAACTTAATTTCACAAGTTTGAATTTGTCAATTGCGAAAAACGCAATTGGTAAATTAGAAATAAATGAATTTAGAATGGTTGGTATAACAATTTAATCATTCCAAGTCAATAGCAACCCTAACAAACATAACCAACAGCATAACACAACTCAAAAACCCGTCCGTGTTTCTTTAACTTATAATGATAAAGAAGCGTCACTAAGAAAGCGCCAACAATCCCAACCAACATCACACTCAACCAGTTCCAATCCATTACCTTATGTGATTTTCCATCCACAACAACTGAAGCCCGATTGGGATTTAAAAGGTCAAGAATCCCGATTGAAAGCAGAAATTCTGAAAGCTTTTGAATTTAAACCAAATCGCGCCGCAATCAACTTGATGAACAAGAGAATTTAGAAGATCTGCTCGTTGCGTATTTACAGGATTTGTTTAAGTGATAGCGCTAAAATATAAATTCTATAAAACAAAAAACGCAACCTTTTCAGGTTGCGTTTTTAGCTTAAACGTTCGATAATAACCTATGCCGGAGCATTACTTTTCTTAACTGCTAATGAATAGATCACCAATCCAAATCCAATTTTGTTTATTGCATCTGCTATGTTGTACACAACATCTACACTTCCACGACCAATAATATCTGTGTACCATCCGTCTGTTCCCAACATATAGCCGATAGGGTAAATTGCCCAACCAACAAGAACGAACCAGCACAAAATTTTGTGTGCCTTTAGGATTTCTCCTCCTGCAGCTACTGCCAATTTTTTTGCGCTACCAAACCAAATCTCGTAAACGATGTAGAAATAAGCTAAACCTGATATGAGTCCCCAAAATGCGGCTTGATCTTTGAAAACCGTTTCTCCCAAATAACCTGTTACCAGCATGATCACCGAAAACACAATTAATTTCCACATTAATGCAGGTTTTGCACCCGCAACTTTAAGAATTAGGAAGAATTCTACACACATGAGTGGTACCGTTAAGATCCAATCCACGTATCTGAAAAATGTAGGTGACTCCATATTGGCCGCCCAGTAATCCCTCATGTACCAATAATGCACAGCGGCAATAAAGGTTATCAGGCCTGAAACTAAAACTGAAGTACGCCATTTCTTATCAAATTGATTCAATGATAAAAAGAAAAATGCACAAGCGGCCATCATGGCCATGCATCCAACGAAAAAGGTGAAGCCTACGTAATCCGTAGGATCCATTTTGGAGGTAATCCCCGCAGCAATTGATAAATCTACCATAATTATAAGTTTAATAAATGTTTAACCAATTTAGCAAAGACTTAAACATAATGAGGTTAAACAAAAACAAAAAATACCTTATACATAATGATTCTTAATAGTAGACTTAAGCTTAAGTCATTGATTTATAATATTTTAATTATTTATAGTATTACCGTCAGTACTGATGTACAGCAGTGTATGGTTAATCTTAATAAGGCGTGAATTTGTTACACAACAACATCGTTAACCTGAGATAATAGTAGACAAAATACATGTGAAGGTCTATGCAATTGCTTTGATTTAGGTGGTTTTCTTTAGTTTTGAATAGGAAATTATTTCAAAATTAAGGAGGAAGAAAAAAAATGATTGGCTCTATCTCTTTTAAACATAAAATCACTTACTAAAATGAAGATGGACTGGTTATCATTGGAGTTTTAATTGATAATATTTTTTACAATTGCATCTTTGACTCTCAAACATCAACGATTTTTGGTGTTGCTATTTAGAATCGATAGCCTTTCCTCGAAAAATCACTCTTATATTAATAATTCTATTGCTTTCTTCAATGAAACAACCTTTGAGTAAATTTAGGCATTGTACAGCCTCGAACATTATGGTAGTGATACTTAAGAACAGTTTACTCAAGAATTATTCTAAATAAAAAACAACCCTACTGCACAAACCCCAACAAACCCAACAGCATAATACAACTCAAAAGACTGTCCGTGTTTCTTCAACTTATAATGATAAAACTGTGTCACCACAACCGCGCCAACAATCCCAACCAACATCACACTCACCCAGGTCCAATCCATTACCTTAAACGTTTTTCCATCCACAACAACCGAAGCCCGATTGGGATCTAAAAGGTCAAGAATCCCGGTTGAAAGCAGAAAAAAAGCCGTATAACTTCCAATAAAAACGAGCATGTTGAGTAAGAAATTCTGAAAGCTTTTGAATTTAAACCAAACCGCTAGGGAAGCACAAACTCCCAGTGCAATTAAAATCAACTGTGAATTTAATTGCAGTCCCGATTGGAACACAGCCACGCCAAACAGCAGGATTGCAAAAAAGAGAACGCTAAGAATTTTCTTTACCATATTTTTTCTAAAAAGGAAAGCCGAGCCCAATTGCAGCGCCTAAAAAGGGTTTGTCGTGTTTCCAAATCCATTTCTCGCCATCGTTAAAGTAAGGAATATACAACATCGCGCCGTAATCAAAACGCAAGACCAAAACATTGAGATCCAATCGAATTCCAGCGCCTGCTGTCAGGTATGAATCTTCAAAGATCTTGCCCCAACGAACGCCTGAGCCCAAACGGTTAGGATCTTCTTTCAACAACCAAATATTCCCCGCATCTGTCCAAAGGGCGCCAGAGAATTTATAAAACAATTTAAAACGGTATTCGATGTTGGCCTCAAATTTCAAGTCACCAACTTGGTTGACCTCACTCGATTGAAATTGATTGAACCTTCCAGGACCAAAGCTTCTCGCGCTCACAGGACGCAAACTATTCGTTCCACCAATGTAATATTGCCGAATGTAGGGCATATGGTCGCTGTTTCCGTAAGCCAGTCCAATTCCGCCTGTTGTTCGAAAGGCAATAAGACTCGATTGCCCCGTTTTGTGAAAATACCTGAAATCGTATTGCAGTCGGGCATATTGCGCAAAACGCAAGCCAATTGCCGTTTTTGATCCATTCGGTTTGTCGCTGATCACCACGTTAATGAGGTTCAACATATTCCCCGCTGTTTCAATTTCCGCATTGAAATAAAACCCTTCCGGCCAATTGGCGCCTGTTCGTTTGTCCAAGGTGTAAGAATAGGACGATGATACGATAAGCTGTCGCCCAAGGCTGTTTCCAAGAATCGGATTGGTCTGAAGCAAGGAATCAAAGCGGGGCGTTGTTTGTCGAAGGTCGGAAACGACAACATTCAGTAAATTGAGCTTGTGTTGATCGTTATTTGTCGCGCTCCAACTTAAGCCAACCGTTCCGTTTACGCCTATTTGCTGAAAATAATCTTGGCGGTCGATGAAGTCCAAATCGGCACTCACAAAGTATTTCGGCAACACATCTTTACGCATCTTTTGACGAAGAAAGGCCAAACTTAATGGCGCTTCGTAAGTTCCAGAGTAAGTGATTCCGAACGCATTGGAGATTTGTTCGCTGTAAAGTCCAAGAGGGAAATCATAAAAGGCGTTGAGGGTCATGTTCAGATTTTGCGCTTTCCCCATCAAATTCAGTTGTGAAAAGTTCAACTCCGCCGAAGGGCCCATATATCCTGAAGTGATGTAGTTCGCATTGACACTGACGCCTATTTTAGTGGCTTTGGCGGGAGTCAAACGAATTTTAGCAATCAGCTTTGTTGAATCCAAAGGGTTGACTTCATACGTAATCGTATGGCTCGTGAAGATTCGAGTGCGCGACAAAAAGCTCGACGATTGTTTTGTTTTTAAACTAGAGTAGGAGGAGTCGGGTTTAGTCGACAAGAATGAATTCAGAAATGAACTTTTCAAATACCCCCGATCATAAACCAATTTTTCATTCGATTTCATATCCATTTGGGTCGAATCAATGAACAGTTTAATGTCCTCAATATAAACTTTGGAGAGCTCGACCTGAGACAGCTTGTTGTTCAAACGAAAACGCAGATCAATTTGACGGTTTCCAATAGTCGTGTCGGCTTCGATTATTATATCCGATTCACTAATGTAATAGAATCCGTTTTCCTGAAATGTTTGCCAAATGCGTTGCTTTTCTTCCTTGAGGATATCGAGGTTAAATTCGTCGCCAACCTGCAATGCTACTGACGGGAAAGTGCTTTCAAGGATCGGTCGAATGGAGTCTTGATCCTCGGTAAAATCAAAGTCAATCGTTTTGTAATGGAATGAAGGTGCAATCTGAACCGTGTAGTTCACAAATACCTTTTTCTTATTCCGTTTGTATTTTAGCGTGTAGCTCGCCGTTGTTCCAAAATGTCCGTAATGCTCGAAATTCTCAACGATTTTCTGAACCTTGATATCTGGATCGACATCGGAGAGCAGCACAGGTTCTTCTCCGAAGTTGTTTCGAATCCAGTAGGAGAAGCCTTCTTTCTTTTCATTGTAGAACGCGTTGTAAATTTGCAACCGCAACGGAATTCCACGAAGAAAGGGAAGCCCGAACACGGAACCATTCGGCAGGTCCCAAAGCAATAAATAGGCATCGGCCACTTTGGTTGATCCTTTATCAACTTTGAACTTTTCCTCTGAATTTTTCTTTGTCACCTTTGTTTTAGAGCCCACATAGAGGTACTCTCCGTCAGGAAGGTTTTTCGTGCTCGAACAAGAACTCATAACGAGAGAACAAAAAAAGACGGTATAGATGAGGATTGATTTCAGCTTACTTAATTTTTTGGCGTTTTTTGATTTCTTGCGTCTCCTTCATTTCCTTTCGTTCCTTCTTACGTTTTTTTCGCCTGAAAATATTATCGAATTCAAAGTTAACAGAAACGCCAACCGACGATTGATCGACTTGACCTTCGATCGGCCCTTTATACGAGTTATCTCTTGAAAGTTGAAGATTGAGGTCTGGTTTTTTCAGCAAGTTGTATTCCACTTTTATTTTTTCAAGAAGTTCCGAGTTACTTCCTTCCGAATTATTGAGGTCAAGACTTCCACCAATTGTGACTCTTAATTTATCCTTCAGTAATTTTTTGGAAAAATTATAGCCAAGACTGTTGTAAAGGTCTTCGAGTGTGGTTACTTCTTTCGAGTCCTTGGCGATGTGAAAAGAAAGTTCCGTTTCATTGAAATTCCTTCTCGATATTTCGTTTAATTTATCTACAATTTGCTGGTACCCAAGGTAAGGATCTTCATTTCCGTTTGCGTTCACGCGTCCGTAAACCATCATGTTCATTGCGTATGTCGAACGCGTTTCATCCGTTAATGGGGCAAGAACACTTTGAACACTTTGATCCTCTGAACGAATGTCAAATTCGATGTCGAAATCATCTAGATTTTTATTTTTTATTGCCAATTCAACGATGACAGGAACGCGTTTCGAATTGTTTGAAAGCTCACTGGAAATCTCATTCGGAGTAGACCAAAACGTTTCTTCGCCTAAAAATGAAATTTCGGGATTGTACAAATCTCCCGACCATGTTGCTGATGCTTGGCGAATTTCCATTTCTACTTTTGACACGACAGGCGTTTCATAATAGATACTTCCTTCGGTACTTCCAATTGAACCCACGATTTTCGGAATATCCGTTGCTCCGTTGGTCAAATTCAATGCTCCAGTGCAAACCAATTGGAAATTTTCGCTTTTACTTTTCGAAAGAAGAACGTACAATTCAGTCGTACCGATATTTACTTCAACGTCGTACAGAATAGAAAGAATCGATTCCGTTTCTTCTATCGGCACTTCAGCTTGCTCAGAGGCGTCGAAGGGAATAAATGCCACTGTGTTCGACATGTCGTTGAGTTCGACACTTCCAGCATATAAATATTCAATTCTATTTCCGTCCAATGTGTTTACATAGCCTGATATTTTGAATACATCATCTTCACCTTTCAATCGCAGCTTGCTTTTCACGCCTAGAATTCCTTTTACATCCGATTTTTCCGCTAAGTTATTTAGGATGAGAAAACGATCGGTATTGACTTCCAATTGAAGAAGCATAAGGTTTAGAATATCGATATTTCCGTTAATGAATAGGCTGTTCCTATCAACATCGGTTAAGGTGAATTTATTGAAGGTCAAAACGTTATTGTCAATGTCGATTCTTTGGCCGTTAATTGCAACCGAAGTTCCATGT
>JBLHVW010000101.1:0-14307 GCA_047628775.1 Salibacteraceae bacterium | reverse complement strand
GTCAATCGATCCCGAATAACTTGGATTGAAGCGTCATCTGAATGATCATTAATGAAAATGAATTTGTTAGGTTGCTCTTTGAGATCGCTGATACTATCAAGAAGTCCATCCAGACGGTGTTCTTCATTTCGAAATGGAATCAACACCGTAATTTCCGATGCTTCGATTTTTGATTCATCCTTCATGTATTGATTTTCCTTGGAACGTTGTTTGACAATGCCAACACTGACAATGATCCCAATGACGATCACATAAACGACAAAAAATATGAGGGTTGCGATCATCATGATTTGACTCTATCTCTACAAATGATAAACCCGATCAATGCTGGCGAGATTGTATTTACAAACCAAATAATTAAGGACGCGAATAGAATCGAGAAATCATTGATATCCAATTGCCCTAGAATTTCAAGTGCGATAGCCTCCTTTACTCCTATTTTACCAAGGAATAAGGATGGGACGAGCATTGTAATCAAATAAACTTGCCAGATTGACCCTATAAGGATGAAATTCAATTCCGCTCCAAAAGCGTGAAGCATTAGCGAGAATTGTAAAGTGAAAATTATAAATCGGGAATAACTTAACCCAAGAATCTTAAACCGGTACCAGCGGTTCTCCTTCAGAATTTTCTTAAAATTAAACGCGAACTCTTTCTTTCTAAACCGAGCGAGTAAATTATCAATAAAAAAATAGAAAATGTAAGCGATCAAGACGCAAGCAAAGAGCCAAGTAATGATTTGATGGCTTTCCTTAAACACCAATATTCTACCCATAAAAAGAACAGCTAAGGTTCCAAAGGTCACACTAGCAACGAACGCGGCAAAGTTACACAACAAGGTAAAAGTGATAATTTGAGATCGGTGCTTTCGCTCGAAGTAATAGAAACGTCCGATAAAATTCCCAATCATGTTTGGAGTTAGAATTCCCGTAACGATCCCCGCAAAAAAGGATTGTACTCTCGTTTTTTTATCAGAATCCGTGCCGATGGTTGAAAGTGTCAACTTCCATTTCATATACGCCAACCAAATATTAGGGTAAACCAAAAGTACGGCCACGACAAATGAAATGGGATTCACTAAATGAAACGTTGCCCATTCATTCTTATCAAACTGATTTATTTGTGCATACAAGACGTAAAGAACGCCCGTAAACAAAATCAGCTTAACAAAAAGAAAAATATTCTTTTGATTTTTTTTAGTTTTAAGCAAAGATTTCTATTTAATGGTTGAAGATAAAATAATTCTAGGAATTGACCCCGGCACAACCATAATGGGATATGGAATTATTCACGTGAAAGGGAAGAAATTAACGCTGGTTGCTTTCGGCATCATTGAGTTAAAAAAACTGGCAACGCATCCCGATAAATTGAAACGCATTTTTGATCGTCTGGATGGGCTCATCAAGGAATTCAAACCAGATGAGATGGCGATTGAAGCCCCTTTCTTTGGGAAGAACGTTCAATCGATGTTAAAATTGGGTCGCGCTCAAGGTGTAGCAATAGCGGCTTCATTGCTTCATAATGTTCCTTTTGAAGAATATTCACCTAGACGAATTAAGCAAGCAATAACAGGCTCTGGTGCGGCATCAAAGGAACAAGTGGCGAAAATGCTTCAAAACATTCTAAAATTTGAAGAAATGCCAAAACATTTGGATGCAACGGATGGATTGGCCGTCGCGCTTTGTCATCATTATTCAAAAGGTATCGGTGAACACAACAAATCAAAATCATCAGATTGGAGTTCATTCGTAAAAAACAACCCCAGTAGAAGTAAAAGTTAATTCGTAAGAGATTAGAAAGTTCTGCGTCCAAAGAACCAAACTGTGTACTTATGAAACGTAAATCTCTCCTGCTGGCGGCCGCAATTGCTGTGGGCCAATCAAAATTTGTATTGAACTTTAAGCTAAAATCGATATGAATATATTCTTTGAATAAACAGATCGCGATTTTCTTCCATTTTCATTTCTCGGTTGATTCAAATTATCTTTAAATCGATTATTGATAACATGAAAAACTATACGGAAATAGAAATTGAATCATTAATGCGTCGGTTTGAAACACGGAAATTGCTCA
Source organism: Salibacteraceae bacterium (assembly GCA_047628775.1). Classification (GTDB taxonomy): domain Bacteria; phylum Bacteroidota; class Bacteroidia; order Flavobacteriales_D; family Crocinitomicaceae; genus UBA4466. The sequence goes on along the minus strand of JBLHVW010000101.1, from coordinate 12,234 downwards.
AAGAAGAATGGACACATGAAGCACATTTAGTTGTTGTCATTGACTATTGCTCTACATATACATTATCAGAAGCTTTGGGTCTTTCACTAGAAAATATTTCAAAGCACAACGAATCAACCGGTGGAATCAATACTGATACCGATGGTTATCACGAAACGATTACTAAATTTTGGTTAATCATTGCGGACAAATTTCTTGAGAACAATTCCTTTGAATCCTCCTTGGAAGCTTGCAATGCATTCATCAATTCTAAATTTGGAGGAAGTAAATTTCCATTCACCTACTATTCTGAAAATGTGTTATTTAGTGCTCAAGCACGTCACAATTGGATAGAACCCGATTTAAAGCCAATTGATTCAATCTAATTTATTATCTTTCAATGGATTAGTATTTTAAATCAATTCATGCGACTACTACTATTACTCTCATTTTGCCTTTTTGGGCATATTTCGGAATCAATTGCCGCAAGCCAATGGCAACAGCGTGCTAACTTTGGCAGCTTTGGAAGACACCGTGGAACCGGCGTTGGAATTGCCAATAAGGCATATTGTGGACTCGGACACCTGAATGGCGCACCTGGAATTGACTATCGATTTCCAGATTGGTGGGAATACGATCCCGCTGCGAATTCTTGGGCACAAAAGGCAGATTATCCTGCGAATGGCGGAAATGGAGACCAGGACGTCGTTGTGATGCCTCTTGAAACAGTTGCTTTTGTAGGGATGGGAGAAGTTGATCAGACGAACTGGTTTAAATACCATGCTCAAACGAATTTATGGACGGATGCAACGGACCCTCCAGTTGGAGCGACATTTCACAACGAACATGCCTTCACCATTGGACACAAAGGCTATTTTCCCGCATTATTTTCATCAAACTTCTGGGAATACGACGCGGACTTAGACCTATGGACACAAAGAGCTTCCATTCCAATCTCAACACAATTTGGAAACCCAACTTTCGCCATTGGCGATAAAGGATATATTAAAATCTCGAGTTTCTTCTATGAATACGATCCAGCGTTGGATACATGGACAATGAAAGCTCCATACCCCGGGCTTTTTCCGAATCGACCAAAAGGAATTCATCAAAATGGATACGGTTATATAATAGGTGGAATGGACGCATCGTGGACATGGTGTCCTGAGGTTTGGAGATACGATCCAACAAACGATTCATGGTTGCAACTTCAAGATTTCCCCGGAACGACAAGACGCTGGGCAACAGCGGTCAATGTAGGCGGGAGAGTCTATTATGGATTGGGAACGAACGGAACAAATTTCAATGATTTCTGGGAATTCAATCCAGTTGCGGCAACGGAAGAATTCGCAATCGATAAATTCAAAATGTATCCAAATCCAGCCATTGATCAAGTCAATTTTTCATCAGATCAATACCAAGAATTTGATATCGCTTTGTATGATTTATTGGGAAATTCAATCTCAACAGTTTCAGCTATAAATGGCAAAGCGCAGATGAACCGTCAGAGTTTCGCATCGGGAACCTACCTGTATCGTGTAATGGTCGATGGGAAATCAGTCCATTCAGATCGAGTAGTATTTTTTTAAAGCTATTCGTACATTGCGGGCATGACAATAAAAATCCGACCTGCACAAGTCGCTGACATATCCGCTATTTTAGAAATTTTAAATTACGAGATTCGGAATTCAACCGTTGTCTATCATTATGATGAAAGATCGTATGAAGATCAATTGCAATGGCTCACGGATAAGAATCAAGCTGAAATGCCCGTTTATGTTGCCGAAAATGATGTAACCATTTTAGGGTTTGGAACCTACGGAATTTTTAGACCGTGGGAAGGATTCAAATTCAGCGTTGAACATTCCGTTTACGTTAATAAAAACGCTAGAGGCCTAGGAATTGGAAAATCAATTTTATCAAAACTGATCCAAGTTGCAAAACAAAACGATTTGAGAATCATGATTGCGGGAATTGACGCCTCCAACGAAAAAAGCATTCACTTTCACGAACAATTCGGATTCTACGAAGTGGGAACGTTTAAAGAAGTTGGGTTTAAATTTGACCGCTGGTTGGATGTCACTTTTATGCAATTAAATTTAACGGGAAAATAAGAAAGCCCAATGAGCAATAACAACACATCAAACATGAAAATGCGAATTCTACACCGCTACTTAGGCTTCTTTCTTGCAGGAATAATGGCCGTTTACGCTCTAAGCGGAATTGTTCTAATTTTCAGAGACACCGATTTTCTGAAAAGCGAAGTAACCGTTGAAGAAAAGATTTCTCCCAACGTCAAAAATGAAGAGCTTGCGAAAAAGCTACATTTTAAAAGGTTGAAGGTTGAAAAAGAAGAAGGAAATCTAGTTTATTTCCAAAATGGAGATTACAACCGCGAAACTGGAGTAGCGAACATTACGACTAAGGAATTGCCTTATGTTTTGGATAAAATGACGCACTTGCACAAGGCCTCGACGGAAGATCCTTTGTATTGGCTGAACATCTTCTTTGGTTTCTCATTGCTCTTCTTTGTGATCTCCGCTTTTTGGATGTACATGCCGAAATCGAGTGTGTTTAAGAAAGGAATGATTTTCACTCTAGCCGGGATTGTCCTGACTTTGGTGTTACTTTTTGTATAGTTGGCTATGAAATTTACGACGCTCTATAATCCAGATATCGTGCGCATTGAATCCAACGTTGCATTTAACGAAATGTATTCAGCCCATATCAGGAAAAACAATGTGACTTTAATTTACGCGATAGGATTTTTGACGCTTGCCACTCTTTCCATTCTATTTTCGACAGAATCATCTATGGTTTCCAACTCAATTCTTACTGCTTTTGGAATTCATTATCTACTTGGACACGTCCGATACCGACTCTATGTTAATAATTTTAGAAAAGAGAATAAAATCAATGTTGAGGAAATGATTCAATTTGAAATCAAACATAACAAACCGACTACTATTGAATTTAGAGAGGATGAATTTTGTTATGAAAATTCAGCATGCAAAGCGGTAATTCTTTGGGAGTGGTTTGATGAGTATAAAGTCATCGAAAATATAATTTTCATTAAGCGTAAAGGGCACAACTCCTATATCATTAGTAAAGCCGAATACACAAAGAAAGAATTTGAAGAGATCCTTAAATTCATATCCAAGAAAATCTCAAGGAATTCTAACAAGGACATCAAAAGTAATTCACAATCGAATCCAGAATTAATTGACGATAATAGCTTATAATTAAACAGCTTACACTCTTGAGAACACTTGCGGAAAATCAGCTATTCGTCAGTAATCTCCCAACAACTTGACCTGCTTCCCATTGTCAATAACCATACTTGGTGTTCCTTTGTAATCACCAATTTCACCTGTAAAGCAGACTTCTTGATCTTTTAGGTAAATCTCAGGTTCGTAATCGAAGTTTGGAATACTGGATTCGAATATGGTAACGCTAAAAATTTGATTTGGAAATTTCTTGTCTAAGTTTAGAAACACATGGCCTTTCTCAACCTTTTTAGTGCTTACTACTTTACCGCAAACTGTGTGCTTTTTTCCATCATCAACAAAAGCTTCAACCCCATTTGTGTTGATCGCGTTTTTAGGTAGTTTTTTAAATGAGATGGCTTTATCCAATCCTAACTCAGTTGAAGGCAACCAGTCTTGAGGGCTCACCTTTGATTCAATTTCAATTTCTATAAGTTCGTCCAATTGCGTGAATAGATCATATCCCAATAATGCCTCGACACTGTCAATACTGACAGTAAAAGCTGCCAATGGCATTTCAATTTTCTGGTGGGGCATTATAAATCCAATTCCTTTTTTGTTCTTAACATCCAGCGCGACTTTGACAAAGTATTCTGGGATTGAAACGCCATTCTCACTTCGTTCAATTTTCACAAGAGCATCATTCAATACTGGAGCCGTTACTACCATCAAATTCACTTGATTGGATATTACATATTCGCGAATTATATTTTCTAGCTCGGCCCATTTCTCTCGATTAAAAGCACCAATTTGGGGTGACATATTTGAATAAAAATAACTTTCCGAAAGGGCTTTTTCACTCCATCTAAAATCCGCAGAAGGAGCCAAGTGCCCCCTATCATATCCATAGCCATCATAACTATAAGAACCATCGGCCTTTAACTCCTTAAGAAAATAGTCCTTCTCTTGAGCTGTTCCTGTTTTAACCAGTGGGTCTTCTCTAAAATCGTTGGAGCGTGAAACGTTCCCATTCACAATATCCGGCATGATCACGTGCATCACCCAATTGGCTTGTTCATGCGATTCATTGTAACTTAAGGTGAAGGCGGAGTGCCAGATAATTCCTTCCTCTTGATTTGATTTTGGAACTCCAATTGCTCGAATCTCATTTTGAACCCATTCAAGCTTAAGCACTTCCAATTCAGCTATAAATTTGGCTCTGACCACCGCAATTGAATCCAATTTTTGACTAATATCCTCCATCTCAACAGTTTGTAATTGTCCAAAACAAATTGAAGAAGTTACTATTAAAACAAGTACTATTAAATTCCGAAGCATCTTAGAAAGATCTTTGTTGATTTTAGGTTAAGGTACGAAATTCCGCTCCAGCAGATGAGTTAAAACTGAGCATATTGATTCATGTCGCTCTTAAGAAATTATCGTGCTAATTAAAATCCATTGAAAGCATTCAGGTTAATTAAAGTATAGAGATTGGTACAAATAACCCTCTTAAGAGTAGATTCAAAAGAGGTGATGAACTTCGTCAAAAGAGGAAGACTCAACACCATTAATTCTCAAAAAAAATACTTGAAACTAGAACTCACATTTGGATTAAGCCTGATCTACCAATGTTCCTTTCAACAACGTACTTTTTTTAGCAAACTCTTCCATTACTTTAAAAAAGTTTAAAATATCCTCAGCTTGGTTGTTCGCATTAATAGTCACAAACCGAATGAAAACCTCATCATGGAACGATCCAAAACCAACAACAGTAATTTGATGCTCATACAATGCTGTGCAAAGGTCTATTGGGTCGGTGTTTTTATAATTAAAACAGATTGAAATAGAATCTTCATAACTGTAAACCGTGTAATCAGAATTACTATTTACGTAATCACGAGCGACATCGGCCAAGTCGAATTGTTGATCTATAATTTTCTCTAACCCACTTGTTCCAACAGATTTCCATAAAGTCCAGAATTTCAAAGCATCATTTCTTCTTCCACATTGGAACGATGTTTTGCCCAAGTTAAAATCATCGCCATCCGTTTGATACAAGTAAGACGCTTCGTTGCTAAATGATGCTCCTAAGTTCTTCTTGTCTCTTACCAAAATGATCGAACACGTTAATGGCGTTCCTAACATTTTATGGGCATTGTAGCTGAATGAATCAGATCTTTCAACTCCTTTAATGAGATGTCTGTATTTGTCACTGAAGATTACACCACCACAATAAGCTCCATCAACATGAAGCCATATTCCGTACTTCTCGGTGATGTCCGCAATCTCTTCAATAGGATCAAATGCACCAAGAACTGTCGTTCCTGCTGTTGCGTTCACATACATTGGAACAAAACCTTCAGCCAAATCCGCTTGAATTTGTTCTTCCAATTTATCAACCATCATTCTTCCTTTCGAATCCGCCTGAATATATCGAACATTGCTTCTTCCGATTCCAGCAAAACTTGCGTTTTTAGCATTTGAATAATGGGATTCCGCAGATGAATAAGCGATAAGGCGTTTCGTCATTCCTAAATTTTTACAGTCTGGATCTTTCTTATCACGAGCCATGACTAGCGCCATGTAATTGCTCATCGATCCACCTGTTGGGAATGTCCCGTTACTTTCAGAACCGTACCCTACTAAATCACATGACTTTCTGATTATTTCTTGTTCAATTCCAACCTGAGGTCCAGCAACTTTGTAGGTGTACATGCTGTTGTTTAGCATTACAGCCAATAAATCTCCTAAAATCGCTTTGCTCTGACGACCGCCGAACAGTTGATTGAAAAACAAATTTGTTGCTGTTTTCGGTGTCGAAACCAAAACATCTTTTAAGGTGTTTTTGAACTCCTCATCAACCATCGGATTGTTATTGAGAGAAAGGTCAATTGTCTTGTAAAGCGCATTCGCTTCTATCCTATCTGCAACAGGATTTTTTTCTTCTTCACGAATTAGAACCTCAACAAGTTCATTGAACAACTCAAGGTCATTGCTTAAATCAGACATAAAATTTTGTGTTTTTATAAGACCTTAGAGGAGTCAGAAATCCGATACTTTCTAAGGTATTAATTAAGTCAAATGGATTATTGGAAGTCGTCCTCTCTCCTTCTACGGATGCCGTAGCAATAGTAATACTGTTCAAAGGAGTATTCATTTGAGAAGTCTTGCTGTTTGAATCCAAAATGGTTCAGGTGCTTTTTTATTCTTTTGATAAAAAATTCAAGGACAATCCCGAAATTTCTCCACTATCAGCCAAGAGATTTGCTTGACCAACTTACATTAACAAATATAGCTTTTTTTTACTCTTTTCTTTTGATTTTCAATGATAATAGATACATTTTAATTGATTCCCATCGATTTATAGCAAAAAATACCAATATTCATATTATTATGGACAACTTGAGCATCTCAAATAAAAACGACTTATGACTGACTTTGCTATTAAAATTACAGTACTCATAATTTTTGTCGGAATTCTATTTCTGATTGGGATTTTAGCTTCTCGACGTGTTAAAAGCATGAGCGATTATTACGTTGGCGGAAAAAATATGGGTTTTTGGGCTGTGGCATTTTCCGCAAGAGCAACTGGAGAATCAGGTTGGCTGCTACTCGGACTAACAGGTATGGGAGCTATGGTCGGCTATTCTGGCTATTGGGTCGTAGCTGGAGAACTCTTAGGCGTATTTATATCCTGGCAATTCATGGCCAAACGATTCAAGAGACGTTCCGATAAATATAAAGCCATTACTATTCCTGATTATTTACAAAGCCATTTTAAATCTTCAACACATACCTTAAGAGTCATTGCAGCTTCCGTTTTGGTGATTTTCGTAGTCATCTACGTTGCTACTCAAATGGATGCAACGGGTATAGCGTTTGATCAATTACTCGATATACCCTATGAATGGGGAGCTTTGATAGGGTTTGTAATTGTACTGATATACATTTTCATAGGTGGCTTTGTTGCTGCTGTTTGGTCGGATATGTTCCAAGGAATATTAATGTTTTTTGGATTGGTATTACTGCCGATATATGTGTTTTACACTATGGATAGTGGCGCAGGAATCACACAAAGTTTAAACAATATTGACCCAACACTTACAAATGTCATGGGCAGGAGTAATGATGTCTGGATGAACATCTTCACCATTTTGGGGCTCTCAATGATAGGTCTTGGGTTTTTGGGTTCACCTCAGGTATATGTGCGATTTATGTCTATTAAAAGTGAGAAGGAAATAGATAAAGGGAAATGGATAGCATTGCTCTTCACTTTACTTACGGATGCAGCAGCCGTCACAATTGGTATCCTCGGTAGAATTCTCTTTACCGGACCAGGCCAAGATCCAGAAGCTATTCTAGGTAACAATGCAGAAGGTGTATTGGGTATTGTAACGAATGCATTTTTACCGACTGTCCTTGTCGCTATTTTCATCGCAATTATTCTGTCCGCGATTATGTCAACGATTGATTCTCTTCTAATATTGGCTTCGAGTGCAATTACAAGAGATTTTTATCAGAAAATATTTAGACCAGATCGTAAAGATGAAGACTTGACTAAAGTATCAAGAATAGCCACTGTGATTATGGCTTTATTGGCTTTAGGAATTGCTATTCTTCTTTACAACCTATATCCCGACAGGAAAATATTCTGGCTCATGATATTTGGTTGGTCAGGAATTGCCGCCACTTTCTGTCCAGTTATTATTATGTCTTTGTTTTGGAAAGGGTATTCTGAAAAAGGAGCAATTGCATCAATGATAGCAGGTTTTGTCTCAATTATGCTCTTCAAATTTGTTTTTTCAGAAATGGATATTATTGGACCCTATTTCGTCGCATTGGATGTTTTAGCCCCTTCTTTCGCAGTAGCACTTATTGTTGGTTATATTGTTTCCAAAATCTACCCTCCCAAGCATAGAACAGAGGACATAGAAGAGGTACTCGACACTCCTATTGAACCAAGCGAATTAACGGACGGAAATGAGTAATTCATTCCTACAAACCGCTTCTTAGCCGATTAAAGCATTCTTCTTCCGTTAATGACTTCAACAAGTTGTACCAAAGGCTTATATGCGTAAATTTAATACGAAACAAATACGAATTATGACTAAGTCACTACTAACCGCTTGTTCGGTTCTTTTTACAACCATCGTTCTATCTCAAGGGCTCAACTCTGATCAAATTGATTCTATTGTTGAATCCGCTATGAAAGCTTCTCCGCATGCAGGAATTGCGGTAGTCGTGGTGAAAGACGGAAAGATCATCCATGAAAAAGGATACGGTGTTACGTCTATTGAAACGAAAGAAAAAGTAAACGAACATACGCGTTTTGGAATTGCATCAAATAGTAAAGCTTTTACAGCCACAGCTTTGTCAATGTTAGTGGATGAAGGTAAACTGAAATGGGACGATAAAGTCGTTGATATTCTACCGGAATTTAAGACATACGATGAGTATGTTACGGCAGAATACACTATCACAGATTTGTTGACACACCGAAGTGGCCTTGGATTGGGAGCAGGAGATTTAATGTGGATTCCAGATGGAAACGATTACACAATGACTGAGATTCTTGAGAATTTTCAATACCAAAAACCCGTTTCCAACTTTAGATTGAAGTACGATTACAACAACTTGATGTTCATTGTAGCAGGAGAAATTGTTGCTCGGAAAAGTGGAATGAGCTGGTGCGATTTCGTTGAAACAAGAATCATGAAACCACTAAATATGACTGAATCAGCTGGGAAACAACCAAGATTAGCGAATCAAACGAATGTTGCTTTTCCCCATGAGCTCAAAGGCAAAAAATTAGTTCAACTTCCGCACATGCAGATCCATAAGGCAGAAGCTGCTGCGGGAATTTATGCAAGTGTTCATGATCTTGCTTCTTGGATGATTGTAAATCTTAACGATGGAATGAACGGAGAGGACACCTTGATTTCAAAAGCAAATCATGACATGATGTGGAAACCGCACATTAATACCTCTTTCAGTGTTGTTCCAAGAGGACATTACAATTCAAGATTAAGTGGTTACGGTTTGGGTTGGTCCATTAATGATTATAACGGATATACTGTGATTGGTCATGGAGGCGGACTTCCAGGAATGCTTTCTAAAACACGAATGATTCCTGAATTGGGCGTTGGCGTAATCGTTTTAACAAATGCCGACCCGGGAGGGTATAGCTACGAAATGGTTTCGCGTTCTATAATTGATAGTTATGTTGAAGTTACACCATTGGACTGGGTGACTATTGGAAACGACGGAATCGAGCGAAATCACAACGAAGAAGACAGCGTTATGACAGCCGTTTGGAAGCAGGTCAAAAAAGCAGGGAAATCTGCAACCAAAATGGATGAAATGGTTGGGATTTACAACGACAAATGGTTCGGAGACATCACAATTGAATTCATGGATGATAAGCTGTGGCTTACTTCAAAACGTTCTTCGCAATTGAACGGCCCTGTTCTTTTCTACGAGAACGACACCTGTGTTGTAAAATGGGAATACACGCAGATGGAATGCAACGTGTTCGCCAATTTCAAAAGAGATGGTGATGGAAATATTATAGGATTAACCATGAAGGGTATTTCACCAAATATTGATTTTAGTTTTGATTTCCACGATTTGAATTTTAAAAAGATTAAGTAATTTAAAATGACCGAAACAGATATTTACAATTTAAGATTTCCAATTGGGAAATTTGTTACTCCAGAAAGTATTTCAGACGAACAATTGAAGGAATGGATTGAGTCTATTCGTGAGTTTCCTTTATCCGTCTTTGGACTTTGCTCAAAATTATCGGAGCAAGAAATCAACTGGATTTACCGTCCTGGCGGTTGGGCAATTAAGCAAGTCATTCATCATTGCGCCGATAGTCACATGAACAGCTTAATTCGGTTCAAGCTAGCACTGACGGAAGACCGGCCAACGATTCGTCCATATAAAGAAGGTCTTTGGGCGGATCTTGTTGATTCCCAAGACAACGATATTCGGAATTCGATTAATATTCTTGCCGGAACGCACAAAAAATGGGTAATGATTTTACTCAATTTACGTCAAGAAGATATGCATCGCGGTTACATCCATCCAGAACACAATAAATACTTCTCAATAGGAGAGGCGATCGGACTTTACGCCTGGCACTGCAATCACCATTTAGCACACATTCAATTGGCATTGAAATCTAAAGGAAGTTTTAACGCATCGAATAATTAAACTGTATGGCATACATTAACGTAATTGAGCACAATGAATCTGAAGGTCAACTAAAGGACATTTACGACAATCTTGTAAAAACGAGAGGAAAGTTGGCCGAAGTTCATAAGATCCAGAGTTTAAATCCAGAATCGATTGTGAACCACATGGATTTATACATGACAATTATGTTTGGAAAATCGCCACTAAAACGTGTTCAACGAGAAATGATCGCAGTGGTCGTCAGTAAAAACAATAATTGTGAGTATTGCCAATTGCACCATGCCGAAGCGGTAAATCATTACTGGAAAGACGACACCAAAACCAATCAGCTGAAAAAAGATTACACAAAAGTGGACTTGAGCGAAATAGATATGGAATTGTGTCACTTCGCAAAAGAAATGACGGTGAATCCAAACCACGACAATGCAAATTCAATTGCAAAACTAAAAGCACTTGGATTGGATGATCGCGCAATTTTAGATGCAACACTCGTCCTTTCCTATTTCAACTTCGTTAATAGAATTGTTCTCGGATTGGGCTTGGCTGTGAGCGAGGAAGAGTTGGCAGGTTATAAGTACGAGTGAAAAATTGATAATTATTAATTATTAATTAATTTAGGGTATGAAAATTTTGATTCAATCATTCGCCGTTCTATCTCTTGTGTTCCTTTTCGCCTCTTGCGGTGGAGAACTTAAAACTGTAGATAAGCCCGCAGACATCGGACCACAAGTCTTTGCCGTACTAGAAGATATGGATGAAATGACAAAAGCTCAATTCCGACAGCACTTTCTAACGATTGAGGATATTCATGCAATGGCGAAGGACGAAAACCTAGGGATGTCAAAAGAAATGTCCGTTTTTTTTCTCGCTCAAAACAAGAAGGAATATGATGAAGATCTGAATGAGGACTTCAAGAAAATCGATAAAAAGGGAAAAAAACTCGGAATTGAATGGACGCAAATTGAATACGTGAAGTTCACTTCAAAAATCAGAATTAAAGGTGAAATAAAACAATGTGATGGTGAAATGACGTTTAAATACAGGAAAACACCTTTCGTTGTTGAGACACGATCACTCTATGATGGAACCGGATGGAGTTTACTAAATATCGGCAAGCCAAAAAAAAGCTTATTGATCAATTAACACGTGCATTTCACGTTTTTGGATCGTTCGCCAAAGGGTAAACAGGTCATTCTTTATACAATGACGCAATTCTGAATTCTTCATTTTTACAGCATCTCCTGCTTCACCAACAATCATCGCTTTGAAGTCTTTCTTTTTTGTTCCGAAACTGGAATAATAATCAGCAAGAACACCTAGTTCTAAATACCCAAAGCTGTAACTATCCTTCCCTTCTTTGCGTATTAGAATTGGCTCATATCCATCTTCACACTGCCGATTCAAGATGTATTGGCCTTTGTATTTACGAATTAGATCGCCAGCATTGAGGTTGAAAAGCGTATCGATTTCTTCATGACAAATTATTTTTGCCATGTCTCCGGTTAAGACAATTGTATCAATGTATTCTCTTTCGTGCTCACTGTAATGGGTTGTATCATACATGACACTAGAAATATAGACCGTTTGAGTGACTTTATTCACAATGCAATAATCAGAAATGATCATTCTCGAATTTACCGTCGGGAAATAAGAAGTATCCGTTTCTAAGAAAACTTTAGGATCGTAAATTTCATTGTAAGAAGTCCACAAACTCCAATCAACTATAGAATCTGCTATAAAATATTCACCTTGCAATTCAGTATCAATTGTGCTTTGATTCGCATGCATTCTAGGCAGAGGATTTTCGACAACAACGATGGACGTTCCGCATGAAGCAACACTAAAACAT
>JBLHVW010000100.1:0-14307 GCA_047628775.1 Salibacteraceae bacterium | reverse complement strand
ACGGGCATTTCCTCATCAATAAGAGCAATTGGACCGTGTTTCATTTCAGCGGCTGGATACCCTTCAGCGTGGATGTATGAAATTTCTTTCAACTTTAATGCACCTTCAAGAGCTACTGGGAATGAACTTCCACGTCCTAAATACAATGCGTTTGTTGCATCTTTATATTGCCTAGAAATATATTCGATCTTGTCATTCTTATCGAGTACTTTTTGAACTTTTACGGGAATTGCTTCCAGTTCAGACAGCATTGTTCTGAATTTCGATTCGCTTATTGTTCCTTTCTTTTTTGCTAGAGATAAGGCCATTAACGTAAGAACCGTTACTTGGGCTGTAAATGCTTTTGTTGATGCAACACCAATTTCTGGACCAGCATGTGTATACGATCCCGCATCAGTAATTCTAGATATGGAAGATCCAACAACATTACAAACTCCAAGGATTGTTGCTCCTTTTGATTTTGCCAGGTCAAGCGCCGCCATTGTATCTGCAGTTTCTCCAGATTGGGATACAGCAATTACAACATCATTTTCAGTGATAATAGGATTTCTATATCGGAATTCACTCGCATATTCAACTTCAACGTTTATGCGGGCTAAGTCTTCAAATAAATATTCTCCAACCAAGCAAGCGTGCCATGAAGTTCCACAGGCAATCATGATGATACGGTTTGCATTAACCATTTTTTGCTCGTATTCTTTGATTCCTCCGAGAGAAACCCAAGCTTCTTTAGCATTTAATCGACCTCTGAAACAATCTTCAATCGATCTAGGTTGCTCATGAATTTCTTTCAACATGAAATGATTGTATCCACCTTTTTCTATAGCTTCAAGATGCAATTCAAGTTCTTCGATATATGGAGTTTTCTCAATATCATCGATTCCATATAGCTTCATTTCACTACCAGCACGAAGAACAGCAATTTCTTCGTCATTCATGTAAACCACCTTTTTTGTGTATTCCACAATCGGTGTTGCATCTGACGCACAATAGAAATCACCATCGTGCCCAATTCCAACCACAAGCGGGCTACTTTTTCGAGCAGCGATTAGTTTGTCGGGTTCACTTTTAGACATAACCACGATAGCATACGCTCCAATCACTTGTTGTAGTGCCAATCGAACGGATTCTCCAAGTTTTGTTCCTGTATTTTTTTGAATATCATCTATCAGGTAACACAAGACTTCAGTGTCGGTGTCACTTTTAAATGTATATCCTTTTCTCATTAATTCTTGCTTGAGCGGATTGTAATTCTCAATAATACCATTGTGAATAATCGCTAAGTCTTGATCTTCTGAATAATGTGGGTGCGCATTTACATCGTTTGGAGCACCGTGTGTTGCCCAACGCGTATGGCCAATTCCAGCTTTTCCACTGGTATCTTTTCCTTCCGTAAATTCTTCAAGATTGGCAACTTTACCTGCCTTTTTGAAGACATTAAGATTTCCATGGTTAGAAAGTGCAACTCCTGCACTATCATACCCCCTGTATTCAAGGCGTTTTAATCCCTTAACGATTATTGGATAAGCTTCTTTCTCTCCAATATAAGCAACAATTCCACACATAGTAAACTAGAATTCGGTGTACACAATATTAAGTCTCGGCTTGCCTTTATTGGTAGAATTTGCACCATTAAAGATTATTCTATCGCCAGATGTAATATACAAAACAGGAGACAGTGCGAGACCAGTATTGTCAACTTCTTTATTAACAACCGCTTGTGCGTAGGCTCTCAAATCGATAGAATAGCTCTTGTTAAAGTTGTTGTATCCAACGAAGCTGTAGAGCCCATAACCTCCTTCTTCAAGGAGAGTAGTGACAGCGATATCCGCTGATGGCTCATAATCTGCTCCGGTTTGGTATTGGACTGGGATTTCTAACGTCGCTTTATGTATGACAGCGTTCGCAGGAATATTATCCAGTCCTGGTACTTCAACGATTGCTCTACTTCCAAATGCTTGAGCGTAAAATTGATTTTGACCCAACGCAGGATTGTTTACAACATTTGCAACGTTCGTTCCAGACTGATCGATTTCAACGTGATTGAATTTTGCCGTTTGGCTATTGATCAATAGGTCATAAGTATTCGAAACGCCATCTTGATTGTAGTAAATAGTCATTTTCGAATTCGTATTGTTCAAATCGAAGTAGAATAGGCCTCCTTCGCCGGGTGACTGATAGTCGTTTCTTGTTCTAATATGCAATCCTTTAAAGAACTCTTTGAAGCCCTCGTTGGATGTGAATGCGCCATCGCCAATACTTGCTCTATTGATGATTTCCCAACCCAATTCATTTTTTAATCGAATTCGCAATTGAGGATCTAAAGTATCGCTTCCAACTACAGATTCATTTGTTGTATTGAAGTTGTATTCTCCATAAGGATTCGTTGTCGCTCCCATTGGATTATTACTCCCATACGTTAAATCTGGACTAGTACCGAAAGATTCAACGGTAGAAGATGCGTAATAAGTTGTATTAAGAGATATAGTATCTCCTAACCTAAATACTTCAACGTTTTGGACGCCTGATTTCCCATAAGATCCAGCGTATTTTAACCCTAAAACTACTGAATCGACTGTGATTGTGCTTGTGTTTCCGAAGTCAGGAGAAAATGCTTTTAATTTAACTTCGGTATAGATTTCGGAGTTCACAGTTCCGAAAACAGGGTCGTTATAAGATCCCAAGACTCCGTAAATTGCAAAGCTAGTAGATAAGGAATCCATGTCGTCATAAATCGTATAGGTGTTAATCGAAAATGTATCGGTTCCGTTAGATCCTAGGATTTCGTTTTGATTAATTGTATTCTGTCCAATTGCATTAATTTTCTTTTTACAAGAAACACTAACAAAAAGAGCTAATAAAAAAGTAGCGGAAAGTATAATACCTTTCCGCCACATTAATGGTGTAATATTTTTCATTCTACTATATGAGGACTTCTGCTTCAATTACTTTGTCGATAAATTCAGATACTTCTTTTGTTAAGTTTTCCTCAGCAACGAAGTCAAGTTTTTCGCATTCGGCTGAATCAAAAATAGCACGAAGCTCTGGCGTTAATTCTTCACTACCAACGCTTATTCCGTCCGCATATTTTACAACGGCCTTAGAAATATTTTCAAAGTTAGGCTCTTTGTAATCAGCAGTTACGTCATCTGTGAATCCGTCAAATTTAAGTTTTTCGGCAAATTTTGCATCCCAATTATTGTTAAACCCTTCATTGAACATGTTATAAATAACTTTAGTGTTCGTGAAATGAGGATCGTCTTTGTATAGTTTCTTGATGTACATTGGCATCAATGAAGTCATCCAGCCATTACAGTGAATTACATCTGGCTGCCAACCAAGCTTCTTTACTGTTTCAAGAACTCCACGACAGAAGAACATAGAACGTTCGTCATTGTCTGGGTGGAAATTTTCATTCTCGTCCATAACCGTTGACTTGCGTCTGAAGTATTCATCATTGTCAATGAAGTAAACTTGCATTCTTGCTGCAGAAATTGAAGCTACTTTGATAATTAAAGGATGATCAGTGTCATCGATAATCATGTTCATCCCCGATAAGCGGATAACTTCATGCAGTTGATGTCTTCTTTCATTAATTACTCCGAACCGTGGCATAAATACACGAATTTCCTTTCCTCCTTCTTGAATCCCCTGCGCTAAGTTTCTTACAGTAGTCGACACCTCTGATTTTGGTAAAAAAGGTGAGATCTCCTGAGAAATAAAAAGTACTTTCTTTTTCTCCATGAAATTTTTATTATTAAAACTTTACAAAAATATAGAAAAAAAAGTTGATTTTCAACATAAACACATAGTTTTGTTGGGTTCAATTCGTTTCTAAATGGGGGATATCAAGGTTTTTAAGACGGTTGTTTCTATACAATCCATACTGCAATCTGATTACAAAAAGTCGAAAATCGGTCTAGTACCTACAATGGGCGCGCTTCATGAGGGACACATGACACTCGTTCAAAGGTCTATTAAGGAAAACGATTGCACCATTGTCAGCATTTTTGTAAACCCAATTCAATTCAATAATGCTTCTGATTTAGAGAATTATCCACGTAATATGGAGCTAGATCTTCAACTTTTGAGTGAGCAAGGTGATGTTATCGTCTTTGCACCTCCTGTTCCAGATGTGTACCCAGAAAATTTTCAAACAGTTAAACTGGAATTAGGACAGTTGGGATTGGTTATGGAAGGGAAGTTTAGAAAGGGGCATTTTGATGGCGTTGTAAATGTCGTGAATCGCTTGTTCGAAATCATTCATCCTACGCATGCTTATTTTGGACTGAAGGATTTTCAGCAATTGGCTGTTGTTCAATTTATGACCAAGAAATTTGCATTGGCCGTGAAGATAGTTGGATGTGAAATTTACCGTGAAAAATCAGGATTGGCTAGTAGTAGCCGAAATCAACGTCTAACAGAATCACAATTGGTTGAAGCACTCGTGATTTCACAAGCTTTAAAACAAGCGAAAAAATCAGCAAGTAATCTTTCGATTCAAGATGTTATCGAAGAGGCCAAAAGAACTTTTGAGGCCTCTAGTCTTGAGCTGGAGTATTTCCAGATCGTTGATCCGATAACTTTAATGGATTTAAAAGAATGGAAAGCAGGTGCACACGCTTGCGTTACAGCTTACTGTGGAAAGGTTCGTCTCCTCGATAATTTACAGTTAAATCCTGCTTAAGTAATTCATAAATTGTATAACTTTGCGCCGTTAATGCGAGCAAATTTGCGTCATTTAACGGAACAATCTAATTTTGAAAAGGCATGTTGATACAAGCAGTTAAATCAAAAATACACCGCGTTTCAGTAACGCAAGCAGAGCTAAATTATATTGGGAGCATTACTATTGATGAAAAATTAATGGAGGCCTCAAATATTATTGAAGGTGAACGCGTTCAAATCGTTAATATTGATAATGGTGAACGTTTGGAAACGTATGTTATTAAGGGAGATCGAGGTACAGGAACAATTTGTTTGAATGGACCAGCGGCAAAAAAGGTTTCTATTGGTGATAAAATCATTATTATTGGATACGGTTTTATGGATTTTGAAGAAGCAAAATCATTCAAACCTACTATTGTCTTCCCTAATGAGGAGACGAATCAAATTGACTAATACTTGAAAAATAAGGGCATTAAAATTCTAAAAATTGTAATTCCGATTGGAATTGGAATTTACCTTACTTGGTATTTCTTTAATGGAATGGATGATGGGGATATTCAGAAAACCAAAAACGCGTTTTTTGATGCGAATTATTTCTGGATTGCTTTGAGTTTATTGGTTGCGTTCCTTGGTCATTTAAGTCGCGCGTACCGTTGGCGTTTTTTACTGGAACCTTTGGGGTATACTCCTAAATTGAGTAATGCATACCATGCCGTTATGGCGGGTTATATTATTAATTATACAATTCCAAGATCTGGTGAAGTGGCAAGAGCGGGATTGATGACTAGTTATGAGAAGATTCCTTTTGAGAAGGGATTTGCAACGATCATAATTGAGCGGTTAATTGATGTGTTAATGCTTGGGGGTATTATCTTTCTGACGGGACTCTTGCAAACAAAATCTGATAAACTTGATAAAATCATGGCGTCCAATCCTAAGGAGCCGAGTTACTTGATTTTGTACATTTTAGGTGGAGCCGCATTGTTTGGAATTGTTGGATTAGTTGTTTATCTTAAAAATGAAAAAGTAAAAGGATTCGTTAACGAAAAGATCAAGAGTTTTTGGGAAGGTTTGAAGTCTATTTGGACAATGAAGAAGAAATGGGCTTTCATTTTACATACACTGTTCATCTGGTCAAGCTATATTGCCATGATTTGGTTTTCTGCATTGTCGTTTGAAGAAACTGAAGACTTGCCCGTTGAGGCCCTCTTAGGAGCTTTTGTGGTGGGGGCATTTGCCGTAGCTTTATTGCCTGGAGGAATTGGGGTGTATCCGCTATGGATAACTGCTGTGCTTGCGTTGTACGGTGTAGATTTTGCAGGGTTTGGAATTTTTATTTGGGTTGTTCAGACAGGGCTTTTAGTTGTTTTAGGATTGCTTTCTTTATTTTTAATTCAGCGCCAACCCAAAATTGAAATAGAAACGGAATGAAAGGACTTCGCTTAAAGCATATTGAAGATAAGCTCATGGACCATGCGTCTGCATCAAGAAGAATTGAGGCGTGGCGGTTGAAAAATAATAAGGTCGTTTTTACGAACGGTTGTTTTGATATCCTGCACAAAGGCCACGTTTCGTATTTGGCTGAAGCTGCTTCGTTGGGAAACAAACTCATCGTTGCACTTAATACTGATGCTTCTGTTAAAAGGCAAGGTAAAGGAGACGATCGTCCGGTAAATAGCGAAGATGCAAGGTCAATAGTGATTTGTGCTCTCGGTTTTGTTGATATGGTGGTGTTTTTTGATAAAGATACACCTATAGATTTAATCGAAAGATTGCGGCCAGACATTCTGGTTAAAGGAGCAGATTACGACTCTGAAGAGACCGATAAAACATCAAAATCTTACATTGTTGGTTCGGATATCGTTATAGCCAATGGAGGCGAGGTAAAGGCAATTCCACTTATCGAAGGTTATTCTACTACACATATAATCAATAAGTTAAGGGGTTAATTAAACTCTTTTAATAATAATTTCTAGCTAAATTTAAAATTTGCTAAGTTTATGACTTAAAACCTAACACTATGAAAAATCTACTATTTATTACTACTCTATTAATTGGTCTATTGGGATGTAATCTAGCAGATGATGCGGATTACACTGAAATTGCAGATGAAATGTGCGGATGTTTTAATGAAGCCACTGCTGGTCTTTCTGAAGAAGGAAGAGACGTTATTATAGAAGCTGGAAAAAAGGATGTTGATTTTCAAATCGCACTAACTGAATACGCTCAAAATGAACCTGTTAAAGGAATGCAAGACAACTTGGTGTTGGAAAATATTGGTAAGCAAGGCTTTATTGACTGCATGACTGACATTCAGAAGAAGTACGAGGAAGTATATACGACAGATTCTGAAGACGAAATTTCACAAAAGGTTATTAAGGTTATGCAAAAGAATAAAAGTTGTGATTTGACTTATGCTATAATGAAGAACAGTCTGTAAGGCAATCAAAAATAAGGCTTTATGTAATGCTGATGCCTGCACTTGGGTGTGAGCATTTTTTAATCAAGAATTTTTTCATTTTAAAACAATCAACGTATGAATTTTTTTTTCCCAACAGTGCTTTTTGTCCTTTCTGCTGGATTCACATTCGGTCAAGAAAGAACTCCACCAACTGAAGAAGTTTCAACATCAGAAGAAATACCGGACGAAACCTATCAGAACATTGCGAATGATATGTGTTCTTGCTTTAATACCGCAACAGAGGGGATTTCTGATGAAATGAGGAAAGTAATTGAAGATGCAGGTAAAAATGGAACTAGTTTAGAAGAAAAAATAACACTTTATTTTGAAAGTGCCGCAAATAACGTCGAAGATGATATTGCAATTCTATCTGGATTGGGAGGAGATGAATTGATGAATTGTATTGGTAATCTTGAATCAAAATATCAAGAAGTTGATATCGATAATTCTGAGGAACTACTTATGGATTTTTTTCAGAAAACGGACGGATGTGCTTTGACGTATGCTTTTCTATTGGAAGGATTAAAGCAATAACTGCCCGTCTTAAATCAAGATTTTACCTGTCATTTCTGCGGGTTGGGTAATTCCCAGTCGAGATAGGATTGTGGGCGCTACGTCGGCTAATATTCCATCTTGAAGCGTCACTTTTGTTTCATTTTTTGATACAAAAACAACCGGAACTGGATTCAATGAATGCGCTGTATTTGGCGATCCATCAGGGTTAATTGCGTAATCAGCATTTCCATGATCGGCTATAATGATAAACTCATAGTTCTTTTCCAATCCCGCTTCTACAACATCTTTTAGGCATCCGTCGACTGTTTCAACCGCTTTTTGAATAGCTTTATAGTCACCCGTGTGTCCAACCATGTCTGGATTCGCAAAGTTTAAACAGATAAAATTCGGCGCATTGGTATTGATGTCATTTACAATTTGATCTCGAACTTCTGGAGCGCTCATTTCTGGTTGCAAATCGTAGGTGGCAACCTTTGGAGAGTTCACAAGTAACCTGCGCTCTCCTTCAAATTCCTTTTCCCGTCCTCCGCTAAAGAAGAATGTTACATGCGGGTACTTTTCAGTTTCTGCAATTCGCACCTGCGTTTTGTTATTCCTTTCAAGAACTTCGCCCAAGGTCATTGCAAGATTGTCCTTTTCAAAAATCACATTGACATTAAGAAACGTCTTGTCGTAATTGGTCATCGTATAATACGAAATATCCAAAGCTGCCATGTTGTATTCGTGGAGGTCTTTCTGTGTTAATGCAATGGAAATCTCTCTCGGTCTGTCCGTTCTAAAGTTGAAGCAAATCACAACATCTCCATCCTTGATTGTTCCTTCTTTTGAAATCACGCAAGGCTCAATGAATTCATCTGTCGTTCCTTCAGTATAAGAAGCTGAAATAGCCTCGCTTGCAGAACTGAATTCCTGTCCCTTCGCTTGAACCATCACATCATACGCTTTTTTAATACGTTCCCAACGGTTATCCCTGTCCATGGCGAAATACCTCCCTATAACAGTCGCTATTTTGATTGTTGTGCCTTCAATTTCCTTTTCTAATTCTTTGATTAACCCAAGTCCGCTTTTTGGATCGCAATCCCGTCCATCTGTAAAAGCATGGATGAATGATTTTTCGACACCGAACTCCTCCGCCATTTTGCATAGAGCGTACAAGTGTTCTTGGGAACTATGAACTCCACCTTTCGATACCAATCCCATAAGATGAACCGGTTTCCCTGATTTTTTGGCTTCTGCAAAAGCTTTTAATAGCATCTCATTTTTGAAGAAATCTCCTTCATGAATGGATTTATTGATGCGCGTAAGTTCTTGATAAACAACCCGGCCTGCGCCAATATTTAGATGGCCTACTTCAGAATTTCCCATTTGTCCGTTCGGCAATCCAACGTCTTCTCCGCTCGTTAGTAAAGTTGCGTTTGGATAATTTTCAATCAATGCATTCATGAAGGGAGTCTTAGCATGGAAAATAGCATCTGAATCAGACTTATCTCCAATTCCCCACCCATCTAGTATTATCAGCCCAACGTTTTTAGACATCTTACATTTTTATTTGAAAATTCGTACCCTTCGGCTCGTTATCCACGCATGCGATTGTTCCGTTTTGAATCGATATTAATTCTGCAACAATATACAATCCAAGTCCAGTTCCTTTTTGAGATCGTGTTTCTTCGTTCTCAGCTCTGAAAAATTTGGTGAATACGTCCGTTTTATGTTCTTTTAAAATTCCAGGACCTAAATCTCGAACACCAAAAACCAGTTGCGTTCCTTCTTTACGCGCATATATAATTACGTTTTCAATTTTCCCTGCATACTTTAGGGCGTTCTCGACTAGATTATTCAAAATTGTTTCTGTCATTTGATAGTCAGCATTGATTTGCAAGCCTTGCCTAACTTCTGTTTTGATGTTTGAAACCCCTGAGATGGTATTGAAACGAACTTTTACTTGATCTATTAACAGGCTTAAATCGAACTGTTCCTTAGTCGGAGGGAGTGCCTTATTCTCTAGTCGAGAGGCATTTAAGATATTGTCGATCATTCGCTCAAGACGCGTGTTTTCGTCAATCGCTTTTTGAAGAATTTCATTCGTTTGTTCCTTGGATAGATCACGCTTTCTAACGGTTTGAATGTAAAGCTTGTTTGCCGCCAATGGTGTTTTTAACTCATGCGTTACCGATAGTAAGAAATTCTTTTGCCGGTTTGACAAAAGCAGTTCTTTTTTGATCGTGCGGCGAATATTCCAGATTCCAACAAGGAGAAGCAATAGAAAAACGGCTCCTTCTCCCATGATCATGGTGACACGCTGGGAAATTAAACGCGATTCAACATTCAATTCATTGGTTAGTTCGATGAGGTGATACCCCCACCAAATGAATTGCACGACAACATAAACACTTAAGATATAAAATATGAGTGCCGTTCGTCTATTCATTTTTCGTCTTTAATACGCTCTTTCGTTTTTTCCTTCTTTCCAGTTGATGAATGCTTTATTTACAACCTTATTACCACCAGGTGTTGGATAATTACCTGTAAAATACCAATCTCCCTTGTTATCAGGGCAAGCTTTATGAAGATTTTCAACTGTTTGATAGATAATATCTACGGGAGTTGAAACCGTTGGAGGAGTCAACAACTCACTAATTTTACGAGAAACTTCATCGTCCGTAAATGGAGCGTACAATTCCTGAACGTAATTTTTGATTTGCTCTTTTGGCAAGCTTTCTTGGTCTTTACATTTCTTGTAAACCGTATCAATCAAGTAAATCATATTCCGATCGTGAAGCAATGCGATACATGCTTCGAAAGCAATGAAATCACCCATTTTAGCCATATCAATTCCGTAACAATCTGGATAACGAATTTGAGGAGCCGATGAAACAACAACAATTTTCTTTGGATCAAGACGGTCTAGAATTCTCAGAATTGATTGCTTCAAAGTTGTTCCTCTGACAATACTATCATCGATGATAACAAGGTTGTCTGTCCCTCTGTTTATACTTCCGTAAGTAATGTCATAAATGTGAGCAACAAGATCGTCGCGTGAATCATCTTGCGTTATAAACGTTCTCAGTTTAGCATCTTTAATCGCGATTTTCTCAATACGAGCACGTTGAAGTAAGATTTCACGAATATCCTTTTCTGAAGGGTTTGTACCAAGGGCCGTTATGCTTTTAATTTTTTCTTCGTTCAAGTGATCTTCCAATCCCTTTACCATTCCGTAGAACGAAACTTCAGCCGTATTAGGAATGAAAGAAAAGACTGAATTCGCTAAATCATTGTCTATTTTTTCAAGAATTTGAGGAACAATATTCCTCCCTAATTGTTGACGCTCTTTGTAAATATCTACATCACTTCCTCTAGAGAAATAGATGCGTTCAAATGAACATTTTGCTGCAACTTTCGGTACGTTGATTAAGGTCTCAGTAATCTTTCCGTTCTTTTTGATAATTAAAGCATGACCCGGTTTGATTTCCTTAATTTGCTCTGCTTGTAAGTCAAATGCCGTTTGTATTACTGGTCGTTCAGACGCAACAACACAAATTTCATCATCTTCATACCAATAAGCAGGGCGGATTCCCGAAGGGTCTCTAAGTACAAATGAATCTCCATGTCCTAAAAGTCCAGCCATTGTATATCCACCATCCCAATCTTCAGATGCTTTTTTCAATACCTTTTGAAGGTCGATGCTGTCCGCAATCTTGCTATAAACTTCAGAATTGCTATAACCTTGCGGCTTAAGTTGCTTATACATTTCGTCGTTTTCCGTATCAAGGAAATGACCAATTTTTTCAAGTACTGTAACTGTATCTGATTTTTCTTTTGGGTGCTGTCCAACGTGTAAAAGATCCTCAAACAACTCATCAACATTCGTTAAGTTGAAGTTTCCAGCGACCACTAAATTTCTTGTAATCCAGTTGTTCTGTCTTAAGAACGGATGACAACTTTCAATTGAATTTCTTCCAAACGTACCGTATCTCAAGTGACCTAAGAATAATTCACCCGTAAATCCAGAGTTTTTCTTTAAATAGTCAACATCTTTCAGATGCTCAGGATTTTCTTTTCCAATTTTTTCAAACTTATTATTGATATAATCGAAAATGTCTTGGATCGGTTTGCTGTCAATAGACCTGTACCTAGAAATGTACCTTTCTCCGGGAGACATGTCAAACTTGATATTCGCAACTCCAGCTCCGTCCTGCCCTCGGTTGTGCTGTTTCTCCATTAATAAATGCAGCTTGTTTAGCCCGTAGAAAGCCGTGCCGTATTTATCAACGTAATATTGTAAGGGTTGTTTTAAACGAAGAAGTGCGATTCCGCATTCGTGTTTTATAGGATCACTCATTGTTGGAACGTGTAAATTCGGTACAAATTTACGTATAATAAATCGACCAATTGAGCATTAATTACCGCATTGTTTTAATCCTTTGTTTGAAGCAACCATTTGGGCATTTAAACCGTATATATATAGCAGGTTAAGCAATAAGTCGATCACATTAATTGTTTGTATGTTTAATCTAACCTAAATGTTGTATTTTAAGGCTATTGTGAGACAATTTGTACTTTCCATATTTCTAATAATTTTTAGTGGCTTTAATTTGCTTGCTCAAGATGTTTGGATGCACCCTAATGCTGGGCAATGGGATGATAGAATAGAATACAAAGTTGATCTCCAGATGGGGGATATGTACATCGAAAAAGATGGATTCACCTACAACTTATCCGATGCCAAATCGAAACATGGACATGGACTTGAGCTTGAAGCACACGATCACCAGGAAGATGAAAAGATTCAATCCCACGTTATAAAATCAAAATTTATTGGCTCAAGTTGGAGTGGAAATGCTGTTGAAACAAACCCATCGAACTTCTATAGGAATTATTTTCTAGGATCGGATAAGAACAAGTGGAAATCAAGACTGCACAGTTACAGCACTCTTTCGATGGTAGATTTCTACTCTGGAATTGACCTTTTAATGGATGGCACAAGAGGAGGGTTAAAATATTCATTTCGAGTTGATCCAACAGTTGACGCTGATCAAATACAAATGAGGTACGAAGGGCAGGACAGTCTTTTCATTGATGAGCTCGGTAATTTGCATATCACAAATATATTTGGTGAAATTGTTGAAGAAGCGCCAATCGCTTGGCTGGATGAGACAAGCCGGAAAATTCAAGTTGAATTCAAAATTGTTGGAAAAACTGTTTCATTCAGTTTTCCTGATGGTTATGACGAATCCAAAACGTTAATTATTGACCCAACATTAACATTCTCAACGTTTACTGGCGCTAGTGCTGATAACTGGGGAATGACAGCGACACCAGACTCCAACGGAAATTTGGCTGCAGGGGGAACCATTTTTGGTTTGGGTTATCCAGTAACTGTTGGTGTATTTGATACAACTTTCAATGGCGGATCAGTAGATGCCGTAGTAACAAAATTCAGTTCGGATGGATCTAGTTTGGTTTTCTCAACCTACATAGGAGGGTCTGGATCTGAGACTACAAATAGTATGATCAGCGATGCAAATGACGACCTCTATGTATACGGTGTAACATCTTCGACGAATTTCCCAATGGCGGGAGCGTCTTTTGATAATACGCACAACGGTGGTCCGGCTCCAACAAACTCTAATGGTTTAGGATTTAATACTGGAACAGATTTATTCATTGCTAAACTGTCTGCAGACGGAACGAGCTTGATAGCATCAACTTTTGTCGGAGGTTCTGGTGTTGATGGATTGAACAATTCTGGACTCGCTTATAATTATGGTGATGAGTTTAGAGGTGAAATAATTGTTGATGATAACGGCTTTGTTTATGTATCATCAACTACTAAATCTGTAGATTTCCCGATTGTATTTGGATCACAATCTTCATTAAGCGGAACGCATGATGCGGTTGTTTTTAAAATGACGCCTCAATTAAACAGTATGGTTTGGTCAACTTATTTCGGTGGAACTGGCGTTGAGACAGGTAATTCGGTTCAAGTCGCTGGAAATGGAGATGTTTTTATTGCAGGTGGATCAACCTCTACTTCATTGCCATTTAACTTAGGGCACGATTTAACGTATGGTGGAGTAAGTGATGGTTATTTGGCTCGATTTAATGGAATAAACGGAGCACTTCTCACAGGAACTTATATTGGAATTGGCGAATACGATCAAGCTTATTTTGTGCAGCTAGATATCGATGACAACGTTTATGTATTGGGACAAACGGAATCGAATTTAGGAGTCACTTCTGGGCAATATGGAATTGCTAATTCTGGACAATTTATTAGAAAGTACGGTTCAAATTTGATGTCATTGCAATGGACCACAATGATTGGGTCAGGTTCAGGTCACGTGGAGATATCACCAACGGCATTCCTTGTTTCGGATTGTTATGATATTTATTTATCGGGTTGGGGAGGAAGTTTGAATGTTCTATTATCCTCAGCAATTCATTCGAGCGTATCGGGATTTCCAACAACTCCAGGGGCGTATCAGACGGCTACCAATGGAGAGAATTTCTACATCGCAGTTCTAGATCAGGATGCAACGGCCTTAAAATATGCTACTTTCTTTGGAGGAACAAACAACTTGAGTAGCCAACACGTGGACGGTGGTACAAGTCGTTTCGATAAATCGGGTAGAATTTACCACGCGGCCTGCGGGTCATGTGGA
>JBLHVW010000099.1:0-14335 GCA_047628775.1 Salibacteraceae bacterium | reverse complement strand
GGGAAAAACGGAATGCCGAGACAGGGGAAATACATTTACAATGACGAAGAAATGAGCAATACTGTTCAATACGTCAAATCCTTGAGAAAATAATATGGGAGAAGGTCATATAATGGTAGATGCGGTTAACGAACCGTGTGTTTTGATTGGTGTTATCAGCCAAGGAACTACTGAAGCGCAAGCTGAAGAATATTTAGATGAATTGGAATTTCTTGCTTTAACAGCGGGTTCAATTGCGCAGAAACGGTTTACGCAAAAGGTTGAGAAGCCGAACCCAAAAACCTATATTGGTAAAGGGAAATTAGAAGAGATTCGGGCGTATATTTCATCGAACTCAATAGATGTTGTAATCTTTGATGATGAATTAAGTCCATCACAAGCTCGAAATATTGAGTTTGTATTGGAAGTTAAAATTCTTGATCGAAACCATCTTATTTTAGATATATTCGCCAGTCGTGCTAGAACGGCAAACGCAAAAACTCAGGTAGAGCTTGCGCAGTTGCAATACTTATTGCCGCGTTTGACAAACCTGTGGACACACCTTGACCGTCAAAAAGGAGGGATTGGAATGAGAGGACCGGGTGAAACTGAAATCGAAACGGACCGTCGAATTATTCAAGACAAAATAGCACTGCTAAAGGAAAGGCTTAAGAAAATAGACAAGCAGAAAACGGTTCAACGTGGGAACCGTGGACAATTGGTTAGAACATCTCTTGTTGGGTATACCAACGTTGGGAAAAGTACAATCATGAATATGTTGAGTAAATCAGACGTTTTTGCTGAAAACAAATTATTTGCAACGCTTGACACGACTGTGAGAAAAGTTGTAATCGGAAACCTTCCTTTCTTGATGGCGGATACGGTTGGGTTTATTCGAAAATTACCGCATTTATTGATTGATTCTTTTAAGTCGACTTTAGATGAGGTTCGTGAATCTGATTTATTAATCCATGTACTGGATATTTCACACCCGAGTTTTGAAGATCATTTTAACGTGGTGAAAGACACACTGGCGGAAATTGACGATTCTTCGAAGCCAACGATCGTGATCTTCAATAAAATTGATGCTTACGTTCATGAAAAGAAGGATGATGACGATTTAACGCCTATGGAACCTAAGAATTATTCTTTGGAAGATTTGAAGAAAACGTGGATGGCTAAATTGGAAAATTCAAAATGCGTTTTCATCTCAGCTCAAAACAAAGAGAATATTGAGGAATTGAAGGAAGTTCTTTACTCTGATGTAAAAACTATCTTTCAAGAACGGTACCCTTACCACAACTTCTTGTACTAAAAAAAGGTAAACTTGTTGATTTCGAACAACTTGTGTAAACGTTATCACTCCAATTCCATAAAGTTAGCACTGCAAAATAAACAACAGAACACATAAGAGTGGAGTGTAAAATGCGTTCGGTCAATTATTTTTCTTTTAAACCAGCGAGAAGTAACAATGATAATTTATTGAACGTTTCAGCTGTGCAATGACCATTACTTTTAACTAAGGACTTATTCCTAACAAAAAAAACCTCTCTCGGTTGAACCAAGAGAGGTTTTTTTTGTTCTTAAGATTTTATTTTCCAATAACGACTTGAACAAAACCATGACCAATAATGGGTTCAGGTGACTCACCAGGGCCAGTTGCAGAATACTTGTAGAAATAAGTTCCTTCACCAGCAGGTGTTCCACCAGGTGTTTTTCCGTCCCAAGTTGGATTCACTCCATTGCTTTCGTGCATTATATTACCCCACCTGTTAATGATTACTAGCTCAACGTTAACAGCATTCGTAATAACCATTTCAAAGATATCGTTTACACCATCACCGTTTGGAGTAATGATATTTGGAGCTTCAACTGTTGGTACAGGATAAAAACAAGATCCATCATCAATAGTCGCTGTCGAATTGTAATTTGTTGCTGTTGGGTCTGTGCAACCACAAGGTTGAACTGAAATGTTTTGTTGAGTAACAGATGGACATCCTGCAGCATCATAAGCTGTTAATGTTACTAGAGCGTCTGTTAAGAATGTCTCCGTTTGATTGGCCATTCCGTTTACGTTTTGAACATTTCCATTGCCAAAGTCCCATTGAAATGTAACCGAGTTTTGACTGGTGTTTGTGAATTCAATAATTAGCGGTGAACAGCCAATAGAAACACTAGTCGTGAAATCGGCCAATGGTGGATTTAATACATCAACAAAGACACTGTCTTCAACGTAACAGACATCATCTTGAACAGTGAAGTAATACCAACCCGTTGGCAGTATTTGCGATGTGGCGGTACCGTCGACACTAATCGCGCCTCCTTGACCTGGACCAGACCAATTGTAAAGTGGCTGACCTAAAACATCTGTTACTCCAATCACATTTGCAGAAACCCATCCATCCGAAAGACAGGAACTGGCCGGGCCAGAAAACACTGTGTCAACAAATAAGGTTTGTGCAACATCTAAAGTTAAGGTGTCGACATCCTGAAAACCACATGCGTCAATAACCGTTACGTAATAATCATAGGATCCATTCGGAGTTGCTGTTACAAACATAGAGGTGTCGGGGAGTGTATCTCCGATGATATGCCAAACGAATTCATAAGGAGGGACGCCATTCAGTCCTTCCACAAATACTTCCAGGGAGTCTTGCATACAAACAATCGTGGTATCAAAAGCGTTCGCTTCAACTTGTAGATTGTCCAAGAGCCAGATTATTCCGGTTGTAATTATGGTGTCATTGTTTGGTAAAATATTCGTTACGGTAACAATTACACTTTCATATCCTTCAAAAACACCATCTTGAAATGCGTCGAAAGGAATAATAACTTCTGTTGATCCAGGCAAGAAGAGAACGGAATCGGGTATTAAGCCATAATCTGCACCATTGGTCGCTGTTCCAGAAATATCTACTTCAACATATAGTGAATCACCTGATTGACAAGAAGGTCGAGTAAATACGAAGTCTGCAGAAGTTCCACACCCTTCAAAAATTACGGAATCTCCAAATTGTCCATTTCCAACATTTGTTTCTAAAGAAAGATCAACTGGAATGGCTTGGAAACTTCCTCCTTCAAGGAATACACCTGTGTCAAGGAAATCATCAACACAATCTGCCACTGCAAATTTAAAGTGGTATGTAGAATCACAAATTACATCAAAACGAATTTCAATTGGAATAGTGAATCCATTAAATGAATGTCCAACAGGTGTTCCTATATAGTATTGAGCATTTAATCCAGGGTGAATTGTAGAAATGGTTATTGGATCAGTTGTTCCAGGTATAAGTGCTAAATTCTCTGCACCATTGGGGAAAGCAGCTGGTGAAGCAAATGGTCCAGCATAGCCTGGTCCACTAATAAAGAACCCAAAGGCATCATTAAATTGGGTGTTAATATAAGTCGTGTATTCTTCAGATGCGAAAACAAAGTTAAAAACGACTAGGTCTCCATTTGGAACAAAATCAAATTCCAATATTGCAGCATCTTGGGTAATGTTGATCAATCCTGCTTGAGGATTCGAAGTTACCGATTGTGCAACTGTCAAAAGATCTGGGTCTCCAGGAGCTCCAAATGTTCCTGTTGTCGGTTGGTTTGGAGGGACCACATCATTAACATTTCCGGATGACAAAAAAACACCATCAGCCAAACCAATATTACTTCCCGTTCCGTCAAAAAACGCACTTTGTTGCGCATTACCTGTAAAAGTAATATTTGATGTTACAAGGCCTGGGCCGATCAATGTGTTAGTAACCAGATCAACAGGGGTTGGAGTGTTGTCAATAATTATTTGCGAATTCCCATTGAAGCAAACAGCTAATAATAAGGAAAGAGCGGCAGCAATTTTTAATTTCATAAGTTAAGTTTATGCAAATTTCTATCTAGTAGACTCTAAAATGTCCGAAATAGTTGCACTAAAAATCCAATAAAGTCAGAAGAATACCTAATGTTTTTAAGAAAATAACGACTTTTAGATGATCAAAAGAAAATCAATATGAACAACACACAAGTATTTATATCCGAGAACAAAGAAAGATTTTTGGAAGAATTATTAGATTTACTACGAATCCCTTCTGTATCAGCGGATCCGTCTTTTTCCAAAGACGTGAATAAAACTGCGGATGAAGTGGCAAAACGATTGACTGAGGCAGGTGCCGAGAATGTTGAGATTTGTCAAACAGAGGGTTACCCAATTGTTTATGGAGACAAAATATTTGATGCAAGTTTGCCAACGATTTTGGTTTATGGACATTACGATGTTCAACCTGCAGATCCGATTGAATTATGGGACAGTCCTGCTTTTGAACCGGTAGTTAAGACTACTGAAATTCATCCAGAAGGAGCCATCTTCGCACGTGGAGCTTGTGACGATAAAGGTCAGATGTTTATGCATGTGAAAGCATTTGAATCGATGATGAAAACGGACGAACTTCCGTGTAACGTAAAGTTCATGATTGAAGGTGAAG
The DNA here is from genome assembly GCA_047628775.1 of Salibacteraceae bacterium. Lineage (GTDB taxonomy): Bacteria > Bacteroidota > Bacteroidia > Flavobacteriales_D > Crocinitomicaceae > UBA4466. The sequence goes on along the minus strand of JBLHVW010000099.1, from coordinate 9,887 downwards.
AAGAGGTTGGAAGTATGAACCTTGGAATCTTCGTTAAAAACAACCACGAAAAATTAAAAGCAGATGTAATTCTTATTTCTGATACAGGAATGTTAGCGAACGATGTTCCTTCAGTAACAACGGGTTTAAGAGGATTGAGCTACGTTGAAGTTGAGGTGACAGGTCCAAACAGGGATTTACATTCAGGTTTATATGGTGGATGTGTAGCCAACCCAATTAACGCTTTGGCTAAAATGATAGCTTCGTTGCACGATGAGAACAATCATATTACAATCCCAGGATTTTACGATAAAGTAGTTGACCTTTCAGACGAAGAACGAGCAGAAATGGCAAAAGCGCCTTTCAGTAAAGAAGCATATTGCACAGCACTTGACATCGCTGATGTTATGGGAGAAGCGGGATACAGCACTCCAGAAAGAGGTTCGATTCGCCCAACATTAGATGTGAATGGAATTTGGGGAGGATATATTGGTGAAGGAGCCAAAACGGTAATTGCTTCCAAAGCGTATGCTAAAATCTCAATGCGATTGGTTCCAGATCAAGATCCAGAAGAGATCACGAATTTGTTTCTAACGCATTTTAATTCAATTGCTCCAGCGGGAACTACGGTTAAGGTAACGCCGCATCATGGCGGTGAACCGGCTGTAACTCCGATTGATTCACTTGGGTATAAAGCCGCAAGCATGGCTTACGAAAAAACGTTTGGAAAGAAACCAATTCCTGTAAGAAGCGGTGGGTCAATTCCAATTGTTGCAATGTTCGAAAAAGAACTCGGTTTGAAGTCAATTTTGATGGGGTTTGGATTGGATAGTGATGCTATTCACTCGCCAAATGAGCACTACGGATTGTTTAATTATTACAGAGGAATTGAAACAATTCCTTATTTCTACAGTTATTTCACTAAACTCCTTAAATAAATTGCATGCGTAATCTCTCCATTATATTCGCCTTAGTCCTTCTTGTTACTTCGTGTAAAATATTTTCGTTCGACAATCCTGAAATGAGAGGAAAGGAAGAATTTAATATTTCAAAAATCAATGGTAGAACAATTGAATTCACAGCAGCAGCAACGGTTTATAATCCGAACTGGTATGGGATTAAAGTGAAGCCATCTGAGTTGGAACTTTATGTTGAAGGCGATTATATGGGGACGGTGCAACTCGATGAAAAGGTGAAGTTGAAGCGTAAAAAAGAGAATGATCTTCAAGCAACTTTTACCGCAACTTTGGAAGATGGAGTTTTGATGAAAGCAATGAAATTTGCGACTAAAAAGGAAATTGAGGTCCGTCTGAAAGGAAAAATTAAAGGTGGTGTTTTCATCTTTTCCAAGAAATTCGATTTCGATGAAACAAAGACGATTCCTGGGGCTAGTTTTAAGATAGGAATGTAGTTTGGATCGCCTTCCGCTTTTAGATATTGGATCAGTCACTGGCGTTCCTTTTTAGATATTAGAATTTAGACGATTTAGTTTCAACGAAGCCAGATCGTCTAAATTCTAAAAGCCGAAGGCGATCCAACATCCAATATCTAATCTTCCAAATACACCCGATGCACGCGTTTAGAGATGCCTGTCAGAACTTCGTAAGGAATAGTCTCCATTTTATTGGCAAGGTCAAGGACGCTTTGGTTGCTTCCAATAATTTCAACAGATTCTCCTTCTGAAACAGAAAGGCGCCCAATGTTGACCATGATCATATCCATGCATACATTTCCAATAACTGGACAATATTGGTTTTGGATAAAAACGCCTCCTTTTCCATTGCTCAATGACCGTTTAAAACCATCGGCATATCCAACAGGAATAATGGCAATAGTTATGTCTAAATCAGAGATTCCTTTCCTGTCGTACCCGATTGATGTTCCGGCTTTTACATTCTTTACTTGAGAAACTGCGCTGTACCAATTTACGGCAGGAGTCAATTGAGAAGAATACTTCTCTGACGAACTATAACCATACATTCCTATTCCCAATCGAACCATTTCGAAATGGTATTCTGGACTGTTCAAAATGCCTTCAGAGTTCAAAATATGGCATTCGAATGAGTAGTTAACACGACTTTTCAAGAATTCAATTGCAGTTTTGAAAACTTGAACTTGTTCATGAATAAAGGTTGAGTCAATGTCGTGTGAATTGGCCAAATGTGAGTAAACTGTTTCGATTCGAACTTCAGGTTGAGAGTTGATCATCTCAATCAATGATTCCAATTCCTCCGTTTTAAAACCAAGACGGTTCATTCCTGTTTCAATTTTTATATGAATCGGATAGTACGATTTTCCTTCATAAATCAATTGCTTTACAAACTTGTCGAGTTGCGTTGTGCTGTAAATACACGGTGCGAGGTTGTGCTGAATGCACTCTTCAAATCCGTATTCTTCAGAATTCATCACCAGAATTGGAGATTTTACACCAATTCTACGCAATTCAACGCCTTCATCTGCATACGCAACACCTAAATAATTAACACCGATTCGTTCTAAATATTGACCAATTTGTTCAATCCCAGAACCGTAAGATGAAGCCTTGACCATTGCCAAAATTTTTGTTGTTTCAGGCAGTTTTTGCTTATAGAAACTGATATTATTTTTAATTGCGTTTAAATCAATCTCAACATAAGTCTGGTGCTTTTTTGCACGCAATCGAAGTGCATAGCGTTCCATGTGCATGGAACGTTTTCCTTTGACTAACACAATAGCATTTTTGAATGATTCAATTCCTTTTTCAGCCGAATCTAAAAAGTGAACTTGAACAGGCTCAAATTCAGAAAGGAGCGTTTCAAACTTTGAAGTGTCACCATCCGTTCCAACAATTACTACGCGGTCTTTTCCTTTCGCAATACTTAGTTGGTACTCTAACGAAGAGCGAAACGCGTCTAAATCCAGGTTGTAAGTGTCGTTGATAATAATCGAGTTGTGAATTCCGTCAAAAGTTTCCATCCGAAGTGCAACACGATCCAAATCTGCTAAATGTTCTTTTATTTCAGCGTCTTCTAAATTGAACTCTTTAGCACATGCAACGGCTAATGAGGCGTTAATTCTGCTGATTTCGTCATCAAATTTTAAGTGTTCAAGGTAATTTGAATATAATTTGATGTTTACATATTGGAAAATGGATGCGTCTTCCTCCAAATCAATGGAATTGTGATAGAAAACCCTACTCGCGTTTCTAAACAGGATTAACTTTTCACTAAGTTGATGCTCCGACGAATCGAAATTTTCAGAATGGGCAGAACCGATCGAAGTAAGAATCCCAATTGTTGGCTGAATCATCTTTTCCAACGAATCCATTTCTCCCGGTTGAGAAATACCCGCCTCTATTATGGCAAGATCTGCCGAATCGTTTAATTCCAATAACGATAAAGCAACGCCGAGTTGTGAGTTGTAACTTTTCGGACTACGAATCACTTTGTATTTAACGCTCAATAGCTGGCCCAACCATTCTTTCGTTATTGTTTTTCCAGCACTTCCAGTTATCGCAACAATAGGATATGAAAATTGATCGCGATGGTGTTTTGCCAGAGTTTGAAGTGCAATTAAAGACGAATCGACTTTAATGAATGTCGCTCCTTTTAAACCTTCATTGATTGATTTTGAAATCACAAAAGTACGGACTCCCTTTGCATAAGCTTCATTGATGAATTCGTGTCCATCTCTGAATTCTCCTTTCAAAGCAAAAAATAGCGTGTTACTTCCGTTAATAATCTTTCGCGTATCAAAGGCGACAGATTCGATCTTTAACGTTGATTTCGGTAAAGAGGCATTGAATATTGAGGATAAATCCTGATATGAAAGGTCTAATTTCAATGTGCAATTTTATTGTAACACATTCTACAAAGCGGTTTGTATTGCTCGACAGCGCCGACTAATACCTGTTCTTTGTCCTTTACTGTTCTGTGAGAAAATTGAGCGAGATCACCGCAAGAAACACAGATTGCGTGAACTTTGGTTACGTACTCTGCGATAGCAAGCAATCGGGGCATAGGTCCAAAGGGTTCGCCCTTGAAATCCATGTCTAAGCCGGCAACGATTACGCGAACTCCTTTTTTAGCCAATTCATTGCAAACATGTACAATGGCCTCATCAAAAAACTGCGCCTCATCGATAGCAACAACTCTTTCTTTTTTCCAGAGGTCAAGAATTTCAGTGGCATTTGAAACGCAAACGGCTTGAAAACTTGTTCCTTGATGGCTAACTACATTTTTTTTGTGGTATCGATCATCAATTGTGGGCTTTACCAACAAGATTTTTTGATTGGCAAATTCTGCACGTTTTAGCCTGCGAATAAGCTCTTCAGTTTTACCAGAAAACATGGATCCACAGACAATTTCAATCCATCCGTGTCTCGTTCCTTCTGTTGGGAAATGCTCTAAAAACATTGCGTAATCTTCTTATTTAGGGTTATCAACAAGTTGCCGAAGAGAAAATTTGAAGTCTATGACAATTCTCGCTCTTTTCTTCGTTAAATTTGAGAACTAAATGTCGTCATTTTGTCGCATAGTAGTTGTATTTCGTTAGCAACTTAACTAAAATGTTGAAAAGTCGAATTTGAATTCAAATATGAAAAAATTGGAAGGATATAGTTCAAGAATAAAGAGGTTAAGCGAATTGGTTGCTGAACTTGAGAGTGGAAACTTAACCGTGGAAGAGCTTTCTGAAATGGAATTGATTACCCGGGAATTGCACGAAAGAAGTATAATTCTAAGGTACAACGCTTTTAAGGATCAGGTAATGCCTGAGGCTGGTACAGAAGAGGATGATGGAGCTTTTATTGATGAAAATGGAGGCGTTGAAGTTGAGGTAATCATTGAAGAGATCGAGGAAATTGAAACGGAAGATTCAGACGCAGAAAACGTTGTTGAAGAAGAACCGATGATCGACTTCTCAATCTTTGATGACGCACCCGAACCCGAAGCAGATCCTGAGCCAATTGCAGAAATAGAACTAGAACCAGAAGTTCCAACACCAGAACCTGTTGTAGTTGTTGAGCCAGAAGTTGCGCCTGAACCTGTCAAAGAGGAGCACGTTGAAGTAACAGCGGAACCGGTAGCTGTCGAACCTTCGTCAAATTCTGCGCAATCATTTTTAGATAAATTAAAAATTGAGGACAATTCTGTTGCTTCTCGTTTTACAAATAGTAAATTAGACTCATTGATTGGAGCATTTGGTTTGAACCAACGCTTGAGGTATATCAACGATCTTTTTAACGGCTCAAGTGAATTGTTTTCGGATGCTATCAAAGCATTGGATTCTCAACCGTCTTTGGACCAAGCGAATCTAAAAGCCGGAACTCTAGCCGCAGAAAACGAGTGGGATCCAGAAGAAGAAATAGTTATCGAATTTATGTCCTATTTGAATAGAAGGTATGCGTAATCTACTCGCCGTCGCAGTTGTTTTTATTGGATTCAATTCGTTTAGTCAAATTGAAGAAGTTAGAAGAATTACAAAACAATTGTGCTCGCCAGAATTTCACGGCCGTGGTTATTACAAAAAGGGCGATTCCTTGGCTGCTGATTACATCGTCAAAGAATTTAAAAAGCTAAATATCGAAGGGTATGACGGAGAGTTCCTCCAGCATTTCGATATTAAATCTGTGAATTCATTTCCTGGCGCAATGAACGTTAAACAGGAAGGTGTTGCTTTGAAAACGGGTATTCATTATGTTGTTGATCCTTCATCAAATGGCGGGCAGACGACCTTAACCCCAAAACAAATCGATGTTTCGATTTTGTTGGATAAGGACAAATTGACGGATGCGATTAACACTGTTGCTGATCCAAATAACAAGTTCAACGCTATGGCAATTCACCTCGAAGGGCTAAGCGCTGACACTTTGAAAAAATTGGCTGGCATTTCTCAAGCACTCGTTGGACTTTTCCCGATTATTGAAGTAACAGATGCGAAATTCACATGGTCAGTAGGTTCAGAACAATTTTCATTTCCATTAATTCAAATTCAAGATTCAATTTATAACAACGGGAGCTTAACCATCGATATTGATGCAGAATTGCTCAGGAACTACCATACACAAAATGTAATGGCCTATCTTCCTGCAAAGAAGAAGTGCGCTAAAACTGTGGTTTTCACTGCTCATTATGATCATTTAGGGAGAATGGGCGATGACACCTATTTCCCTGGGGCAAATGACAACGCGAGTGGAACAGCTATGTTGTTGACAATGGCAAAGTATTTTAAGGAAAACCCTTCTGATTATAATGTATTGTTTATTGCTTTTGCGGGAGAAGAAGCCGGTTTACTTGGCTCGAAGTATTTCGTAGAAAACCCTGTCTTAAAGCTGAAGAAGATCAAATTCTTGGTCAACCTTGATATTATGGGGTCTGGTGAAGACGGCGTTACCGCTGTGAATGCAACTCTTTTTGAAAAAGAATTCGCACTTCTTCAAAAAATAAATACGGAGAAATCATTGCTCAAAGTTGTTAAAAAACGAGGGCCTGCAGCAAATTCTGACCATTACTGGTTTACACTTCAAGGAGTTCCGGCATTTTTTATTTACACTATGGGTCCGAACAAAAATTACCATGATGTCTTTGATGTTTATGACAATTTGAGTTTTAAGGAATATGAGGATATTACAACCTTGTTGATTGAGTTTGTAAAGCAACTTAAATAACTTAGACGTGTATAACTGCCTAGAAATGGGCGTTCTTACTAATTTACATATTGTTAAATTTCCGTACTTTTGAAGTATAACACTCTATTTATGAAATCATTCCTACTCGTATTATTCATATCAGTTTCTTTTTTGGGATTTTCTCAGCCGTATGCGGGAAAACAATACAAAGCATCAGGGCTTGATGTGTCTAAAGCTGCAAATTGCACTCCACCGACAACAACAACGATGCTGGAGTTGAACAATGTGAGGGCAATGATTCATACTGCAGGAAATTTATGGCAAGTGCCAGGGCAAAATTTAGCGCAGTACGAAGTTCCAAAGAACTCGGGAATTATGGCGTTGTTTACTTCAGCACTTTGGCTGGGAGGAACAGATGTTAATGGTCAATTAAAATTGGCTGCTTTGCGGTATAGAAATGGACAAGATTATTGGACAGGGCCTTTGTCACAAGGAGCGGCTGAAACAACCTTTGACAACTGTACGAAATATGACAAGCATTTTGTTACAACTCAAGACGATATCCGATTGTTCGATGCGTGGTTCACTGCAGGCGAGCAAGATGCATTGAATGGAACATCAACACAATCAGATTTGTTTCCGGATTATGAAATTCCATTAATCGTTAAGGATTGGCCTGCACACGGAGATATTGGTCAAGGACAAGATTATTATTTGGCTCCATTCTACGATAGAGATCAGGATGGTCAATACAATTACGAACAAGGTGATTACCCATGGCACGATATCGCTAAATCTAAAGAATGTGGCGTGGATAGGAGGGTTTCGCTTTATGGTGACATCAACTATTGGTTTGTAATGAACGACAAAGGAAATATTCATACCGAAACAGGAGGAGATCCAATTGGAATGGAAATTCGTGCTCAAGCCTTTGCTTTTACTTCAAACGATGAGATCAATAATATGACATTTTACAATTATGAGTTAATCAATAGAGGAACTCAAACCTTGTACGATACGTATTTCGGGTATTTTACCGATGGAGCATTGGGTGATCCGCTTGATGATTACGTGGGCTGTGATGTCAATAGAGGTTTGGCATATTATTACAATGGCGATAATTACGATGGTGACAATGCGGGATGGTTAGGGTATGGCGACAATCCTCCAGCGGTTGGAGTTGATTTCTTTGAAGGACCGTTTCAAGATAATGATGGAATTGCGAATGATTATGGAATTGGACCGGGTGAAGCATTGAATGGGATTGGATACGGCGATACGATCGTTGACAATGAACGCTTTGGTATGAGACAATTCTTGTATTATAGTAATACGACATTGGGAGCGAATCCAAATCAAACAGATCCTACAACGGCAGCGGATTATTATAGCTATTTGCAAGGTTTTTGGAAAGATGGGACATCGTTTTATTATGGAGGAACGGGCCATATATCTGATCCTGCAGCCGATCAAACAGTTCCTTGTGATTTCATGTTCCCAGGCGATACTGATCCTCTTGGTTGGGGAACAGGAGGAAATGTACAAGCACCATGGACAGAGCAAACGTCGAACAATCCGCCAAACGATAGACGGTTTGTGCAATCGGCTGGGCCTTTCATTTTGAAACCGGGTTCGATTAATAATATTACGGTTGGTGTAGTTTGGGCGAGAGCAACGGCAGGAGATCCTTTTGCATCTGTTGAAATCTTAAGAAGAGCGGATGATAAAGCACAAGCCTTGTTTGAGAATTGTTTCAAAGTGTTGGATGCACCTCACGCTCCAATTTTAGAGATTCAGGAATTGGAAAATGAATTGATTTTGACAATTAGTAATACACCTGCTTCGAATAATTATGGTGAAAATTACATTGAATTTGATCCGTTTATCGTTACAGAAGATTCGACAGCCGATAGAAATTATAGATTTCAGGGATACATGATTTATCAATTGAAAGATGATGCAGTATCACTTTCAGATATTACTGATGTATCCAAATCACGTTTGGTGGCGCAATGCGATATTGAAGATGGCGTCGCACGCTTGATTAATTTCGATTTTGACCAAAATCTAGGAGCCGGTATTGCCGAAGAAATGGTTGATGGTGAGAACAAAGGAATTCGCCACAGTTTTAGTATTAAAGAAGACGAGTTTGCCCAAGGTGACAAGGTATTGGTGAATTTCAAGCGCTACCATTACATTGCGGTAGCTTATGCTTATAACAATTACAAAGACTACGATCCAACAGACCCTGGAGCGTTAGATGGTCAGCAAAAGCCTTTTTTACCAAGTAGAAAAGCGGCCATTGGCGAAGTGAAGGTTATTGAAGCCATTCCGCACAATCCAACTCCGGAAGCAGGTGGAACAAGCCAGAATATAGAATACGGTTCAAGCCCTGTTATAAGACGTTTGGATGGATACGGGAACGGAAACCGTGCTCTAGAATTAACACAAGCATCCAAAGATTACATCCTTCAAAATGGATACTTGGAAACTCCGGAATACGAACGTGGTCATGGGCCAATTAACATTAAAGTAGTTGATCCATTAAATGTAGCCGATGGTTATTTTGAATGTGAGTTCTTAGATTATTCAGCTTCTCCATCAAATGGTGCAGACACAGCAAGTTGGGTTGTTCATCGCTATGATCAAGAAAATGGGGTATTGTTAGAATCTATTTTCTCGGAAAGAACTGTGAAAGCCAACAACGAACAAATTATACCTGAATGGGGCGTTTCAGTTCAAATTCAACAAAAAAATTATCACGTTCCAGCAGGAGGAAGTGGGTTTTTATCCACAACAATGATTAGCTCAGAGATGACTTATTCAGATAGCTCTAGACAATGGATGCGCTTTATTCAAGATAATGATGGATTTTTCCCTACAAATTGGATCCGTTCTGGAACCTACACAACGGAGGCATTTGGAAACATACCTTCGGATTGTTTAGATCCTACGAGCTCTTTTTATAAAGATTATTTGGATCCATGTAATTATAAGGATTGGCAAGCCCCATCAAGTTTCACTGATCCGAACAAAGCGTTTTCGAAAGTATTGGGAGGTGGAATTGCACCACATAACGTTGTTGGATATGAAGCGAGTTATATGCCGATGGCTTATTATAATAATCAACCAGCGCCAACTTCTGCAAAAAACGCCTCATCTTTGAGCTTCTTACCAAGTGTTGATATTGTGATGACTTCGGATAAAACATTGTGGACACGCTGTCCAGTGATTGAATTAGGAAGAGTCGAAAGTTTAAATGTCGGTGGAGCAGAGCCTGGTGCAATGCGAAAAAGCCAAT
>JBLHVW010000098.1:0-14349 GCA_047628775.1 Salibacteraceae bacterium | reverse complement strand
CATGATTAAGGTTGTTTCTTTGAAGGGAGAGGTCTTTATGAATTTCATTTAGAGTAGCTCCACTAATATCTCCACTAACTTTGAATGGGTTGATTTCAAATTTCCTTCCAAACCATTCATATGTCGCCGTTAGCTTTAACAATTCGGTTTTAAAATCTTCAATTTCATTTTTTAAAGTCGAAGAGTCAAAATATACGTCAGAGTTTGGGTTTTTTAATTCTCTAAATGCAAATTGGAATACCACTAGATCAGAATTGCTTTGAAGTTTTTGCGGCGTAATTTTCTCATTCGCATCGGCAATTAGGGTTGCCTTTAAACCGTTTATATGTGCGCAAATTTCTTGAGTTTCTTTCTCTATTTGCTCCATTCGTGTCATTACGAATTGAAGATTCCCTCTTCTTTTTTGGTACACTTTGTTGTTGGGGGTGCCATGGAAATCGGCGAGTACATTATTGATACTAATTGTTCCGTTGTAAAATTCCGATTCATTAGAACTTTGCACTGAATGTGCCATAAAAACCATTGTCTCGCTATCAATCTTTTCAGTTTTATTCGTATCACCGCAAGAGAAGATAAGGATGAATACTACAAAAAGTAAAATGAGCTGAATAGCGCTTGATTTCATAAATAGAGTTATCGGCATAAATTACACCTTTTCTTAAGATAATCGAAAATTTTAGGCACAAAAAAACGCCGATTCAAATAAATGAACCGACGTTTTATAATTCTTAGCGAGTCTCTATTTCCAAACTCCTCTATTCGAGAAAGCTTCAATTCTATTGTTGATTCTGTCTTCCGGTTTAATTGCTTTCAATTCCGTTAAATATTTAGCAATCGATATTTTAACCGTTTTGAAAGTTTCATCATGGTCTCTATGTGCGCCATTCAATGGTTCTTTAATGATGTCGTCAACGATTCCAAGTTTCTTCATATCCGTTGAGGTCAACTTAAGTGCATCTGCCGCTTTCTCTTTAAAATCCCATGATCTCCATAAAATGGAAGAACAAGATTCGGGAGAGATAACAGAATACCAAGTGTTCTCCAACATGACAACTTTATCTCCAACACCAATGCCCAATGCTCCACCAGATGCTCCTTCACCAATGATGATGCAAATTACTGGAACTTTCAAGCGCATCATTTCATAAATGTTACGTGCAATTGCTTCACCTTGACCACGCTCTTCAGCTTCTAAACCAGGAAATGCTCCAGGTGTGTCAATGAATGTCACGATTGGTTTGTTGAACTTCTCGGCCATTTTCATCAGTCGAAGTGCCTTTCTATATCCTTCCGGATTTGGCATTCCGAAGTTTCTGAATTGACGCATTTTCGTGTTCACTCCTTTTTGCTGTCCGATGAACATTACTGTTTCACCGTCTAACAATCCAAAGCCACCGACCATCGCTTTATCATCTTTTACGTTTCTATCTCCGTGCAATTCTTGGAATTGACCATCCGTAACTGCTTCAATATAGGCCATTGTATAAGGACGATCTGGATGTCTAGACAACTGAACGCGTTGCCATGGAGTTAAGTCAGAGAAAACCTTTTTTGTTTTGGCTTTCAGCTTTTTCTCCAATTCTTTGATCATTTCCGTCATGTCCACTTCTGTGGTTTTACCAATTTCCCTGGTTTTAACAATCTGGTCTTCTAGTTCCTTGATTGGCTCTTCAAAATCTAAATAGGTCGCCATAATTTTTTTATCTATTTGAGCGGCGAAAGTTACAAAAATTGTTTCGTTGTTATACCTTTATAATATGATATTATTTCCTCCTGCTAAGGTCAATTTAGGACTCAATGTACTTTCAAAAAGAAGCGATGGTTATCACGCGATTGATACGTGCATGCTTGAGGTGCCCTTGTGTGATGTCCTTGAAATACAGAAGTCTGAGGTGTTTCGGTTTAAATCAACAGGATTGGAAATTAATGGTAGTCAAGAGGAAAATTTGTGTGTTCAGGCCTTTCGAATGCTGGAAAATGAACATAATTTATCACCTGTGTACATTCATTTGAGGAAGATTATTCCGATGGGCGCTGGATTGGGAGGTGGATCTTCCGATGCAACTTCGGTTCTTTTGGGATTGAACGAGTTGTTCGAATTAAACCTGTCAGATGAAAATTTGGAAAGCTACGCTTCTCGATTGGGGAGTGATTGTGCTTTCTTCGTTAAGGGTGATTCGCAATTAGGATCAGGTAGAGGTGAGGTTTTGAATCCAATCTCCATCGATTTATCTGGGAAGTTTTTGAAACTCATCAATCCTGAAATTCATATTGGAACATCTGAGGCATATTCGAATGTTCATTTTATTGAAAGTTATTCGATTGCCAATGCGCTAGAAAATCCGATAGCGTTGTGGAAAGATAAACTTCAGAATTCGTTTGAGGAATTTGCTTTTAAAGCGCATCCTGTTTTAAACGAGATCAAGAAAGCGCTGTACGTTGAAGGCGCTCTTTTTGCAGCAATGTCAGGCAGTGGTTCGACCCTTTTCGGGATTTATGATGAAGAACCTGAATTGACAAGTGCTTATGAGTTGGAGTGGGTTTTTGAATTGTAAATGCGCAAAGTAATGCTTGTGCTGTTTTTGCTTAGATAATTATCAATCACAAAGACGCTAACGCTAATCAATGGCTTTGTTTTACGACACGAAGATCTGCAAACCTTTAGGTCTGATAGTGTGAATCTCTATAAGTGTTTAATTAATTGCGTCTTTGCGTCTTAGTGGTAAAAAAATCATAATTCAGGAAACTTTGCTTTAATTCTCCATAACTTGACAGGCTCAGCATTCAGGCTCAATAATTCAGCTGCGCGACAGTTGAACTAGACGAGAACTTATGTTAGCGTTTCACCAATTTCTTAGTAACCACATTCCCGTTATCCAAAGTGATTTTTACAACGTAAATTCCTTTTGAGAAATTAAGAACATCCACAAATGTAGAAGCATTTGATGTGTCAACGGATTTTACAATTTTCCCGCTTAAATCAATGATCGTTATGTTCTTTAAATTCGATTCACTTGAGGCGATTGTAACCGAGTTTGAACTTGGATTCGGATACAAAGCCACATTGTCACGCAATTCAATTTCAGAGATTGCCACATCGCTGTTTGGATTCGCTTCGAAATGGAAGACCCCGCCTAAATCTTGTCCAACGAACATGTTTAAGTTTCCGTCGCCATCAATGTCTTTCACTGCAAATGAACTGTAAGCCTCAACGTTGATATTTAAATAGTGATCGGATACCAAATGAAACTGCTGACCTGTTCCCAAATTGTTATCAATACTGTCGTAATAGATTAATTTTCCCAATTCAGATCCAAGGAACAATTGCGTTACGTTGTTTTCTCTGAAGAAGTGAGGCGAAGCAAATACATCCGGTTTATTGCTCACGATGTCAATGTTTCCAAGTTGAATATTCGCCAATTCGAAAGAAGGCGTGGTAACCGTTCCGATGTTTCTGTAATAATGAATTTCACCTGTTTTGGATCCTATTATTAAATCCAATAAACCGTCATTGTCAAGATCAAAGACCTGAGGATGTGTGTACCCGAAAGATGCAATTAGGGCAGAATTGTTGTCCAAATACCCAACTTGAGGTGATCCAAAAACGGCACCAGCGCCAATTGAATTGTTTTGGTAATACACCAATGAGCCGTCTTCCATTCCCAAAAACAGATCCTCATCTCCATCACCATCCATGTCGCCAAAGGTTGGAATGGATCTCAACCCAAAATTCTCTTGATCCAGATTGAAAAGATTGTAGTCGATGTACGTGAACTCTGGTAGGCCTGCTGTTCCTGTGTTTTTGTAGTAAGCAATCGTGCTTTCTTTATCCAAGGAAGGAATGTATCGAAAGAAATTTCCAATGATTAAATCATCCAATCCATCTTCATCAAAATCGAAAATAACAGGAACTGTTCCTGTGCCGTGTTCAATCATTTCATTTTGAAAGAGGTTGTTCGCAGTAAAGATAAAGTTTGGGATTGCGTCAGTTCCGATGTTTTTATAGTACCGAATACTTGTCTCGTTTTCAGAGATGTTCTTAGCATTTGCGGTCACCAATAAGTCACGAATTCCGTCAAAATCCACATCGACGTAAAACGAAGCTGGAAACAACTGAATATTCGCAGGTGTTGTATTTGAAGGGAAGTTATCGTCAACAGAAACCATCACTGAGTTTGTATTGGGTGCCGTTCCATTGTTGGTCAACAGCGTTAAATTAGGGTGTGCAACGTCTCCAATAACCAAATCGTAAACGCCAGAATTATCGATGTCAATTGCCAAAACTGTTGATCCAGCGTGTTTGTTGGCTCCTTTCACAGTACTCCCGTTTTGTCCCGCAACGCGCAATGGATTCGAGATATTACTTCCCACGCATGGGAAATCAGGATCATTGAGAATGATTGTATTTGTCAAAGCTGCCTCACCAAATAAACCCCAACATTCGTTTTGAAGAATGAACTCCAATGAGTCAGGAATTCCGTAGAGTTCCATACTTTGATTTTGATGGTATTCCAAGTTTTTACCACCTTGGTGAAACGTCAATACATCCACGTCGCCGTCGAAATCCACATCGACAATTGCCGGAATATCTGAAGAGTTCACATACAATTGACTCGATCCATTTACATATTCGGAGTACACCAAGTCCGATGCTAACACCCATTGTATTCCTGTTCCAATGCTTCCTACATTGCGGTAAACCTTGATTCCAGCGAGGCCATAAGTCCAAAGATCTTTGCGTCCATCATTGTCGTAATCAACCATTGTCGCTCTGTAGCGTACGTCTGATGGGAAATTGACTTTGGAACCATACGCCAATTGATAAAACTTCGTTCCACCTTGATCTTCTTGCGTATAGACTCGAATATTGTCGTTGCTGCGGTCGAATAGAAATAAATCCATATCACCGTCGAAGTCGTAGTCAAAATCAGAAATTTGGACATAGTTTAAGCCACCTCCCCAAGGGTTTGTGAGTGCATCGCCGCCTTGTTTGACAATGATAGAGTTATCGTATTCAAAACCGAATTGACCGTGCGCAAATCCAGTGATAAGCGTGATGCAAATTAAAATAACATGTTGTTTGATTCCCATAGTTTTTAAAGAGTGGTCTAAAATTATAAATTATTGCCCAGTACCTAAGTGTAATAACGAGGCAACTTACCAATAAGTTTGAAGTCTTACCAATAAAAGAGACTCTAATATTTAATTATGAAAAAAATATACCTCACCTTATTAAGCATCGCTTTAATCGGTTTTTCTTACGCTCAAGACAGTGCTAACGTATTGTTTATTGGAAATAGCTATACTTATTTTAATAATATGCCAGGCTTAATCAGCGACCTTGCTGCCTCTCAAGGTGACGTCTTTGAATCAACTTCCCAAACGCCCGGAGGAATGACTTTTAACGGCCATGCTTCGAGCGCAGCAACCTACAACGCAATCAACAGTGATTCTTGGGATTATGTTGTTTTACAAGGGCAAAGCCAAGAGCCTTCTTTTTCTGATGCTCAAGTGAATACACAAACATTGCCGTATGTAATGCAAATTGCAGACAGCATTAATGCAAACAATGATTGCTCGGATATTCTCATGTTTATGACATGGGGTCGGGAAAACGGTGATCCTCAATGGGCGCCGATTTCTACGTTTGACTTAATGAATGCACGCTTGCGGTTAGGCTATATGAGAATAGCAGATTCTGTTCAAGCATCCATTTCTCCAGTTGGATCGGCTTGGAAATATGTTAGAGACAACAATCCTGGAATTGGATTGTACAATGCTGATGAATCGCATCCAAGTCTTCACGGTTCTTATTTGGCAGCTTGTGTTTTTTATGCATCGATTTATAGAAAATCACCAGTAGGAGCGCCGTTTATTAGTTCGCTTAGTCAAGCGGATGCCAATGTATTACAAGCTGCTGCCGCATTAACGGTTCTGGATAGTTTGGATCAATGGCATTTGCACGATGAATCGGAGCACACTCAAGCAGATTTTACGTATGTGGTCAATGGATCAAATGTGACTTTCACAAACGAAAGCCTGAGAGCCAGTTCGTATTCTTGGGATTTTGAAGATGGACAGACTGCAACAAATGAAAATCCATCAATTTGGTATTCTGGAGTTGGAACATATACTGTTTCATTGATTTCAGAAAGCTCTTGCGATTCAGATACGATTGAATATGATGTGACAATTTTACAGGCCTCGATTAATGAGGATGAAGATTTAGGATTAAGTTATGCTCAAGTTACTCCAGGTGTTTTTGAAGTGCTTGGAGCCAACGCTGTTGATTTAATTACGGTAGTCGATGCTTCTGGGAGATTCATTTCAGAATCAACAAGTACAAGGATTGATCTTTTGAAAGAGCCTTCTGGAATGTATTTAATTTCGATTCAATTGGAAGATAAGATTCAAAGGATTCGAGTGCTTAAATAAAAGTATTCCCTAGATGGTCTGGATCAGATCGTCTAGGGTTTTTCTCACCTTTGCCCCGTGTTGTGTACTATCTTCTTCATGTCGGTAACCAACAGGAATGGCCAAAGTAGGAGTTAAATTTTTATCTGAGAGGCCAAGAATCTCGCTGTATTTTGCAGGATCAAATCCTTCCATAGGCGTTGCATCAATTCGAAGAGATGCACAGGTATGCAAAAGCTGACCAAGAGCGATGTACGTCTGTCGCGTCGACCAATTCAATATTTCTTGTTCTGATCTGGCGTTCATCTCTCCTTTGATTCGGTTCGAAAAGCCGTCTAAATTTTGAATTTCTACGTTTCTTGTGTGCGAAATAAGTTGCATGTAAGAATCAACGTCTTCGTCTTTAATTTTCGAATACGAACACAAAATAAATAAATGAGAAGCATCCGCAACTTGGCGCTGTCCGTAGGAAGCTTCCACCAATTTTTCTCTTAATACATCCGACGCTACAACGATTCCTGTAAAGGATTGAAGTCCATAAGAAGTTGGTGTTAAACGCAAGGATTCTTTCAATGTTTCAAAATCTGAATTGCTGATTTTCTTTTCGGTGTCGAATTTTTTTACGGCGTACCTCCAATTAAGGTCTTCGATGACTTTGTTCATTTATTGATCGTTTGATAGAACAAATGTAGAACTTTCGATTTGATTTGTGGGTTGAACATTATATTAGAATAACCATCACAAACAATGAAATGCAAACAATAACTATGATGGAAGCAATGACACTGATTTGAATCGTACTTTGTCTTTTGTCCTTGATCAGTTTTACTCTAAACGCTTTCTTGTCCTCTGCGCTCATTGTGCTTTTGTACTCGAGTGGTTTTTTATTTTGAGCAACTTCGAACTCTTTGTATTTGTCGCGCAATGATTTTTTCCGATGGCCTATGCTGCGGTTGTACTTTATAGAAGAGATCATCGCAGCAACTGATCCGCCGAAGCCCATATTGAAGAAGTTTGTGTTAGAGAATTTATTTTTAAGCGTTTCGTTAAAATAGTGAATTTTGATGGGTTTTTGCGAATTTCACATCATTAATTATTAAAATTCTGAGGGCTGGATTCACTTACCGCAATAAAGAGAAATAAACCTGATGCATAAGGTGTCGAAGAGGAAAGATAGATGGTGAAAAAGAGATGTAGAAACTTGAAGAAACTCTGTTTTACTCATGTAAAGCACATCGCATGGATTGAAAATATAAGATTTCTACAAGTCTAGAACCAGTCAAATATAATCGAAAATCACGTGAATGTTGCAATCAATTTCGAGTACTTATACGGTTGTATTTATCTTGATTTATCAATAATTTTGAAGGCTGTAATTTATTTAACCAAAATCTACTACTATGAAATTTGCAAGATTACTAATGCCAATGACTGCTCTTTTTACTTTTTACGCCTGCACACCAGCTGATGAGAAAGTTGAAAAAGAAATCGAGGAAGACATTATCGAAGCTCTGGAAGGGGTTCCTTCTGATGCCCAAGATACGTATCCATTAACTGAAACCGTTTTTAGCACCTGGTTTGAAGATGGATCAATAACTAAAGATGGAATAGTCACCGCCGCGAATAGTATGGACTTTACGAATACGAATAATGTTGACTTTTACAAATGGTCGTACCGTATGTTCTTATGGATCACTTCAGAAGAATCAGATGGAACGCGGGTTTTTGACTCGAGGACGTTTTATGATGTTTCCCCAGCAGATGCTAAGGGGAATCGAGCGTTAATTCCACACGAACCCGGAGTTTTCAGAAATTTCTCTCCGCGCTTATTGCAAACGAGAAATGTAGATGCTATTCTTGATCAAACAGAGCAAGGCCAAGCAGGAGGTGGCGATGTATTAATGACTAAAAATGGACATCTTGTTTACTATACATTGATGGTTAATGATGTTATGGCTGTTTTTAGAACAAAAACGATTGGTACTGCGCCGAATGAGTTCCCAAGTACTTCAGGTAAACTTGATGCTTTGGTTGAATACGGAAGATTTCTAGGAGTGAATATAGATGATCCTAAAGCTTTGGCGATGGAATTAAAATTGTCTTGGGTAGAATCTAGTTCGTTGCCAAACCCAGAAGATTATGTGCAAATCGACGCTACTATTCCTATCTATAACAAGGTCTCTGAGACGCTATGGATAGCAACTGAAGAAACAAAAACGGCTACTTTGGCACTTACTGGAATGCACGTTGTTGGGAATGCAAAAGGTCACCCTGAGATGCTTTGGGCGACTTTTGAACATGCAACGAATACTCCGCAAGAAGAATATTCATATATCACAAATACCAATACAACTAAAACAGTTCCGTTTTCTACTTCAGGAGACTTTCTTTTCTGTGCAGATGGAGCTGGTGGGGACTTTAACATACCGCACATGAAAATGCAAGGAGATTCTATTGTAGCTGATTCAATTTTTACAATTTCTCCGAGTAACTCGACTCTTGTGAATTCCTGGGGAGCAGCTGTAGGCGTAACACCGAATCCTTTGGTGACAAGCGATGCTGAATCAAATTCAGAAGTGATTTCTTTAAACAGTTCCGTAATAGGAATGTTAATTGATGGCGATGTTCGAAAGCATTACATGCTTATTGGATGTACTTGGACAGACGGAGGTGGGTACCCGTATAGCGCACGGAAATCGGTTGATGGCGGTATGGTTAACTATCCTCGAACAGGACTGCCATCTGTTAAAGGATTAGGTGATGCAGTTGGTACAAGTCGCTTGGCGAATTCCACAATGGAAACGTATCATCAGGGGGACAACTGTTTTGATTGCCACAACAACTTTACAAAAGTGAACACTGTTGCTGCAAATGTTGCGGGAGGAGGTTATACGGATTTGAGCCACATCTTCTCAAAGCTTGAAGCTTTACCGTTGATAATTATAGAAAAGTAAAGAGTTCAATTCACAGAGAATTACACGAAATATAAAAGTCCGTCTCGGTTCAACCAAGACGGGCTTTTTTTGATCTAAATGTTCGTGTGTGTTTACTTCAAAATCTCCTTTAGTGTTCCCTTTATTTTAGAATAAGGAATCAATACCGAAGGTGCGCCTTGAGCATAAGAGCCTATTTCATAAGCGTTGTAATGGAAATACAAACCATTTGCTTCAATGGCGAAATTGTTTGGAAGTGCGAATTCATCGAATGTATACCAACCTTCTTCTTCACCGCCGTGAATTGCTTCGAAAATTGGTTTTGATTTCGCCACAAGTGTGTTCATGCTTTCGCGTTTAATCAAATCTTCAAAGGAAACACGTTTTCCGGTATTGAGGTCAATGTTGATGATCGTTGTATGGCTATTTGGATGCGCCGTGTGAAAATAATACGAATAGCTGGAGATTTCAATGCTAATGAAATTCTTGTAGATAGAATTTACAATCGTATTTACTTCAACTTCAAACCCATCTTCGTAGTCCGTTTTTTCTAATATATTGAACAATTCAGAATACGTAGTTGCATCGCCTAACATATGCGCAGATTCCATTTCGATGAGTTCATTAATTGTTTTTTCAAGGGTTGCGTCTTCACATTTCACGCTGATGCTTTGCAAACTTATATTAGAACAAGTGGAGTCTGCTCCATCGTTTCTTTGGCCGTTTACAGTAATTGACTGTTTTTTAGTACTGCACTTTTCTTTCGCGAGATTCGTGTTCTCAAAACTTAAAATCTTCGAGGGTTGCGCTGTCAAGTTGATTTCAAGCGTTTTCTTTGTTTTTGGGTTCGTCCATGTTCCTTTAAAGGATCCATCAGAATAAAATTCCCCATTGAAAATTCCTGTTGGAGAAGGAGCTTCGGCGTATTCATTGAATGTGATTTTACTTCCTTGCTTGAGTTCGCCACTGATCGAAATTGGAATTTGGGTTTTGTCGTAATAATATTCACCCGAAATGTCCGAATCCATTTTAATGAACTCCATCGTTATTGGATAGCCGCCAATTGTTCCTTTTAGGCGCTTGTAGTCGTTCGCAGATAGCTCAATAACCGTAACTTCCACTTCAGCTTTTGAAGTGTTGGATTTGTCCGTGTCTTTTTTAGAAGTGTTGTCGTTTGAACAGGAAACTATTAAAAGCAGTACTGAACTTAATATTAGAATAGGGATTTTCATAGGTAGCTAAATTCTTGGTTTTATAGTTCTTCCAAAATTGACTCTCCATTTGATTGATCGCCGGAAGTCCATCTCCACGATTCGTGCAATCGAATTTTTCCATTTTCCATAACTTCAGGAGTGGAAAAACAGATGCCCGAAACTTCTTCGCCCCGTTCGTTGATTTGTCTGTAACGAAAATTAATGCAACCGTCTTCATCCACAGCGCCGATCAAATGACCCTCGGAGATGTTCGTTCCTTCGTACTCGCAAGAGAGTATTTCACCAATTTGTTGGTAATGGAAGATCATTTCTTCGGAAACGTTTCCATTGTCAGAATTGGAGACTACTTTGAATTTTTTGTCGTGATAATTCATCATTGTTTTTTAATCCTTTCGAAGATAGTAAAAAGTACCTCAGATTTTTTTTGCGATGATAATTAAATCGACTGTTACCGTGCCTTTCTCATTTTTGGTTTCGATTCGCTCCTTTTTTAAAACTTCCAATCCGCTTGACTTTATTGCTTCTGTTAGATAGTCTGCTTGATGGTAATGTATGAAGATTTGATCGCCTGAACTTCCTGTTGTGAATCCAGATTTAGAATAATCATCTTCCATTGTGCTTATATAAAGGAATCCGTCCGGATGTAAAATGGATGCCGAATTTTGGATCAATTGAATTGATTCTTCTTTGGATAAATAGGGGAGAAGGAAGCCGCAAATGACAGCATCAAATGATTTTTTTAATAGGGAGCTCTCACGAGAATCCATGACTTTAAATTCAGCGGAAGGATTGTTCACCTTCGCGAGTTCAACCATATTGCTGGACAAATCCGTTCCAAGAATTTTGAAATCAGGCCGAATATTCAATAAGAACGTGGTTATATTTCCAGGACCACAAGCGAGTTCTAAAATTTCCGGATGTTCAATTGAGATGGCGTTGCAAAGAAATTGGAATGAGTTGGCATATAAATCAACGTTCATGAATTTCTCTTGATAGGCTTCGGCGCGTTTATTGAAGATCTCTACCGCATTTTTATTGTGATCCATATTCGCACAATTAAAAAGGATTATTGATCAATACTTGGAGGTATTGTTGGAAGAATAGCAGGTTTTGGAGCCGCTGGTTCGTCCAATTCAATTGCTCCAATGCTGTCCAACTCTTCTGGTGTAACAGACGGGCGTTCATTCCCAGCGTTTACTCTTTCCATTATAAAATTGACAGCGATTTCGGCTTTTTCTTTTGTCTCGAATCCTTTTATCCCTTGAACCGCAGGAATGTGTTTTTGATTCAAGATCATTTTTGTTCCTCTAAATACTTGATAGCACCAACCCACATCTTGAAGGAAATAGACCTTTGAAGAATATTTTGGGGTGTTGGATTGCTCCGGATTTTTCTCCGGTTTCAAATCTAGTTCATCTGCGGTTTCAGCGCCGCAAGAGACCATGAGAACAGCAATAAATATTAAATATGCGTATTTCATTATTGAAATATAACCTTTTCTATATGGACGACTTGCCCTGTGTTGTTCGTTAATTGAACAAAATAATTCCCCGTTGGAAGGTTTACTCTGTTCACTTTAAATCCTGAATTGTTTTTTATGATTGACAATGCGCTCGTTGCATTTTTTCCGTCAAGCGTGATCAATTGTAATTCTACTTCTTTCAAATCGGTCTGAACCGTGAAGCTTGTGACAACTGGATTCGGGAATATTTTCGTATTTGAGGTGTTTGCTAACTCTTCCGCTCCTAAGATTCGACGGTAAGCATACATATCATCTCTAAATTCGCCGTCGTATCCTGTTCCCACAAAACCTAAGTCTTGTTGAATAAAGGAGACCGCATTTGATCTTCCTGTTCCTGGGAAATCCGCTCTCTGAGTCCAGCTGTCTCCAAAGAAATTGTATTCCCATAAATCGTTGGTATAGTTGAAGCCAATATCTTCACCCAAGCAAATAAACCCAGTTGGAAATTGTCCCCATGACGCAGCACCTTTCCTTGCTGTTCCCGGGAAGTCTGCCTTTTGCGTCCACATGTCTGTTGTGGGCTCGTATTGCCAAAAGTCGTTGACCATTACACCTTCATCACCAGTTCCGACGTAGCCTTGTCCGCCCATGCTAAATGCTGCAGCTTCTTTTCTAGCTGTTCCGCCAAAGTCTGCAACTTGTGTCCACATGTTTGTTGTTGCATCGTATCGGTACATGTCTTTTTGAAGACCGTTTGCGTCAATTCCAGTTCCAACATATGCCTTTTCGTTTAAAACAAATGCAATGGCTTGTCGTCTTGCTGATCCAATAAAATTTGATTTTTGAGTCCATGCGTCGGTATCTTCATCAAATTCCCAGAGGTCATTAAAGAAGGGATTGGTATCGCCTTGGCCTAAACAAAGGTATCCTTTGTTTTCGATGCTGAAAGAACAAGCGTTTCCTCTGTCAAGTCCATCTCCAGATAATCCACCAATTGAAGGTTCATCATCCCAATCGTCTTGCCAAAATGTGTAAGAAAACATTGACCTTCTAAACCCTCCTTCGTCAAGTCCGCCCATAATGTATCCTTCGCTATTAACGACGAAAGCAGAAGCTACCGAACGAGGGGCACCATTAACAGAATCTTTCTGAACCCATTGATCTTGGGAAAAAGCATGTCCACTAATTAATGTTGCGGCAAGCAGTATTAGATTGAATTTCATACTTATTGAATAATAATTTTTTGGCTTCCTATCGTTGATCCATTGCTCTGACCTGTCAAATAATATACTCCAGCAGATAGGCCGTTTACGTTTAATGTTTTCGTGTATGCTTCAGAAAGAACAACTTGGCCGTACATATTTGTAAGGGTTAACTCTTCAACAAGTGCAGATGAATTAACGTTGATCACATCTGTTGTTGGATTTGGATAAATTGAAATCGCATTTTCCAATTCGTTGATTCCAACTGTGTAATACGGATTGTATTCGTGCATGCTAGCTTTTTTACCAGAAATGCCTTTTCCAGTTCCAACATACGCCCTGTTGTTAATGACCATTGCGATAGCTCCTTTTCGTGCACTTCCGCCGTAAGAAGCTCTCACATTCCAACTGTTCGATCCTTCATCGAACTCCCATAAGTCTCCAAGAGATCCTCCATTGGTTCCCATACAAACGAACCCTCTCGATCCGATTGAAAACGTTGTAGCATTTGATCTTTCGCTAGAAGGAAGATTTGCTCTTTCAACCCATTGATCCAAACTCGGTTTGTATTCCCACCAATCTTTTCTGTATAAATCTTGATCCGTACCCAATCCGGCGTATCCTTTTCCGCTAAGAGCGAAGCTACTTAGTTGGTACCTAACACCTCCTGGGAAATTTGTTTTCTGTGTCCACAAATCATTTGCCGAATCGTATTCCCACGTTTGATTGGAGTAATTGTTAGGTCCTAATTTACCCCCCACCAAATACGCTTTATCTCCTACTGAGAATGCAGTTGTAAAATACATTCCAAGGCCTCCGAATCCTGGGAAGTTTGCTTTTGCTATCCAAGAATTAAGTGTTGGATCGTACTCCCATAAATCGGCAAGTTTTGTAGCGCCAACTTCTGTTGCTGTTACCGTGGTCATTCCCGTTCCAATGTATCCTTTGTCATTGATAGAGAATGCGATTGCATTTCTTCTAACAGATCCTGGAAGGTTTGCGACTTGGCTCCATGCATCTAATGCAGCATCGTATTTCCAAAGATCATTGTAAACAACTTCAGCTGTATCGATTCCTGTTCCGATATATCCATAATCGCCAATACTAAATGCCACAGCTCTTTC
>JBLHVW010000097.1:0-14412 GCA_047628775.1 Salibacteraceae bacterium | reverse complement strand
GTGGTGGAATATTGGAAGCAGTTTGATTTTGTGAATCTTGCCGTTAGCTTGGATGATATTGGACCTCGATTGGAATACCAGCGAAAAAATGCCAATTGGGAGCAGATGAAATTGAACTTTGATCGAATTAAAATCGAAGCAAGCAATGTTGATTTGATGATCAGTCCAACAATTAGCGTATTCAATCTCCTCTCGATTTCAGAAATGCATTAAACCTTAGTCGATTTAAATTATGTTCGTGCGGAAGATGTGATTCCTTCATTATTAGTCCATCCAATGGAGTTTAACATCACAACCTTGACACCAGTTTATAAGAAACTGCGAAAGATAGAATTTTGGAACACTTGGATTGGCTCTCAAAACAGCCCGTTGAAGACAGAAAGAAAATGGATTATGCGCTCCGTCAATATCAGAATATATTCACTTACTTGAGTTATGAAGGAAATGAAAAAGCTCGCTTAAATTTCCATAAAAAGATAGATAGTCTGGATAAGATTCGTGAGGAAATCTTTACGAAAGTCTTCCCAGAATTGAAATCAATGATTGAGAATTAATGACATTCTTTGGAGTAAATTAATTTCCTCGGAGCGTCGTTTCTTTCTTCAGGAATAATCGACTGATTCTCAATGTATATAGTTACTTCTGTGATCATCTTTAATTTACCAATACTGATCGATACCAAATGATTCAATAAGGCCGAATCGAGTTTGTTTTTATGACTCGATTGAATAATATTATACTCAATATTCGAATATCTTTCAGACGTAAATTCCTCATGAAGTGGTTCATTGCTTAATTCCATTTCTTGTCCATCTGCAGCTGTCGCAACGTAAATTAAATGATCTGTATCTTCTTCAATAATCGAATCAAAGGTCGGGTAAACCGTAAATGGCCAACTGTAGAGTTTACCAAATCCAAAAATGACAGAAGAGAAAATCAGTAGGACACCAATCCATTTCACGATTGAAAAACCGTCCTTGGATGAGATTTGTTCGTTTGAATTGTCGCGAGCTTTGAGGAAAGGAATCGCAGTCCAATTTACGAAAGATAAATACGACCATACCAGTACAACAAAAAAGATGTTCATGAAAATCAATGTTCCGATATGGAATCCAATTCCTAATGCAATCGCCAATTTCCGTGTTGACTTATTAAGCAGAAGTGGAATGAATGAAAGTTCAAAAAGGATCGTGTAAATTCCACTTGCTTTAAATAGAATTGGGTACTGATCAATTCTAAAGAAGGGTGTCCAAGATGATGAATCACCTAGCGCAAACCACTTGTTGTACATTTGATTCCGAACATTATCGGTCAAACACCAGTCCAATCCATTCGTCCACATTTTCCAAAACCCAGGGAAGAAATAGATGAGTCCAATCATTGTCCAAATCAATAAGAAGGGCAATGAATAATTTCTCGAAGAATGAGCTATGGGTTTGTTTGTTCGTTTTTTGAAATAAGAATCAAGTGAAAAGCGATCTGCGCAAGGACTAAAGGCTAAAATTGCCGGAAACCAAATTAAGTGATGGTTGTGATTGACTTTCCCATATAGATTCGGGATTGCGAAGAGATAAAAAAGTGTGATCGTAAAAATCACGATCGACCATCGCGTTTTAATTCCGAAAAGTGACGTGAAAATTGTGATGTAAAATAAGATCAATGCACCATTAACCAATGTTTCGTTGATTGGTATCACCTTTGGGTACCATCCCATAAATGGTAGTGCAACTTGGGCGCTATCCGGTAGATTTAAAAATGGGATAACTTGATCTGAAACGGCAGATGGATTAAAAATAAGCCCTATTGCGAAAAACCCGAAGAACAGAATTCGGAAAACGGACAAATCTGTGGCTGTTTTTTTTGTGTCTGAAATGAAATTATTTACGTGAGGAACGGATGCCGAAATCAGACAGAGCAATGCAATTACTAACGTAAAACGAGAAAAGTAAAGTTGCCGTAAATACCTTGTCCATTCATCAGTGTAAATGAAATCAATCAAGTAATACCCGCACAGCCAAAATAAGATCAACCCTAATAGAAAAAAGACAAGTCCTTTTCCCGTTTGGATGCGATTACTAAATGATGAAATCAAATTCATGCACCAAATTAATAAAATCCTGTAACGAACTTTAGCCTAGATTCAGGAGTAACCCAATCTTTTTCGTTTCTTTGAAATAACTATTGCTGTGAATGATGTCTTTTTTTCAATTCTTCTCTCAAAAATTGCGACTCAGTAATCCATGGCGGTACAAAGTGCCATTACTTATCGCATTTTGTTATTTCTTACTCCTTGTTGGTAATGTCGATCCTTATGTTGCGTCAATGTCATTTTTTGCAGCCATTGGAACTACGATTGGTTTCATGGGATTTGGGTATTTAACGAATGACATAGCTGACCGAAAAAAAGATGCTCTTGCTGGGAAGTCAAACGGAACAGCAAATCTATCCACCGCGGCGATTTCATTTTTAGTCATCACATTTTTGGCCATTGCAATCTTGCCTTGGATCTATTTGCCAATGGATCGAATTTCCATTGCATGTATTATAGCAGAACTGGTTTTATTTGTATTGTATGCATTTCCTCCATTTCGACTAAAGGAAAGAGGCTTTTTAGGAGTGATTACAGATACCCTTTATGCACATGTTATTCCTGGATTCCTTGCTTCTTGGACATTTTATTTAGTGGGGAATGAATATTATAAAAACTTCTTCTATTTCGCTATTTCACTTTCAGCATGGCAATTGTTTTCAGGTATTCGAAACATTGCTTCTCATCACTACAAGGATTACGAAAATGATCAAACGAGTGGAACAAAAACCTTTGCCACGCAGATTGGAAAAGAGAAAGTATACAAGTTAATGTCCCGTGTTTTTATTCCACTAGAGGTCATTTCTGTTTTAGCATTTCTCTTTGTTGTCCAATTGAAAATAGATTTTTTGGTCATTGCACTGATTGTTTTTCTGCTGGTTACTTGGTCAAGTTATCGCGAAGGAGAGTCGGAAACACAAGCCAAACATTTCACAAACACCTTCTTGGATCGGTTTTATATCCATTGGTTCCCTTACATCGTTCTTTTCGCACTGGCTTTTGGATCTTCTGATTTTTGGTGGATTGCGCTGTTTCACGTGTTGATTTTTCATCCCCTAATTGGGAAAATTACGCGTCGATTCACCTCGAAAAAAACGGAGTCAACTTCAGAGGGAAGAACACAAGATAAAATTGCTGTTCTTTCAACAAATCGAAATCAATATTCGGAAACTTTCATTCAATCTCATATTCGATTGCTTTCTGATACAATTGTTTATTCGGATGGTTATTTCCCGACATCAGTTTCTTTGGATCGAGGAGAAACGTGGAACGATTTTGAAACAACGAGGAACTCTGAAATAGAATTGATCCAGTCCTGGAAAGACAATAACGTGAAGGTTGTTTTGGCTGAATACGGACCTGGCGGCGTTGAGGTGATGAACGCCTGTTCAACTGCAAATATTCCATTGGTTGTGCATTTCCATGGATTTGATGCCTATCGAGATGATGTTCTGGAATCTTATGGTGATCGTTACAAAGAGTTGTTTCAAATTGCTTCTAAGATCATCGTGGTATCTCAGAACATGAAGGCTCAACTGTTGAGTTTAGGTTGTCCAAAAGATAAATTGGAGCAAATCACTTATGGTGTAGACACGGACTTATTCTCTCCATCAGATTCAAGCGAACACCGTTTGGACTTTATCGCCTGTGGGCGTTTTGTACCAAAGAAATCACCCTTATCGACAATTCGAGCATTTGCCAAGGTTGTTGAGTTGCACCCTAGCGCGAAGTTGACATTTATTGGTGATGGCGAATTGCTTGAATCGGCTCAATCATTGGCTAAAGAACTGAAGCTAGATGAAAATATTGACTTCAAAGGAGTATTGAGCCCTTCAGAAGTTTCGCTTGAATTTAAAAAGCATTCAGTTTTTGTACAACATTCTGTTCGTACAGACGAGAACGATTCAGAAGGCACACCACTTTCTTTATTAGAAGCTGCAGCGTCTGGTTTGGCAATTGTGGCTACAAAACATGCTGGAATTGCTGATGTAATTGCTCACGAAGAATCTGGATTCCTTATCGAAGAGGGCGACATTCAGAAAATGAGTGAACGCATGCTTCAAGTTTTTGAGGATGATGAACTTCGAATTCAATTGGGGACTAAGGCAAGAGCTGTTGTTTTAAAAAACTACCAACAAACTGAATATATTTCCTCGTTGGAGAAGTGTTTGGATGGTGCCGAGGTTCCTCCAAAAGAAGAGAGTAAACTGAGTCTCTGGAAGAAAAGATTGATCGTCTTTTTAATCCTGTTTTTGATTGCTGAAATCATACTTAGAGTGGCTGGCTACAAGCCCGGAGTGATTGAAGATTTCTATTTTCACAGAGGTGATGTTGAGTACGATTCCTTATTGTATGCTGATGAGGCAGGAATTACGCATATTGTGTATGGAGAAACGCTGATTCTAGGAGGTGAGGTCAATCATGAAGGCTTTTTTAGTGAAGTAGAATTCACTCCAGAAGCAATAGAAGAGGTTCGTAAATCAGGAAAGAAAATTATTATGTTGATTGGCGATTCCTATACACAAGGTTGCTGCGCGGATAATTACGATGGCACATTTGCTCATATTTTAAATCAATCCGATGAATACGAAGTACTGAATTTTGGAATTCCAGGTGCAGATCCAGTTCAATACCGGCTAATTGTAGAGAAATATGCACCAATTATAAAGCCAGACTTGATCTTAGTCGCAGTGTATGGAGGAAACGATATCTTGGAATATGATCGAACAGCAAAACCTTTCGTTCCACTTGCTTACCCAATCAAAAATGGGCCATGGCTAAATTCTGAAGGGCCAATCTACCTAACAAAACAAGGAACCTATTTCAAGAATTTCGATGAGGCCAAAGCGCATTATTTCGAGTTCTTTTCGCTTTGGAGTGATGAATCTTCACATTTTGAAAAAACGATTCGATATAGTGTCATTCTATCTCGGCCTTACCTAAAGTGGAAAACAAAACGCCGCTATGAAGAGGTTAAACATCAAATGCCTAAGAAATTAGATCAATTGCCTTATTCAAAGAAGAATTTAATCGAACTCTCGAATTTTGCTTCAAAGGATAATATTCCAGTTCTGTTTGCGCTAATTCCTTCTCCTCCAGATGTCGATAATCGAGTAGACCTTAGAAAAAAATATAATTTCGTTTTTGGAAAGTTGAGCTATGCAGTTCCCACGGGATTAACTATTGAAGACTATGACGGACAGGAAAATGCGAATCATTTCAACAATCAAGGACATCGAAGGTTCGCAGTATTTCTCACAACTTTAATAGAGACAAAACTTACTGAATGAACTATTTTCACGAAATTGCATTATTGCAAAAATAAAATACCGCTAAATGAAACGAATTCTTGTACTTGGCGCTGGTGGCTTCATCGGAAGTCATTTGGTAACCCGATTGAAAATTAGCGGTCATTTCGTGATTGGTATCGATCTGAAATTACCAGAGTTTTCGATTTCAACTGCAGATGAATTCATTCAAGCTGATCTCCGAGATCCACAGGTTTGTGAAAAATACATTAACGAAGAAATAGATGAAGTGTATCAGCTTGCTGCGGATATGGGAGGTGCTGGTTACTTATTTTCTGGTGAGAATGACTTCAATGTCATGCACAATTCGGCATTGATCAACTTAAACGTTTCTCATAGTGCGATTCAAGCCAAAGTCAAGAAGGTGTTTTTTTCGTCGTCGGCATGTATTTATCCTCGATTCAATCAAACAGATCCAAACAATCCTAATTGTGAAGAAAACTCTGCGTATCCAGCAGACCCCGATAGTGAATATGGTTGGGAGAAAATTTTTTCCGAAAGGTTGTATGGTGCTGCATCAAGGAATTACGATTTGAATGTGCGAATGGCACGCTTTCACAATGTTTATGGTCCTGATGGAACATGGAATTCTGGTAAGGAAAAAGCACCAGCTGCCCTTTGTCGTAAAGTGGCAATGGCGAATCAGGAAGATACAATCGAGATTTGGGGTGATGGAACGCAAACCAGATCGTTTCTCTACATCGATGATTGTATAGATGGAATTTTGGCATTGATGAAGTCTGATTGCAAACAAGTATTAAACATTGGATCAGAAGAGATGGTGACCATAAATCACCTTGCTGAAATGATCGCTTCGCAGGCTGAAAAATCAATAGCATTGAATCATATCGATGGGCCAATTGGCGTGATGGGTCGTAATTCGGAGAATTCATTAGTGACCAAGTCAATTGGATGGAGTCCCAAAGTGAGTTTAGCTGAAGGTCTTTCAAAAACGTATCAATGGATAGATTCCGAGGTGACTAAATTGAAAGTTTCAAACAATTAATGGCCAATAAAACACCATATATTTCTTTTGTAGTCACTTCCCGAAATGACAATCACGGTGGAGACTTACGCAAACGAATGATGATTTTCTACAAAGGATTGATTCACCAATGCAACAAGTTCAAACTCCCATGTGAATTGGTTATGGTGGATTGGAACTCTCCCGATCAAAAGGATCTGTTGGATACAATTTTACCGCCAGTTTCTGAATCTGATTTTTTGTCGGTTCGATACCTTATCGTTCCTCCAAAAATTCACAACGGATTTCGTTTTTCAGAAAATTTGGGGCTGTATCAAATGATCGCGAAAAATGTTGGTATTCGAAGGGCAAAAGCTGAGTTTGTCCTTTGTACAAATATAGATTTATTGTTTTCTGATGCCTTGTTTGAGGAATTATCTAAAAGACGATTGGAGCAAGGAAAATTCTATCGAGCAAACCGCTGCGATATTCCTGCAACGATTAATGAAAATGACAGTGTTGAGGATCAATTGAAATTTTGCGAATCAAATATTATCAAGCGTTTGGGGAAAATTTCAGAATATGCTGTGATTTATGATGAGAAAGGGCTGTTGTTCAAATCCCCCGTTTTTAATCCTCTATTGCGATTTTTAACTTGGTTAAAACCCAAAATGATCTCATCTGATGAGGTGAAATTGCGCTCGATGGATTCAGATGCATGCGGTGATTACACATTAATGAGTAAAGCGGATTGGGAAAAAATTGATGGCTATTTGGAACTGGAAATGTATTCATTGCATATCGACACAATGGCATTGTATGCTGCAATCGCCCAAGGAATAGAACAAGTTATCTATCCGCGAGAAATGTGCTCATACCATATTGCTCACAAAGGAGGATGGGAACCCGGGAATGCTGTTGAACAATTACAATTTTACAACAAACGACCGTCTTTGGATTGGTGGGTTGTTCAAGCTGCTGGAAGACAAATCGTTCAGGATAATTCGAATTATGATATGAATTCCAAAGATTGGGGACTGAACAACATTAACTTAGAAGAAATTAGTAAGCCGATGCGAGAGCATCAAGATAACAAATAAATAGATGGCAAAGATTGGAGTAATTGGAATTGGACGGTTGGGCTTGTGCTTTGCATTAAACCTTGAGCGTGTTGGTTTTGATGTTTTTGGTGTAGATTCTAACGCAGATTACATTCAATCTATTGAATCGAAGACCTTGACCTCCAATGAGCCGCATGTGGAATTTTATCTGAGTGAATCAGAATATTTATCAGTCTCAACAGAACTCAAATCGGTCATTGATCCAGAGATTCAGATGATCTTTATTTGTGTTCCTACCCCTTCAAAATCAGATGGGACGTTTGATCATTCATATATTGATAAGGTATGTGATGAAATCTTGACATTTGATAAACCTCAGAAAGAAAAACACATAATCATTAACTCAACAGTAATGCCTGGCTATTGCGATTCATTGCACGAACGAATGAGCCAACAGGGGTATTCGATTTCCTATAACCCAGAGTTCATCGCCCAAGGAACGATCATTGAAGATCAACAATTCCCGGATCAAGTTCTAATTGGTCAATCGAATGAAGAAGTAGGGAGTGAAATAGAAGCGATCTACCGATGTTTTTGCCAGAACGATCCTCGATTTAGCCGAATGTCGAGAACTGAAGCAGAGATCACAAAGCTTGCTGTGAATTGCTTTTTAACAACGAAAATTGCCTTTGCAAATTCAATTGGCGACTTGACTATTGAACATGGCGGAGATTACGATAATGTCTTGGCTGCAATTGGCGCTGATGAACGCATAGGTCCATATTTTCTGCGTTATGGATTTGGATATGGAGGGCCTTGTTTGCCACGAGATAATCGTGCAATGGCTGAAGCGGCAAAACAAGTTGATTTAGAATTTCCAATTTGTCAAGCTACAGATCAAGCAAATGGCTTTCATAGAAGTTTCCAAGGTAAAGCTTTCGAGCAGAATAATACAAAAGAAGAGAATATAGTATTTACTGGCCTTGCTTACAAACCCGACTCAGACATTGTTGAGGAATCACAACGTTTAGAATTAGCACTTGATTTGGCACGCAAAGGATACAGTGTTTTACTGAAAGATCGAGTAGAAGTGATTGATCAAATTCGGGTAATTCATCAAGATTTATTTACGTATGAAGTTTTTGCAGATGATTGAGCCAACGTTAGTCGTCATAGCATACAATCGTGAAAAATCACTCAAGCGACTTTTAAAAAGTCTCGCTGCAGCCAATTATCCATCTAAGAATATAACCTTACACATCTCAATTGATGCATCTAAAAATTCTCTAGTCAAAGAAGTTGCGGATACTTTTGAATGGAAGTACGGCGAGAAAGTAATTGATTTAAAAACTGAAAATATCGGGCTATTAAAGCATGTTTTAGAGTGCGGTGAGCTGACGGATAAATATGAATCGATTGTTATATTGGAGGATGATTTACTTGTCGCTCCAGATTTTTACAATTACGCGGTTCAAGCGAATGATTTTTACGCTCAAGATGAAAAAATTGCTGGCGTCTCTTTGTATACCTATTCATCAGAAGAGAATAACTTCTATCCATTTGAACCAATTCGCGAAAAAGGAAATGTTCATTTTATCCAAGTTGCGAGTTCGTGGGGACAATCCTGGACTAAGAATCAATGGTCGAAATTTAATTTGTGGCTGTCAGAAAATCCTGATGGAAAAAAATCACTTCTTCCTGATTATATATTAAACTGGGGAAGTAATTCTTGGAAGAGTTTGTTCATCAATTACTTGATTGATTCTGACCGCTACTTTGTTTTTCCAAACACTTCATACTCCACGAACTTTGAAGATGCAGGAACACACGCGAACAATACAGGATTGTTTCAAGTTCAATTGAATTATAGTGGTGTTACTCCTCATTTTTGCGCTATTTCAGAGTCAAATTCAATATATGATGTCTACTTTGAATTGACATCAAACAGACTGAAGAAAAAGTGTCCTTCCTTGAAAGAATTAGATTTTGACGTGGATTTATATGGAGCCAAACCAGTTCAGTCTTTAACGAAAGAATACGTTTTAACTTCGCGAAGAGGTGCGGGTGCAGTGAAATCTTTTGGGTCAAATATGAAACCACTTCTTCAGAATGTCTTAGCGGAGATTGAAGGAAATGAAATTGGATTGTATCGAAAAGAAGATTTGCTTCCTACGGAGAAGAATCGTTTTTTGGCTCTCAATGTTGGTTCTGTGAAATTGGATCAATATTCAATTGTTCGTAGAGATACTATTGAGCGTGCAACCATTGTAGTGCCCGTTTTAGATGATCAACTTAGCGATCTGGAAGTGACCTTGAAATCAATGAACTCGGATCGGTTCTACAACGTGACGTTATTGATTGTTTGTTCTCATGCAAGTGAAAGTTCAGTGAATGAAATTGTGGCAAATGCTCCAGTGGAAATTGAAACTCTCGTATATCATTCAGAAAATGCAAATGATTTGTTGCGTTTTGGAATTGGGAACTGTTCTACGGATTATTGTTCATGGACCCAACCTGGAATGAAAATAGATTTGGCCAGAGTAGAAGATGTTGCTCGGATTTTTCAAGGCATGTCTCAAGTTCAAATTTTACAAGGATTGCAAAACGAAGTGAATGAAAATGATTACAACAAACTAAATACAGCAAGCGGACGCTGGACACCGCAACGTGCAAATTCGAATAAAACTGAAGCAACTAAACTGAGGTCTGAACTCGTGTTTTGGAGAAAATCATTGGTTTCAGATGATGGTATTTCAAAATTATCCAGTGCGAACCTGTTTATAGAGTTGCTAAAATTGAACCCAGTCTATCTTGTTGCACTCAAGTTAGGCGATAGAAATGGTAAGAGTGCTCTGTCGTCGATTTCATTAAAGGAACTTGAAGGGAGTTTAATTGCCAGTGAATTTCGGCCAAAAGGTGGTTTTACATCTATCATTCGCCTAATTTTCCACTATTGTTTTCGTCGAAATGTCACGTTTTTTCGTTTGTTTTACAGAGAAACGGAACAGCTTCCACTTGTCATCCGCTATGATTTTAAGAACGATAGTTTCTATCTTGATAATTACTAATGCTTAAGAAAGCCCGAATTTATATCATTATTTGTGTCGTTGCCCTCATTCAATATGGCGGCACTTTCAATCACGATTACGCGTGGGATGACGCTATTGTGATTACTCAAAATGACCGCGTTCAACAGGGGCTTAGTGAACCAAGCGAATTGTTTCGAAATATAAAGGGAGATGAAGCCCAATTTCGTTATGGTTATCGTCCGATCACACTTTTATCGTTTGCATGGGATATTGAGCGTTCAGAAATGACACCGAAAACAGGACACGTCATGAATGTTCTCTATTACGCTTTGCTTTGCTGCTTAATCTTCTATTTTCTTCGGCGAATGTTTCCAGAGAAAGGAGCACTTTTTTCAATCATCATTGTTGGGTTATTTCTGATTCATCCTGTTCACACTGAAGTTGTGGCTAATATTAAATCGCGTGATGAGATATTAGCCATGATTTTTGGAATCGCTTCTTTGCTTTTCTTTTTGAACTTTTTAGAGAGATCGAAAAACAATTGGATTCATGCTTTATTGATGCTTGTGATGCTGATCTTCTCTTTCCTCTCCAAGGAAAATGGAATCACCTTTGTCGGAATTCTTTTGCTCTTGGCTTATTTCAAGAATTCTGAGCGAATTAAACCCTACCTTAAATATAGTATACCGCTGCTTGGAGGAGTCGTGCTTCTGGCAATTCGATTCTACGTATACTCCGACGCTATTTTCGAGAACGATGCCACCGAATTACTGGAATCATCTCAATACAAAGAAGATGGGTTTCTTGGGAATCCACTTCACGATGCCGATGGCTTTATGCAAATTTTCCCGAATGTTTTCAATATTCTAATAAAGAATTCTGGATTAATGTTATTCCCAAATACACTAGTCCATGATTATGGTTTTTCACATTCAACGATCCTAGGTTGGTCAAGTCCTTTAGTGATTTTTTCAGTTCTCTTTCATCTCGCGTTGATCTATGTGATTGTACGCGAATTCAAAAAGAAGTCGGCGTTGCTTTTTGGAATACTATTTTATTTCATCACACTTTCAATTTACTTGCACGTCATTCAAGTTGGTCCGGATTATATGGGAGAACGGTTTTTATTTATTCCGTCACTAGGTTTTATTATTGCAATTATTGCGCTGATCGAGCGTATTACAAAGGCGAGTTTCGATTCAAATGCTAAATCAATCTTGAAAAATAGGAAAGCGAGAATTGCCTTTGGGATTATTGGTTTGTTTTTCGTTATGGGTTTTGTGAAAACAACTAGCCGAAGTAAAGCTTGGGAGAATAACAAGGTGCTCCTTGAAACTGATATTGTAGTTTTAGATGATTGCGCGCGAACTCAATACAATTATGCTTGCTTGTTGCACAATGAGTATTACAATCAACCATCTGAATCAAAGCAGGAAAAAATTCTCTACCACTACCGCCGTGCAGTTGAGATTTCGGATCGCTCAATGAAAGCAATGCTTGATTTGGGAAATGTATATATGGAATTCGGTCAAATGGAAAGAGGGAAGGCAGTTTTTGAGAAAGCAATAAAAGCACATGAAGGGCTAGCGGCTCCATTAATGCAGTTAGGTAAATACTATATTTCAAAAAATCAGTTTGCTGAGGCATTGATTCAATATGAAAAAATAGAAGAAAATACAAAGCTTCCAGTAGTTTACCATTCAAAAGCAATTTGTTTTTTGAAAATGAATAAAATTGAAGAAGCCATCCTTTCCATGGAAGAAGGAGAGAAGTACGGTCCTAATAGTGCTGATTATTTTGTGCTATTGAGTGATTTATATGTTGCTCAAGGTTCTAATGTCAAGGCTAAGAAGGCCATTAAAAAGGCCATTAAAATTGCTCCCGAAGATGATTCTATCAAGTTGAAAGCGAGTTTGATCAAGTAATAATAAGGGCTTTCCAGTAGTTCGTATTAATTAGTTTTTTAATTGGATTGAAATCACTACTTTCGTATTCCAATTACACTATTTATGATTCGTTCTATGCGGCAACTACTACCTAAAAGAAGTAAAAAATCTTTGCTTCTATCGATGTGCTTCGTTTTGTTAAGCACTTTTGGTTTTTCCCAGTTAACAGTAACTAAAACTTATACCCCAGGTAGTTCCGTATCAATCGACGGTTGTGGAACGTATTGTACTACCCTACCCAATGTTACATTTTCCGCCGCTGATTTTGCAGCAGGTGCTTGTGCAATAACTGATGTGAATGTCAATATTGTCTGGGCGAAAACAGATGGGACATGCACTGCTCCAAATGTTGGAAGTTCTTTTCATGCTGAGACTAGCTTTAGATTGGATGGGCCAACTGGTAACCAAGAAATCCTTGCTGTTCCAGGAACATGGTCAGGTAATGCTACTATTTCGGCAGTTTCTACGAATTTCAACCAAGGCTCTGCGATTCCTTTTGGTACTCCAGTCTCTGGTACTTTTGGACCGAACAATGGAAACCTCAATAATTTCAATGGAACCAACCCTTTTGGGAGTTGGGCCCTAAGAGCTGGTGATTCAGGAGGAGGCGACCCCCTTTGCATTGCCTCTTATAGCGTAACGATAACTGTTTCAACTGGTTTAGATACAGATGGAGATGGATTGTGCGACGGAATTGATACAGATGATGATAATGACGGCGTCGCAGATGGCTCTGACCCGAGTACTTTGAACCCAGATATATGCGGTGATGCTGACGGAGACGGATGTGATGATTGTTCAATAGGAACAGATAACTTCGGACCTTTAGCCGATAATGCACCAGCGAATGATGGTGCTGATACTGATGGCGATGGTTTATGTGATTCAGGAGATCCAGATGATGATAATGATGGAGTTGCAGATGGTTCAGATACAGATCCATTAAATCCATTCATTTGTGGAGATGCTGACGGTGATACCTGTGATGATTGTGCGATTGGTGTTGATGGATTCGGCCCATTAGCAGATAATAATACTGCAAATGACGGAACCGATACAGATGGCGATGGAATTTGTGACACAGGAGATGCAGACGATGATAACGATGGTATTATTGACGGTTCAGATCCTAATCCACTTGATCCTTCAATTTGTGGAGATGTTGACGCTGATGGTTGTGATGATTGTTCAGTTGGAACTGATGGATTCGGACCTTTAGCCGATAATGCACCAGCAAATGATGGAATTGATACTGATTCAGACGGGATTTGTGATACAGGAGATACAGATGATGATAACGATGGAATAGTTGACGTTTCAGATACTGATCCATTGAATCCATTCGTATGCCAAGATTTAGATGCTGATGGTTGTGATGACTGTGCAATTGGTGTTGATGGATTTGGTCCATTGGCAGATAATAATACTGCAAATGATGGTACCGATGCCGATGGAGATGGTTATTGTTCTATAACAGATTGCAACGATTTGGATCCACTAGTAAATCCAGGTGTGATCGAAATCCAATGTGATGGAATTGACAATGACTGTAATGCATTAACCCTAGATGATTCTGTGGACCCAACGGTTGTTTGTCAGAATATCAATGTTTACCTTGATGGAAGTGGAAATGCTTTATTAGCTGCAAGTGACCTTGACGGTGGATCAACAGATAACTGCGGACCGTTAACGTTTAGTGCTTCGGTAATTGCATTTACATGTGCTGACATCGGACCAAACATTGTTTTCCTTACGGCGAGCGATGGAGCTGGGAATACTGCTTCATGTCCTTCAACTGTGACTGTATTAGATACTATTTCACCAACTGCTGTTTGTCAAAACATTAGTATTTATCTTGATGCTGGTGGGAATGCTTCAATAGTAGCACCTGATTTAGACGGAGGGTCATCTGATGTTTGTGGAGCTGTTACTTTATCAGCTTCTATATTGAACTTCTCTTGTGCTGAGCTAGGAGCAAACAATGTAACTCTTACGGTGAATGATGCAAATGGAAA